>VEFU01000073.1 GCA_007679095.1 Paenibacillus bovis
AAATACCTGAATCCCCAAAATTGCACCTAATTCGAGAAATTAAGAAGAAAAAAAGGCGCTATTTTTCAGTGGTCTCGGTCAGGAACGGTGTCCCGAGGTTAGGTGTTAGATGTTGAGAATAGTTTGAATTGTGTGGGAGTTGTGTGGGTGCCTGGCACCCACACAACTCTGCACGTAAACCTTTAAGATACGCTATTATCTAATAGTTGCTTTAGGTTTTTATCAATAAATTGATTATCTTCCTTGTTAATTCCACGACCGGCGAAGTGTCCCCAAATGGAGTCGATTGGTTTGAATTCCGTATTAGGAACTAGCTTAGCCTCATATTTACTATCCTCCGCGGTACAGAAGAGATCGGTACTACCTGGCATGATGCAGGCAAGTGCTTGAATGCTTTTGAGTGCGTCACTGAAATCACCATTATAGGTCGGGTTTGCACTTATATCAGCATGTTGGCCCGTCCACAACATGGCGAGGACATTGTGCGGGTCCATCTGCATAAAACTGCGCTCCCAAACTCCAACCGCAAAAGCTTCTAATGAGTTAAATCCCAATTCACGATAAAGTTCTTGTTTATAAAATGTTTGTGAAGTACCCCATCCTGCATAAACTCGACCAACTGCACGCATATGTTCAGAGGTTAGTTCTTTTAGTTTACTAGTATCGAAGCCAATTGCCGCCATAAGTGCAGCTTTCATTCCGTCGAGGACGACATATGTTTGTGGCCACGTTTTTGCCCCGCCACAGAATGGCGCAATTCGTTCGACCATGTCGGGGAAACTTGCGGCCCATTGAAATGATTGAATTGCTCCCATGGACCAGCCCACAACGAGGGCAATTTTTTCAATACCAAATTTCTCTTTAACTAACCGATGCTGCAAAGTCACGTTGTCATATATAGTTACTTGCGGAAAATTAGCTCGGTCGTATGGGGGTGGCGTGTTACTAGGAGACGAAGATAATCCATTTCCAAGCAAGTTTGGAATGATAATAAAATACTTTCGCGGGTCTAGTGCCATGCCATTTCCAATTAACCATTCATTCTGAACATGTTGGTCGCCAAAAGCAGTTGGATAGATGATGACATTATCTTTCTTTTCATTTAGTTCGCCATATGTTTGATAGGCAAGAAATGCATTGGGTAATGTTACCCCCGATTGTAATGTGATATCACCTAATTCAAAAATTTCATAATCCATTTTCGTGTCACTCCTTTTAAAGTGAAAAGCAAAAGTATTTCTTGTTGTTAGTATAAAGCTGTGCTAACCTCAAGAAAAGTGAATGAAATTGAAGGTTACATTCAATATTTTTGAAGATGAAATGGGGGAAAAAGGATGGAATTGCGCCAACTACAGACTTTTCGTATCGTCGCTTCGACTTTAAATTTTACAAGAGCAGCGGAAGTGTTGAACTATGTACCTTCTAATGTAACGATGCAAATAAAAGCATTGGAGGAAGAGCTCGGTGTTCGTCTCTTTGATCGCCTAGGCAAGCAACTTGTTCTTACGACCGCGGGGAAACGTTTTTTAACTCATATCCAAAGTGCTCTCGAAAAACTTGATGAAGCGCGCAGTGCTGTGCATGATGATGAGAATTTGACTGGTACGATAACGATAAGTGCGAATGAAGTTCAGTGCGTATATCGCCTACCAGCTGTATTTCAGCGATTTCGCTCGCGCCATCCAGGGGTTCGACTCATTTTCCGTTCGTTTCCTAACCAGGAGCTGAAACAAACACTCTTTGACGGTACGACTGATGTAGTGTTTATGCTCGATGAAACTATTATTTCTACTGGACTTGAAGTAGAGCCGTTAATTGAAGAGACATTCCGCTTTTTTGTCGCTCCAGACCATCCACTTACTGGGCGAAGTGCAATTCAACAGGAGGATTTTCATGGGGAAGTGTTCCTTGTGAATGAGAAGGGGTGTACGTATCGAACGATGTTTGACCGTTCCTTTGAAAAAAAGGGGATTGATACGATCACTTACTTGGAATTTCAAAGTGCAGAAGCAATTAAACAATGTGCGATAACAGGGATAGGAATCGCATTTTTACCTGAAGTAGTGGTGCAAGCGGAAGTAGATCGTGGTGAGCTCGTCCCACTACCATGGCAAATCCCGGACTTGCACGTATATACACAAATGCTATGGCACAAAGACAAATGGCTTTCCCCAATCATATTATCGTTTATCGAAATAGCCAGAGAGGTTATTGGAACTGGCAAAGATTGGGAAGATGAATGTTGAATTGTGTGGGAGTTGTGTGGGTGCCTGGCACCCACACAATTTAGGAATGTACCCGGTTTTTACGGGCGGCCAACGCTACGACTATGCCTAGAACGATAAAGATGATGTCGAATAGGATTTCTAGTCCTTGGAATGCTTCAATGTAGTTGACTAGGAACCAGCTTTTTGAGCCATTTGTTAAATGATTGATTAATCCTCCAATTCCTTGAATAAGGAGAAGTAAGCTTAATCCTTTCATAATATCCTTCATTATTTTTCACCTCATTATTTTAAAAATGAATGTAATGCACTTTTTTGTGAGAAGTGCAGCATTTGAAGAATCCCTTGGCTACTATTATGTGGTATTATATTTAATACAATGTGCTAAAAAGATAATAACACGATGTGTTATAAAGAGGAAGTGATTTTTTATGCCAAAAATTGTGAACCATGAGCAAAAGCGGAAGTCGATTGCGGAAGCAGCATGGAATATTATTAAGCGAGAAGGAATGGAAAAGGCCTCTATACGAAGGGTTGCATCGGAAGCGGGGATGTCAGCTGGTGCTTTACGTCATTACTTTTCAACGCAAGATGAAATGCTGTTATTTATCATGAATTACTTTTTGGAAGAGGGGAAAAAAAGGACTGAACAGAAAGATTGGTCCGAAAATCCGTTGCAGGCAGTGGAGGAAATTTTATTAGAGCTTATACCAATGGACGAAGAAAAGAAAGTCGAAACGAGCGTTTGGTGGATCTTTGCGATTCGCTCCCTCACAAGTGAAGTATTGCAAGAAAAAAAGGATGAAATGACGGACGGTACATATGAATTAGTAAATTCAATGATCCAGATGTTAATTTTACATGAGATTGTACCAAATTCCATTAATGTAGAATTAGAAACGAGTAGGCTAGCAGCGTTGATAGAAGGATTGTCCATTCATGCATTGTTGCGCCCAGATGTTTATACGGAGGAAAAGGTAAGAGCGGTCATTCGTTATCATTTGGAGACGTTGTGTTAGATTGGTGTGTGGGCACCAATAGAAAAAAGAAGTAATTGCCCACCGCTCCTAGCGAGAGTATGGTAATTACTTCCTTTGCTAATTGTTTGGGTGCCAATTGTTTGGGTGCCAGGCACCCAAACAACTTCAGAACAAGTCTGAACATTAGGAATTGTGTTGGAGTTGTGCGGGTGCCAGGCACCTTACACAGATCTTACTATCAGCACTCCTAGTCCATCTATTATGGCTTCTTTGGCTACTTCTTTTTCGGTTATTACGTCGTAGCCATTTTCTTTTAATGGGACGGTGGTTTGTTCGCGGTTGTTGTTGATGTAGAAAGTGTAGCGAACATTGTTGTTGATACGGCTGCTTACGAAGATGCCTTTTGGTACGTTGTATGTGTCGACATTTTGTTCTTCGGCAACATCTCGTAGAAAATCGCTCGCAAATTCGTCACTGCCCATGACACCTACATAGTAGACGGTTCCTTTTCCAAATTTGTTTTTTGCTACGGCGGTTCTACCTGCATAGAATTTTTCCTTGTAGGTCGCAAGTGACTCCGCACTGTTTGTCTCGAGCATGTCCAACCATACTTTTACAGAATACTCCTTACCGCTATACGCAATTTTATTAGCATAACGGTCTGGTAAAACTTCAAATTCGTCTACAGTTAATCCGGCCATTTCTGCTAACTTTCCTGGCCACGGCTCGTCAATCGTGACATTTGCCCAATCCTTGAATCCACTTCGTGCCCCGATGATTAAGCAGCCACCATTTTCTACATATGTTTTCAAATTTTCATAGATTTCATCACTGACCATGGCCATAGAAGGAGCGATTACCACCTTGTATTTCGATAGATCCGTCGTTGGCGCACAGAGATCGGCGGTGATGCCCATTTTAGCAAGTGCGCGATAATATGTTAACATATGGCCGCGGTGATCAAAGTTGCGATACTGCTTGTGTGCGTCAAATGCCCATATTTGATCATAGTCGTAAAAGAGGGCAACCGGTGCTTCTACGGTAGTACTGGCAAGTTCATCGCCAAACTTCGCTAATTCATTTGTGATTTGTTTTGCTTCAAAATAGGCTCTTCTTGGTGAACCATCATGTCTCAGTAAGCCATTCGGATTTTGTTCGTTACTATAACGATTGGACCTCCAGCGATAGTAGAGAATCCCATTCGCACCTCTGGAGATATTGAGATAGGACCATAACCGTACTAATCCCGGCTCAATCGCTAAGTTGTAATCACTATAGTTAAAATAACCATTTTTCTGCTCAAGAATCCAATGTGCTTTATGTTTTGTGCTTCGATGATGGTCGTTGATAAAACATTCAATATGTGGGTCGCCATCTACACTTGGATAGCAGTCCCACCCGATAAAGTCTAGGTTTTTCGCTAAATCATAATAATTTAGGCGTTCATACCAGCCCATTGTGTTATGGGTAACGAATTGATGTGGTGCATGTTTTTTCAAGATATCGACTTGGCGTTTTACATGGTTCACCGTTGAATCAGAACCGAACCTTGTGAAGTCGAGTTTTTGTGAAATCGAGATCGTTAACTGGTCGGCAGATGGTGGAGTCACTTCATCCCAGCTGTTATAAACTTGGCTCCAAAACTTTGTGCCCCATGTCTCGTTTAGTTTTTCCAATGTACCGTAGCGGTCTTGTAGCCACTTTATAAAACCTTCATGACAATCGGGACAGTAACATTCTACATTGCGTAATTCATTATCGATTTGCCAGCCAATAACTGATTCGTGGTTTGCGTAATGTGCAGCCATTTTATTTGTTAAGCGGTCGACGTATTGGATGAATGTTTTGTTATTTTTACAGTGCAAGCCTCGAGCGCCGTGAATTCGACCGAAATTGTCTGTCCTTACAATCTCCGGGTGTTTCTTGCGTAGCCATGGTGGTGATGCTTCGAATGGTGTGGAGAGCATGAATTGAATTCCTTCCTTACTCGCCATTTCCATAAACTCATCCAACCAAGTGAAATCAAATTCGCCGTCATTTGGTTCTAGAAATGACCACGATAATTCTGCTAGCCTAAGTACTTTTATTCCCGCCTCCTTCATCATCGCAATATCTTTCGGCCATCTCTCGCGCGGCCAATGATCAGGATAATACCCTGCCCCTATGTAAATTTTCTCTTCCATATCAGATTCCCCTTTCTTGGTGGTACTTCTTTTACTGATGCCAGGAGTTGTTTGGGTGCCTGGCACCCAAACAACTCTGAAACTATTCGGAATTTTTCCGGTGCCTGGCACCTACACAATTTAAGGTACGGAATTTTGGGTGAGTTGAACATGGATAGAATTATTAATTTCTTGCACAATACTGCTATTTGAATTGAAATTATTGGGAATTATATTATTAAGGAGAAGCGACTTTTTTCACGATAGATGATTTAGGTAGAGATTTGTAGGGATTTTTTAATAGATTTTAATAAGAAATTCTAGAGAATTATATTGTCTTGAGGTGGATATTTCACTTTTGGTATACTATCCAATATGACTTCGGAAGGGAGTAGTACGTTGACTAAAAGCAAGTTACAATTTTGGTCGTTGCAGATTCTAATCATTATTGCGATTATTTATGTTGGTTCAAAGATCACGTTTTTGCTAGAGCCGATTGGAATTTTTGTTACTACGCTGTTTTTTCCTATTATCATCACTTTATTTTTGTATTTTTTATTAAATCCAATTGTAAAGTTTTTAACAAGGAAAAAGGTGCCGTTTTTTGTAGCAATCATACTAGTATATGTGGGTAGTTTTTTTCTCGGTTTAATTATGATTAGCTATTTTATCTCTCCAATCACACTACAATTTAATGAGCTGTATAACGCGATTCCTATCTACATAAGGAAGGCGACGCATTTTTTTGAGTCCGTTATACATTCTTCTGAAATTAAAATGATTCAGGAAGATTATAGTGAACTGTTTGAAACTGGAAAGGAAAAACTATTTGAATTTGCTAATACGCTACCTGATCTTGTTACAGGGTGGATTTACAACTTCTTTGGGATCATGTCGAAAATAGCAATCATATTGGTTTCCGTTCCTTTTTTATTGTTTTATATGTTTAAGGATGGATATAAGTTTCCAATTGCGGTATCTAGATTTTTTCCAACATCCTACCGGGAAGAAGTAATAACCATCTTGAAAGAGACGGGAGAGACACTGTCATCCTATATACGGGGACAAGTTACTGTTGCTTTGATTGTGGGGACGCTCTCTTTAATTGGTTATCTCATCATCGATTTGCCATTCCCACTTGTAATGGCGATGCTGGTGATGGTAACGAATATCATCCCGTATGTTGGACCGATTCTTGGCGGAGCACCAGCAGTTATCGTAGCCTTATTTGATTCACCTGTAAAAGCACTACTTGTCATATTGGTGATTCTCATTGCACAGCAATTAGAGGGAAATGTGATATCTCCACTTATACTTGGGAAAAATCTCGATGTTCATCCAGCTACGATCATCATTATCCTGCTGGCAGCTGGCAATATCGCAGGCCTCGTGGGAATGGTATTAGCAGTCCCATTCTATGCCGTCACGAAGGTAATCGTACTAAACATAAGGAAAATAATAAAAGTAAGACAACAAAAAAAGCCAGCTACATAAATTGGGTAGCTGGCTTTGTTGTTTTGGTGCCATTTGTTTTGGTGCCAGGCACCCACACAACTCCGACACAATTCAGAATAGTCCCGGTGCCTGGCACCGAAACAATTCAGAATCGTGTTGGTGCCAGGCACCGACCACTAGCGTTGCACAGCAGTAAAAAAATGTAAAATGAACAAAAATATTGATAAAAATAGAAAAAGCTCCTATTGTAGTGTAGGTAACGATGACTAAATCAGTTCCCTACACTTACAAAGGAGCACACAATGTATGAATAGTGTAGACCAAAAATTAGTCTTTCGTCAATATTTATCTTTATTACCTCGTAATACATTTTCATGCCCATTACATAATTACGATTATAAAAAGTTAACGGATGAGTCTCTAGTTAAAATATTCCTTTTAGCTGGGTTATTTCGATGGGAAAGCCTAGATGAAATTGAAATTGGCATACGTTCAAAGAAACAAATAAGGCAAGAATTAGATTTGAAATCTATTAGTTCCTCTACATTAAGTCGTCGACTGGCGACCTTAAATACAAATGAACTGGCAGATATGCTTAGCCGTATTGCCTAGCAATACAAGTTTCTTAAAGCTGGTAAATCTAAAGGGTTAAACCCTAATGTAGGCCTTTTAAGAATCATAGATTCTTCTCATATCAAATTGCCTAACAATGCATCTAATTGGACTGCTGTCTCGAAAGATTCTAGCGGCGTTAAAATTCATTTACGTCTAGCGTTAGCCTCGTCTGACAGTGTATTTCCTGAAAAGATGATTCCATCTACCGCAAATATTTCAGACATAGACGCCGTTAACTATTTAATTGAGCCAGACAATACATTATATGTAATGGATAGAGGGTATGCTGAAAAAACCAAAATGGGTGGGTGGCTCCAAAAACAGGTTAAATTTCTTGTGAGGATCAAAAAAACGTTCCGTTTTGAAACTTTAAGATCCTATCAATCTGACCTTTCGAATGTAACTAGATATGAATTAATTTCTATCAGAACTAGGCCAGAAAAATTAAAACTAATAGAATTTATCGATGAAGAGGGAACATCCTATCGTCTTCTTACAAATCGATTGGACTTAAGCGAACAAGAAATATTGGATACCTATAAAAGCCGTTGGTATATCGAATTATTCTTTAAATGGTTAAAACAACACGTCAAAGTAGACCATTTATATAGCCAATCCCCAACTGGTATTTGGAATCAACTATTTATTGCACTAATTACTTTTGGATTACTAGAAATTATGAGGCTGCTGAGGGAACCAAATCGTGAGATTTGGACGTTCTTAAGAACAATACGTCAATATTTAATGGATCCATGGGAAGAAGTTCAGGCAGAATTTAATAGAAAACTTGGGTAATCGGAAAATAGTGTGGAAAGAGGGTTAAAAAGTACCCTCTTCCATAGCCTTAGACAGTGTGGAAAAATCAGCACCATAAATTTCTTCATACACCCATTCATAACCAGTTTGTGACCAACTTGGGAATTGATCGGGTAACATTTTTCCAAAAGTAACTTCAACTTCTTTGAATTTCTTTTTCTTTTTAACTTTACGATAGCCTTGAGTAAACAAAATCTTTGCTCTAAGGGCTTCAAAAGAATAACCACGACCAACATGGTTCATTGTCTTAATTAAACGATTGAGGGATTCCGTATAAGCGTTTGTAATAGGAGAATTGAAATAGTTGAATATTTCTTCTTCCCAATTATTCATAGCCCTAATCAGATCTTCAAAATAAGTCATTAATTCTTTAGGTACATTTGAAACCCAATTTTGATAGAGTATATAGGCATCGTTGATTGATTCAGCTTCATAGATGTCAAAGAATTGCTCTTTGAGTTCATAAGCCTGTCCGAGTAATGGAAAGTTCTGAGTCCATACCTGTAGCTTTATCTGGTCATCAAAGTCTGTTAAGTCTTTACTCCTTGTAAGAAGCACATAACGATCTCTCATAAGTTGTCTACGTTCTTTGGCTGTAATATTTTTACGGTTAGCTTTTCGGATTTTCTCTAAGGCTTCATTGGCTAATTTAACGACATGGAATTTGTCAATTACGATTTTGGCATGTGGTATCACTGTGTTAACAGCACTCTTATAAGGATTCCACATATCCATTGCTACAAGTTCAATTTTATCAATGTCTTGGAGCTTTGAAAGATAACTGATAACATTATCTTTATTGCGTTTGCGTAAGATGTCAATTACTGACTTGTTTTCAACATCTGTGATGACACAACGATAGTTTTTAAGTAAATGGACTTCATCAATACCAAGCCATTTAGGAGTTCTAAAATCAGTTTGAGCTTCAAGCTCATCAACGTAGTCATTAAAGATGTTTCGTACAGTCTTTTCGTCAACGCCAATCTCTTCTGCAACACTGGTAAACGTTTTTACAAGGCTTGCTTCTTGAATCCAATTAATTAGCCTATTGGTAACAGAACGGCCTTCATCTATATCTGGAAGACTTTCAAAGAATGTAGCCCCACACTCATTACATTTGTAACGTTGTCTTTTAACGAAGATGCCAACTCGTTTAGCGTGCATCGGCAAATCAAAGAATAATTGTTCCTTTTTACCATGCTTATATAGATTAGCAACCGTACCACATTTTGGGCAATAAGAAGGAGGTGGCAATGTAGTCTCAACTAAGAACCTATAATCATATTCACTCTCCTTCATATCAAGAATCTTAAAACTTGGTAGATTGAGCATATTAGTTGTCATTATTTCATTTCCCTTTGTTTTATTGAGCATTTAATAAGAAAATCATATGAATTGCAGTTAAATAAGAAAGGCATTACTTAGCTATCACAGTAATGCCTTCATTAGTACAAACAGGTTATTTAGAAAACAGTCCACAATTGCTTAGTATTTCATCTGTGCCAAGTAAGGTAGCTTCTTCTATCCCCACATTATTGGTTTCCATGAAAGACTGCACTGCATGGTAGCCTACTGCATAACCAGCAAATGGTGATAAGCCAACAGGTTGATAGCCTTGTTCCTTTGCAATGGTATCACCAAACATATAACTGCTGACCTCAGCAAACCCTTTAATATCTAAAGCATCCTTTATAACTTCTTTTGAATATTCTAAGTCCTCTTTATCAAAAGAAGTAACCCAAGGTCCTAAAAGATCTTCTCCATAAAGTTCTTTTGCAAATGACTCAGCTAAACCCTCTATAATTAAGTAATCACCAACGGTAACGTCTCCATGATCCCAATCAAAATATGAAAAACGGATATTATGATGGAATTCATGTGCAATTACAGCAGGAATCCTTGGAATATTATAGGAGTTTGGGTAAATAGATACTTGAATAAACCCTGGAATTCCTCCAAAACCACAATAACCTTTTTGTAATTCGAGCTTCTTCGGGTCAGCTATATACATACCAAATCTCAATTCATCAGCATTAATATTTATATTATTTTTTTCAATAAAATCAATACAATGATTCAAAGTGCTATGTGCTGTTTGAAGAGCCTGAATTTCTTTTAAACTTTCTAATGCTTGTCTTCCAGTTTGAGTATCTGATACATTAAGATAGCCAAGCATATTTGTAGCCATTATTACATCATACCCATTAGGTTGCTTAGCCTTTAATGGAACATTAATCATATTCCACATCTTTTCAAAAGGCTTCATCATTGAGTACCGATAAAAATTTTCTTTATCTTCTTCCATTGAAAACAATTTATCGTATTGTTCAATTGTATCCTCAATTATTATTTTCATTGCTACCACCTCTTATTTGATTATTCGTAAAGACCTCCATCGCCTCACTCATGAGTTTTGCTAAACCCTCACCATACTGATCTATATTTTTTGTGAAACGTTCATCATTAATATAAAGTTGACCTAATCCATAAAAGGCATCAAGAGAGTACTTACTAAAATTTTCATTTAAAAAGTCATACCATTGTTTAATTGTTGCTTGTACCTCTTGGGATTCGGGGGATTGATCACGAAGGCATGCAAGTTTATTGAAGATCATATCCCATCTATCAGATAAATCATTTTGTTCATCTTTGGACATTCCCTTTAGTTTTGCGTTTATCTCATCAATAGATTGATTTCCCCAACGGCGACGAGCCTCTTCTTCAAATTGGTTGAATCCAACGTTAATTCCCTCAAACCTCTCTTCATTCGTCATTTGTATTTCTCCCGCCATATGTTTAATCGTCTTATCAATGGTTTCAATCATTTTATCGACTTTTTTTCGTTTCTCAATCAACATTTTTCGTTGTAAAATCAATGCTTCTTGTCGGTTAAATAAAGGGCTGTTAATAATCTTTTTAATTTCCTTTAAGGTGAATCCAAGTTCCTTGAAAAATAAAATTTGTTGTAATGTTTCAAGGTTTTCTTCTGAATAGAGTCGATAACCAGAATCAGTGATTTCTTTTGGGGTCAACAATCCAATCTGATCATAATGATGAAGTGTACGAATACTAACACCAACCAATTCTGCCACTTCTTTTACCTTCATATCCATCACTTTGCACCTCCTTCAATTACCACTATAGAGTATTACGTTACGTTAGAGTCAATAGAAAGAAGATACTTTATGAAAAGGGATTTTGTATTGAAATACTTATTTTTAAATGAAGAGCTTTTTTGTGAGCAATTATGAGGGTTTATAAGAATTCCACACTATTATCCGATTTACGATAAGATAAACATTATCTATTTATTTGGGGTTTTCCACACGATAATCCGAATACCCCACATTTTATAGTCCTTCCAAATAACCGGATTTTCTTGTCCTAAACTCCAACTCCCTGTGCCCTTAAGGTTATATTTATGAACTAAATCAATTTTTGCTTTTATCGAGTCACTGTTCTCGAACCAAATGGTATAGGTTCCAGTACCTAATGTTTTTCCGCCAATCGTGATGGTTGGATCCACTGATTTTATGGTGACAGTTGCTTTAGGAGATTTTGCATTTTCATCGTAGACAACAGTTCCACCGTATTTGGCAAGCATTTCGTCAACGCGTGTATTAGAGATCCCATCCCCGCCCGACGTAGCACCGGATTTCCAATAACGTCCGTAAAATGGAATGCCGAGTACGATTTTATCGGCTGGAACGCCTTGGTTGAGTGCGTATTGGATTGAGCGCTCAACCCATGGGTAGCTTGCAACAGGTCCTTCAGGTCCACCACTGTAACTTTCATCGTAAGCCATCACCATTAGATAATTAGAATATTGGGCTAGTTGCTTATAATCATAGGAACCATGCCAACCCTTTGTCCACCCGTTCGGATTTGCTGCAACTGCAACTGAAACTTCTTTATCCTTGGGCAACTTTGCGCGTAAAAGGCGTACCAATTCGGTGTAATTCTCCCTATCAATATCACTTACATTTTCAATATCTACCTGAACACCATCTAAGTTATTTTTGCTAATAAAATTAGCTATTTGTGTTGATAAAAGTTCTCTATTCTGAAGAGCAGAACGACCAAGATTACGATCCCAATGATTACTCAAAAAAGGTACTACTTTAATTCCTCGTTTGTGCATCTCAGTAACAAAATTCGGATCGAACTGAGTCGTAATCTTTAGAGAACCGTCAGCATTAAGGTCAAAGTAACTAGGTGAAACAAGGTTCATATTCCCTTGAGTACGGTCAATCTGAGAAATATATGATTTGGTAGTTCCGAAGTATAGATAAGTCATATTAAAATTTGCCTCATGGGCTACTACTCTATTTTCATAAGGGAATGAACCAAGAAGCATTGACCCTGCCATCACTATAATAGTTGATTCCTTAAGCTTAGGAAACTTCCGTTTTACATAATCCCTTGCTGCGCTCCGAATACTCCGTTTTTCTTCCTTCGTTTGTGGAGACAGTTCAGCAGAGAACTCCTCAGTAAAATGTTGAAGATGCAATATTATTTTATATGTCCCATTCTCCGCTTTCAGCTCAATACGCTGAAATAGTTCTGTATCCATCAAATCACCTCAGTTTGTAGTATGTGGTAAACAGTTGTGAATCATGTAATTTCCTTTAGTTTTGCCCCTTAAAATACCAGTATATTTTTTAACGAAAATCATCTATATTTAGTTCACGCAACACGTAAGAATGATGAGTGGGGGAGTTGTTTGTTTATGAAAAAGATTATTTCAATAGTAATAACTGTAACCTTATTAGCCCCATTTGTTCCGCAAGCAAAGGCTGAAACACCGACAGAAAAGGTAATTATTGTTTTTAAAGATAAAGTAGATGAAGAACTTGTAGAAAACGTAAATGGAGATGTTGAACAGGTTTCTCGAAATATACCTGTGCTAACTGGGGAGATACCAGCAGCCGCAGTTGACTTAATTGAAAGAGATAAAGATGTTGTAGCGGTAGAGATTGATCAAGAAATTACAATTAATGGGCAAATACAGACTTGGGGAATAGAAAAGGTTAACGCAATGAAAGCATGGAATGAAAATTTTACGGGGGCCGGTAGCAAAATTGCTGTAATTGATACAGGAATATCTCCACATGAAGATCTGGTTGTCGCAGGTGGAGTGTCGTTTACTTCCTATACCAAGTCTTATGAAGATGATAATGGTCATGGTACCCATGTTGCAGGTATTATAGGTGCGAAAAATAACGAAGTAGGTATAGTAGGTATTGCACCAGATGCCAGTTTATTCGCTGTAAAGGTCTTAAACAATGAAGGGACAGGCTTTTTATCAGACATCATTTCAGGTATTGATTGGGCAATTACCAATAAAATGAACATCATTAATCTTAGTCTAGGTGCACCACAGGATTCATTAGCGCTTAAGCAGGCAGTCGAACGTGCTTATAGCAAAGGGATTTTAGTTGTCGCATCTGCGAGGAATAGCGGAAGTGCTGAGGGGAGCGGAGATACAGTTATGTTTCCGGCGAAGTATGACTCAACAATCGCGGTATCTGCACTCGACAGCCTAAATAACCGTGGACAATTCTCAGCAACTGGGGCGAGTATTGAGGTTACAGCGCCCGGTGTTGGAATCTTAAGCACTTATTTAAATAATCAATATGTTGTAATGGATGGAACATCAATGGCTGCTCCTTTTGTAGCAGGAAACCTGGCGCTGCTTAAGCAGGCATATCCCAACTTGAACCACAAACAGCTTAGAGAGAAATTGCAAACAACTGCAAGTGACATCGGGATAAAGGGAAGAGATTCTCATTTTGGGTTTGGTTTGGTTCAAGCACCTGGGATTATTGATATAGTTTCAGTTCCACAAGTAGCACCGGTAGTCAATAATCCAATCCCGACGAAGGTTACTACTCCCATAGCGAAACCAAAGCCAGCAGTTCCAGTTGCAAAACCAGTACAAAAGAAAAAGGCAAGCACAATTGTAACAACTTCTAAAACAACCTATAAAGCAGGGAACACAATTTGGCCAACAGTAAAAGTGGTCGATTCAAAAACAAAAAAACCTATTGTAGGCGCAGTTGTAAAACTAACAATTAATCCCACAAAAGGAAAAAGCAAAACAATCACTGCTAAAACAAACACTAAAGGAGTAGCATCCTTTAAATATGTAACGTCAAAAACAGTTAAAGGAAACTATAAATTCTCAACGATTGCAACCATCAAGAACTATGATAATAGTTTGGGATTGAAAACAATACGTGTTAATTAGCTTGCACACTTTTCTTCAAACAAAAACCAACCGGTCATCTCGGTTGGTTCTTATTTACTATTTAATCTCCAAATGCTGCTTCAGTCTCGTAGAAACAGCTAATCGTTCTTCTTCAGGAACCACTAGATACCAAATCCCACCAATGGTTTGCCCCGAACCTGAAATCGAAAATTGCTCGATATTATGACGTGCATCCTTATAGTTCGCTTGAACAGTTTTCATTTCATCAAAACTCATATCTGTTTTAACGTTTGTACCAAGTGCTCCAAGAATATCATCTACTTTTGTAATAGAGGATAGGTTAGCGCCCTTATCAATAATTCCAGCAATAACTTGCTTTTGGCGGTCTTGGCGGCCAAAATCGCCCTTTGGATCCCCTTTTCTCATACGTGCATACCGTAGAGCTTCTTCACCTGTAAGTGTCAGAGTTCCCTCTTCAAATGTTGATCCTTCATAAGAAAATGCAAAAGTACTCTCCACTTGAATTCCTCCTAGTGCATCTACAATTTGCTCGAGACCTTCCATGTTAACCTTCACATAGTAATCAATCGGTACATCAAGAAAGTTTTCAACCGTATCGATTGTCATA
Organism: Paenibacillus bovis; assembly: GCA_007679095.1. GTDB lineage: Bacteria > Bacillota > Bacilli > Bacillales > Bacillaceae_C > Lederbergia > Lederbergia graminis. Next base: position 15,093 of record VEFU01000073.1, read on the forward strand.
TCAACGCCACCGAACGCATAAGCATGGTTAATTTTATCCTGAGTTCCTCTGCCTACAAGTCGGTGTTTGTCAATATAGTTGTCGCATTTCCTTACTTTAGTATCATAATAGATTTGTTAAATACCCAAGTTCAGTCA
>VEFU01000074.1 GCA_007679095.1 Paenibacillus bovis
TTTTGAACCGCCGTATACCGAACGGTACGTACGGTGGTGTGAGAGGTCGGAGGTTAATCACCTCCTCCTACTCGATTATGAAAGCATAGGAACCTCTTTATTAGTATTGCATTATACTGTAGTAAGGGAAAATGGGACTATTCGTTCTTTGCCAGAGGGAGATATAGTTTAGAGTAATGAGACGTGAAGTCCACTGTGGACGGGAGAAATATGTGGAAAGCTGAATTTATAGTAGATGTGGAAAAAAATCGGTCTTTTCCGCCTAATTGGCTATTTCTTGCCTTCATGATGTCACTCACATTATTTACCTCACATATGATAAGGTGACAATCAAAAATACCCATCCCCGCGGTTTAAAGCTGGCGAAGGCAAGGAGGGTTATCATAGTTGAAGGAGAATGAATTCACACACAAACCGCTGCTTACAAAAAGAGAAAAAGAAGTCTTTGAACTGTTAGTGCAGGACAAAACAACAAAAGAAATAGCAAATGATCTTTTTATTAGCGAGAAAACAGTTCGAAACCATATATCCAACGCCATGCAAAAGCTCGGAGTAAAGGGAAGATCCCAAGCTGTTGTAGAACTTTTACGCATGGGAGAACTAAAGCTATAATACACAAAACCGGTCCAATTTTTGGCCGGTTTTGTCCATAAAAAGGAAAAAATCATTTAAATTTGTACATAAAAACCATTTATTACATGGAGATGTTCAAATGAAAAATTATATAGAAGAGCACTCAAATGCTATGTTGAACTTAATTGAAGAGTTAGTCAATATTGACAGTGGGACTTATGATAAAGACGGTGTGGACAAAGTAGCTAATGTTTTAATCGAGGAATATATGAAATTGGATTTTCATATTGATCGATATAGTGAGAAGATGTATGGCGATAATTTAGTAATCCGCCATAAGGATGCCGTTGAACCAGAAATTCTTATCATTGCACATTTAGATACGGTATTTAGTAAAGGTACAGCAATAAAGCGTCCTTTTAGACAGGAAAATAATTGTGCTTATGGTCCAGGAATAATCGATATGAAATCCAGTCATGTTTGTACACTTTTTGCATTAAAAGCATTAATAGCATGCAATAGTAAAGGATATAAGAATATCGAATTAATTTTGAACACTGACGAGGAAATAGGTTCCGTATGTTCTAGAAGATTAATAGAAAAAGTAGCAAGGACTAAAAAATTTGCATTGATCATGGAACCAACGTTTTCTGGAGCAGTTGTAACTGCTCGAAAAGGTGGCGGAAAATATCATTTGAAGATTAAGGGTAAATCTGCTCATGCTGGTATCGAACCGGATCAAGGGATAAGTGCAATTGAAGAACTGGGACATAAGATTTTAAAGCTTCATCGACTAACTAATTATTCTAAAGGCATTAGTGTAAATGTTGGACTAGTAAGTGGTGGGACATCGATTAACACGATTGCTCCTTACGCAGAAGCGTCTATCGATGTACGAGTTGAAACAATGGAACAAGCTACTTTTATTGAAGATGAAATTAAAAGAATTTGCAGTAAATCTGATGTACCTGGAACTCATCTTGAACTTAGTGGAACTATTACAAGACCACCAATGATACCAAATTCAGCATCAAAATCATTATTTAGCCTTGTTCAGCAAGTGGCAAAAGAGCTGGGCTTTGACCTTTCAGCAGAAAAAAGAGGCGGGAAATCAGATGGTAATCTAACTGCAGCGATGGGTATTGCAACTGTTGATGGCTTAGGTCCTGTAGGTGGAAAAGCACACACAGAGGATGAATATTTATATATCCCCTCTTTAATGGAAAGAACATTACTTTTAGCAAAAATTATCGATCGGCTTTCTTGAGAATAATAAATAGGAGTATTCCCTTATTACAAACTAAAATAAATCAAATAATAAAACAAAAATATTCAAAAGTAATTGCAACAAAACAAAGAATTGTTTACAATTAAATCAAAATAATTAAATTATAGTGGAGGTAGCTGTGGTTAAGAATCTTTGGGATAAAATGAAAGCGGAAACAATCGTGGCTGGATTAGATGAACTTGTATACCGTTCCAATTTGTTAGGATCAGATCGGGCTGTTTGTAATTGGGGTGGTGGAAATACTTCAATGAAAACAATTGAAAGGGATTTCAAGGGCTCTGAGATTGAAGTAATGTGGGTGAAAGGAAGTGGCTCTGATTTAGCAACGATGGGAGCAAGTAATTTCACTGGATTAAGGTTAGAGGATATACGTCCTTTACTTGAACGTGAAGATATGTCTGATGAGGAAATGGTAGAATACTTGTCTCATTGTATGATAGATAGCAAACATCCGAGAGCATCTATTGAAACATTACTACATGCTTTTCTGCCATTTAAACATGTGGATCATACACATCCAGATGCTATTATTAGTATTTGCTGCGCAGATAATGGAAAGCAAATTGCAGAGGAAATCTTTGGGGATAGATTTGTATGGGTCCCGTATATACGTCCAGGATTCAAACTTTCAAAAATGATAGCAGAGGGTGTTCGCAATAATCCACATGCAGAACTTGTCATAATGGAGAAGCATGGTTTAGTGGTTTGGGGAGATAGTTCTGAAAGTTGTTATCATAAGACAATTTCCATCATCAATGAAGCAGAAAGTTTTATTCAATCAAAGGTACATAACAACTTGTTTGGTGGCAAAAAGTACGAAAGTTTACCTGAAGAAGAACGGAAGGATCTTCTAGCCAAAATAATGCCTATTATTCGTGGTGCAATTAGTAATGAGAAAAAAATGTTACTCCACTATGATGACTCAAGCAAAATATTAGACTTTGTAAATAGTGTGGATGCACCAATATTAGCTAATGTCGGAGCAGCATGTCCAGATCATTTAGTGCATACGAAAAGAGTTCCATTATTTATAGATTGGGACCCTGCTTCCAAGAATATTAGTAACCTAATTGAAAAGATAAAAGAAGGAATAAATCAATTCAAAAAAGAGTATGAACTATATTTTGAACAAAATAAAAATGAAGGAGACATTATTGCAGAAACAGCCCCGAGAGTAATATTAATTCCGGGAGTCGGTATGATTAATACTGGAAAGTCTAGTTCTTTAGCGAAGGTAAGTGGGGAGTTATACCACCGAGCAATTGCTGTAATGCTTGGTGCTACAGTTCTTGGCAATTTTGTTTCCTTAAATGAGAAGGAATCGTTTGATATAGAATATTGGCCATTAGAATTATACAAGCTGTCATTAGCTCCGAAAGAAGCAGAGTTTTCTAGAAAGGTAGCTTTTATTACGGGCGGAGCAGGTGGAATTGGTAGTGCTACTTGTAAGAGATTAGCAGCTGAAGGTGCACATGTAATTGTTACAGATCTGAATTTGGAAGGTGCAGAAAGAGTTGCTGCTGAAATTAATCAACAATATGGAGAAGGACGGGCTAAAGCGCTTAAAATGGATGTCTCAAGCGAGGTACAAGTCCAAGAGGCTTACAAGCAAGCAGTACTCACTTATGGTGGTATTGACATAATAGTAAATAATGCAGGTTTAGCAACTTCAAGTCCCTTCGAAGATACATCATTAAAAGAATGGGAATTAAATATGAATGTATTGGGTAAAGGTTATTTCCTAGTTGCTCGTGAGGGTTTTAAACTAATGAAGAATCAAAATATTGGAGGCAATATGGTCTTCATTGGATCAAAAAATTCAATTTATGCAGGAAAAAATGCCTCAGCATATAGTGCAGCAAAAGCATTAGAAGTACATTTAGCTCGATGTATTGCTGCTGAAGGTGGACAGTATGGGATTAGAGTTAATTCCGTTCTACCAGATGCTGTATTGCAAGGCTCTGCAATTTGGGATTCTAATTGGCGTGAAGAACGTGCACAAGCATATGGAATACATCCAGATCAATTAGAAGAACATTATCGCAAAAGAACTACCTTACAAGTGAACATATTTCCAGAAGATATCGCAGAATCTGTTGCATTTCTTGCCTCAACCAAAGCAGAAAAAACAACCGGTTGTATGATTACAGTGGATGGTGGAGTACCTGCTGCATTTACAAGATGAAAAACAACTTCTATCAGTGATAAATATACTGATAGAAGTCATTAGTGAAATAAAAGCGCTTACTTTACGAGGAGGTGCAGGATGAAATATTGTTTAGCAGTAGATATTGGTGCTTCGAGTGGGAAAGTGATGGTTGGTCAACTTAATAATGACCGATTATTATTGCGTGAAATTCATCGCTTTGACAATCAGTTGATTTATAAAAATGGACACTACTGTTGGGATATTCAATCACTTTTTCAAGAAATAAAGACGGGGTTAAAAAAGTGTCAACAACTTGGTATCTCCCCTAGTACGATTGGAATAGACACATGGGCTGTAGACTTCGTGCTCTTAGATGAAAATGATCAATTAATAACCGATGCGATTGCATATCGAGATCCACGAACTGATGGAATGATGGAAAAAGTATTATCCATCATAAGTAAAGAAAAACTATATGAGATTACGGGAATACAATTTCAAAAGTTTAACACCATTTATCAACTCTATGCTGTAAAAGAACATGACCCTGAATGGTTAAAAAGAGCACAACATTTTCTCATGTTACCAGATTATTTACACTATTTATTAACCGGTGTGAAAATAAATGAGTATACAAACGCCACTTCTACTCAATTGGTGAATGTATTATCACAGAATTGGGATCATGAGATTATTAGTAAACTAGGTATTAATCAACGTATATTCGGTGAGATAAAACAACCACAAACAATTCTTGGAACTTTACAAAAGGAATTAGTTGAAGAATTTGGCTTTGATATGGAAGTAATCTTACCAGCTAGTCATGATACTGCTTCAGCAGTTATATCAGTTCCTAGTACAGAAGATACAATCTTTATTAGTTCTGGTACATGGTCATTAATGGGAGTTGTTAATGATTTGCCTATTTGTAGTACAGAAGCAATGAGAATGAACTTTACGAATGAAGGAGGAATTAATGGTCAATATCGTTTCTTGAAAAATATTATGGGGTTATGGATTATTGAAGAGGTGAGGAGAAATTTTGGACATGCTTATTCATACACGGATTTTATGAAAATGGCTCGCCAATTTCCTGAGTTTCAGTCACTTGTTCATGTTGATGACCCAAGGTTTCTAAAACCAGAAAATATGGTAGAGGAAATCCAAGCTTATTGTAGAGAAACAAATCAGCAAGTTCCAATACATCCAGGGGAAATAGCAAAATGTATATATGATAGTCTTGTAGATTGCTATGAGAATACAGTCAATGAACTAGAGACAATTTTAGGAAGAGAATTTAAGACGATCCACGTAATTGGCGGTGGGAGTCAAAACCATTTATTAAATCAAAAACTTGCAGATAAGACGAGAAAAGAAGTATATGCTGGTCCGATAGAAGCTACAGCGATTGGAAATTTACTTGTTCAAATGCTGGCTATTGGTGAAATTGATGATGTAAATAAAGCTAAACATATCATAAAAAATTCCTTTGAATTAAAAACGTATTTTCCAGCAAAGGAATTCAAGGAGGAGAGGTAAAGTGAGTACGGAAAAACATTTTAATTTAGCGAAAAAAGAGTATGAAAGATGGGGAATAGATGTAGAGGAAGCATTTGAAAGGCTTAGTAAAATACCAATATCCATTCATTGCTGGCAAGGGGATGACATTGGTGGTTTTGAGATTAATAAAAGTGATCTTTCTGGTGGAATTGAAGTAACTGGTAATTATCCTGGAAAAGCTACAACTCCAGAAGAATTACGGATGGATTTAGAAAAAGCTTTATCTCTTATTCCTGGGAAACATCGAATAAATTTGCATGCTATTTATGCAGAAACTGATGGTGAAGCGGTTGATAGAAACCAAATAAAACCAAAACATTTTGAGAGATGGGTACAATGGGCAAAAAAACAAGGTGTCGGATTAGATATTAATCCAACTTTATTTTCACATGAAAAAGCGAATGACGGTTTAACTTTAGCTCACCCCAATCCAGATATTCGCAAGTTTTGGATTGATCATTGTATTGCTAGTAGGGAGATAGGTGAGTATTTTGGTAGGGAGTTAGGAACTCCGTGTTTAACGAATATATGGATTCCTGATGGCTATAAAGACACTCCTAGTGACCGTTTAACGCCTAGAAGACGTTTAAAAGAATCACTTGATACCATTTTTGAAGCTCCAATCGATGAAAATTATAATATTGATGCAGTAGAAAGTAAGTTATTTGGAATCGGTTCTGAAGCATTTGTTGTTGGTTCACATGAATTTTATTTAAATTATGCTTTAAAAAATCGAAAACTTTGCTTACTCGATACTGGCCATTTCCATCCAACAGAGATGGTATCCAATAAGATATCCGCGATGCTATTATTTAATGATAAGTTAGCGTTACACGTTTCACGACCAGTGCGCTGGGATAGTGATCATGTCGTTACATTTGATGATGAATTAAGGGAAATAGCATTAGAAATAGTTCGAAACGATGCTACCGAAAAGGTTATGATTGGACTTGACTTTTTTGATGCAAGTATTAATCGTGTTGCAGCGTGGACGATTGGGACAAGGAATATGTTAAAAGCATTGCTGTATGCATTGTTAATGCCTCATGTGCAGTTGAAACAATATCAAGAAAATGGAGATTTTACAAGAAGACTAGCATTATTAGAGGAGTTTAAAACATATCCATTCGGTGCAATTTGGGATGAGTATTGCAAAAGAAATAATGTTCCTATTAAGGAACAATGGCTTGAGAAAGTGGAAGAGTATGAGGCAACTGTTCTTTCGAATAGAGAAGTTAAAATACACTCTGATGTTCACTAATATATATTATAAAGAAGAAACATGATCTTAATTTATGGATAATATGAGGTGCACCATGCTTGTAGCAGAAAGGCATATGAAAATTGAACAATTAGTAAATGAAAAAGAGAGTATTCGAGTTTCGGAATTAAGTAGGATTTTTCAAGTAACAGAGGAAACAATCCGTCGTGATCTAGAAAAGTTAGAGTCAGAAGGGAAGTTACAGCGCAGTCACGGCGGAGCAGTAAGTATTAAGCAGAAAACTTCATTCGAAGTTCCTTATTTCGAACGTGAAATTAGAAATATGGAGGAAAAGAAAGTAGTTGCAGAAGAGGCGGTAAAAAGGATAGCAGTAAATGACCGTATTATTTTGGACGCAAGTTCTACTGCTTGGTATATGGCGAAGAGAATCCCTGATATTCCACTGACAGTATTAACGAATTCGATGAAAGTAGCAATGGAGCTTTCTACTAGAGAAAAAATTACGCTGCTTTCTTGTGGTGGGATCTTATTATCGGAGTCATTATCATTTGTTGGACCAATTGCATTGAGTACGTTGGAACGGTATCGGGTTCATAAAGCGTTTATTTCCTGTACAGGTATAGAACAAGTACGTGGTTTAAGTGATGCGAATGAAATGCAGTCGATTGTTAAAAAGAAAATGATTGAAATAGCAGATGAAGTTTATTTACTAGCTGATTACAGTAAGTTTGGAGTGCAATCCTTCTCACAAATAGCATCTATTAATACGATTGATTATATTATTACTGATTCTAAGACAGATAGTATGAATATAAACACGTATCGTGAATTAGGAATTGATATAACTTGTTGTGATGATTAAATGATGAAAGCGGGGATGGTGTGAAGGTTTCTCTTTTTATCACTTGTTTGGCAGATGTTTTTTATCCCCAAGTGGGTAAAGATGTAGTGGAGATTTTAGAGCGATATGGATGTGAAGTTGATTTTCCAACTGCGCAAACATGTTGTGGTCAACCTGCTTATAATAGTGGTTACCATCAAAATACTAAAGCAGTAGCAAAGCACATGATTAACACATTTTTGGAAGCTGATTATGTTGTTTCGCCGTCGGGATCTTGTGTATTAATGGTTCATGAATATGTCCATTTATTTCAAGATGAAGAAGATTGGCGTATAAAAGCGCAGAAGCTCGCGGATAAAACATATGAATTTACACAATTTCTTCATGATGTACTCCAAATTCAAGATGTGGGTGCGAATTTTCCAGAGAAAGTAACATATCATTGTTCCTGCCATATGACGAGATTGCTAGGTGTTAAGGAAGCTCCTATTAAATTGCTGGAGCAAGTGCAAGGATTAGAATTTGTCGAACTCCCAAATAAAGAGATTTGTTGTGGATTCGGGGGTACCTTCTCTGTAAAAATGGTTCCGATTTCAGAACAAATGGTAGATGAAAAAATAAGTCATATTGAAGAAACTGGTGCGGATGTATTAGTTGGTTCTGATTGTGGCTGTTTGATGAATATCGCTGGCAGAAAGGATCGGATTGGGAAACAGTTTAAAGTGATGCATATTGCTCAAATTCTTAATAGTACAAAAAGTGGTGAATAAAAATGCCAATGAAAATTAGTGATAAAGACTTCTTTCAGCGTGTAGATAAAGGTATTCATGATGGGTTTTTAAGATCTGCAATGGTTTCTGCACAAGAGCGATTGAAAAATAGAAAACACGATGCCGAAATCGAGATAGGAAATTGGGAAGAATGGCGAGATTTAGCAGAGGAAATCCGAAAACATACATTGGAAAACATCGATTATTATTTAGAACAGCTTGCAAATAATGTTGTTTCCGAAGGTGGGCATGTCTACTTTGCTTCTACTGGTGAGGATGCAAATAATTACATTACTAATATTGTAAAAGAAAAACAGGCTAAAAAAATAATAAAATCTAAATCTATGGTAACAGAGGAGATAAGCTTAAACCAAGCGCTTGAGGTTGTTGGATGTAAAGTAATCGAGTCAGATTTAGGGGAATATATTTTGCAATTGGATAACCATGACCCACCATCTCACATAGTGGCTCCAGCATTACATAAAAATAAGGAGCAAATTAGAGATACATTCAAAGATAAAAAAGGATATACGAAGTCATCCAAACCAGAAGAGTTAGCTCTATTTGCAAGAGAACAATTACGGAATGAATTTTTTGAAGCAGATATTGGTATTACTGGATGTAATTTTGCAGTGGCAGAATCAGGAGCAATAACATTAGTAACGAATGAGGGAAATGCAAGACTTGTTACTACTCTACCAAAAACGCAAATTACAGTAATGGGTATGGAGAGGATTGTACCTACATGGGAAGAACTTGATATTTTAGTAAGCATGCTCTGCCGAAGTGCTGTTGGCCAAAAATTAACAAGTTATATTACATGCTTAACTGGTCCAAGAGATAATGATGAGGTTGATGGGCCGGAAGAGTTTCATTTAGTAATCGTGGATAATGGACGTTCCAAATTACTTGGTACGGAATTTCAATCGGCTCTCCAATGTATACGTTGTGCGGCATGTATCAATGTTTGTCCAATTTATCGCCATATAGGTGGTCACTCATACGGTTCTATTTATCCAGGTCCAATAGGAGCCGTCCTTTCACCTCTTTTAGGAGGCTATGATGACTATAAGGAACTACCATTTGCATCAAGTCTATGTGGGGCATGTACAGAAGCTTGTCCGGTAAAGATACCTTTACACGATTTACTCATAAAACATCGAAGAAACATGGTGGAAGAAGAAGAAAGAAGTAGTTTTGGCGAAAAGTTAGCAATGAAGGGTTTTTCCTTAGCTGCTAGCAATCCACTACTCTATCAAATGGGCTCAAAAATTGCGCCAACTGTCATGGGACCACTGGTGAAAGAAGGGAAAATTAAGAAAGGACCAGGACCGATCAAACCATGGACAGATATTCGAGATTTCCCTGAACCTAGTAAAGAATCATTTAGAGATTGGTTTAAGCAACGTGAGAAAGGTAGTGACTTCCATGAGGGCTAGTACCAATATTCACCATCAAGATAGTTTCTTAGATAATATTGCGAAACAGTTAGGACGTCCTAGAAGAACACAAATTGAACGGCCAGTTTGGAAACATCAACCACAACTAGACCTCTTTAAAGATGTTACAGAAAAACAATTAATAGAACTATTAAAAGAACAGGCTGAAAAAATTCATACTGAAGTAGTTTTTGCTTCAACTGAAACATTACCATCTGTTTTAGATCATATTTTAGATCATTTACAAAGTAAATCAATAGTTAGTTGGGATGATAAACGAATAGAAGAATTTGGACTTCAATTATTTTTTGAAGGAGCTATATTTAAAGGTTTTGATGTTCACATATGGGACCCTTCTATTGGACAAAAAAATATCGAATTTGCAGAGAAAGCAGATATTGGAATAACTTTCTCAGACATTACTTTAGCTGAATCTGCTTCCGTAGTACTTTTAAGTGACAAAGGAAAAGCTAGATCTGTTAGTTTACTTCCTAAAATCCATGTAGCTATCATTCCAAAGAGCAGTATTGTACCTAGAATGACACAAGCGATGCAACACATTAAACGGTTGGAAGAGCAAGGAAGGAAGCCATCATGTATTAATATTATTTCTGGTCCAAGCAATAGTGCTGACATTGAAATGAATTTAGTTGTAGGAGTACATGGACCATTAAAAGCAATCTATATAATAATAGACGATGCATAAATCGAATATTTTATTGTAAGTGACGATATTGATATACTATAGTGTAAGCGGTTGTTTTTGTTGCTTTTATGCAGTACGATTATTTTTATTTGGAGGTGTATACTAGTTGAATCTAATAGAATTAGTGAAAGAAGAAAAGATTGTAGCAATCGTAAGAGGAATTAAGCAGGAAGATAGTTTAGCGACAGTAGAAGCTCTAGTAGAAGGTGGAATTCGCCTAATTGAGGTAACGATGAATACAGAAGGAGTTTTGGAGATAATCCAACAATGGCGAAAACGATTTGAAAATGAAAATGTATACATTGGTGCTGGTACCGTTTTAGATACGGAAATGGCCCAAGCTGCAATTGATGCGGGTGCACAATTTCTCGTTACACCGAATTTAGATGAGGACGTTGTAAAATTAGCAATAGAACAAGAAATAGATATCATTCCAGGAGTGATGACCCCAACCGAAATTGTAAAAGCCGTGAAAGCTGGTGCAAAAGTAGTTAAGTTGTTCCCAGCCGGAACACTTGGAGTTAAATATATTAAAGAGATAAAAGGACCACTATCTCATGTTCCAATACTAGCAACAGGAGGAGTAAACCTCGATAACATAAATGAATTTTTAGAGCAAGACATTGTTGGTGTTGGATTAGGTGGTAGTTTAGTAAAGAAGGATATGCTAGAAAATAAAAACTTTAAAGCACTAACTGAATTAGCAAGAAAGTACGTCACTGCTGCAAAGGGTGTATAGTCGAATGGTAGATGTTGTTACAATTGGCGAAAGCATGATTTTATTTCAGTCTCTAAATGATAGTTCTATTCAATATTCACCGTTATTTACTAAATCAGTTGCGGGTGCAGAGTCCAACGTAGCTATCGGACTTACCAGACTTGGTAAAAAGGTTAGATGGATAAGCAAAGTAGGGGACGATGCCTTTGGTAAATATTTGTTAGCAACATTAGCAGGAGAGCAAGTGGATGTCTCAAATTGTATCATTGCAGATAATGAACCGACTGCAATTTATTTTAAGGACTTTAAAGCTTCGCAGGACCCAATCGTTTACTATTATCGAAAGGGATCTGCAGCAAGTAAATTAAATAAAAATGATATACAGCCAGAGTGGTTTCATAATGCTCGCCATTTACATGTAACAGGTATTACGCCTGCTTTAAGTAATGATAGTGCTGAAATGATCATTGAAGCTATGAAAGTAGCTAAGAGAAACCATATGACCATTTCGTTTGATCCTAATATTCGTAGAAAACTCTGGACTGAAGAAGAGGCAAGAAGCACCATTCAGAAAATGATTCCTTTATGTGATATTTTTATGCCGGGGTTAGAAGAATGTGAATTTCTATTCGGAAAAAAATCTACTGATGAATATGGTGAATTACTGCTTAATATGGGGCCGAGATTAATTTTACTTAAATGTGGTGCAGATGGTGCAATGGCATATACATCAGAGTATATGATTCATAAAAAGGGAGTTTTTGTGGAAAATATAGTTGACACAGTTGGTGCTGGTGATGCATTTGCCACTGGAAGTTTATCTATTATATTAGATTTACAAAATATCGATATGGAACTAAATAATACTACAAAAATTAAATCTGTGATTGCTAATGCCTTAGAAAGAGGTAATAGATTAGGTGCCTTAGCGATTCAATTTAAAGGTGATTGGGAAGGGCTACCGACTTTAAATGAACTAACTGCAATCGAGCATGGAGAGTCAGTTATTACTAGATAAACACAAGAAAATAGTGCATACTGAAGATGTAAAATATATTTACATTATAAAAATGTTCTACATCAAGGAGGAGAAATAATGTCAAATATTCCTGTAGCAGTACAAATGTTTACTTTAAGAGAAGAAGCAGATAAAGATTTTGAAGGTACATTAAGAAAAGTTGCAGAAATTGGTTATAATGGTGTTGAATTTGCAGGATACGGTGGATTACCTGTTGAAAAAGTAAGGGCTTTACTAGACGAACTTGGTTTGAAAGCAGCATCTAGTCATGTAGGACTTGATGAGTTGAAAAACAATCTTCCTAAAGTAATTGAAGATCAAAAGATATTAGGCAGTAAGTATATCGTATGTCCTTATTTAACGGAGGAACAAAGGTCAGAAGAGTTCTATCAATCACTCATCTCATTTTTAAATGAAGCTGGAGAAGCGTGCCGTAAAGAAGGTATCACTCTTTGCTATCATAATCATGATTTTGAACTAGAACCACTTTCTGATGGAAGATCTGCATTGGAAGCAATTTTTGATGATGTTAATGCCGATTATGTACATACTGAATTTGATGTATATTGGCTTACAAAAGCTGGTCAAAATCCAGTTGAATGGATTAAGCGCTATGACGGTAGAACACCTCTAGTACATTTAAAAGATATGACAACAGATGACGAGAAATTCTTTGCAGAACTTGGTACTGGTGGAGTGGATATTGAAGCAATCTTAAACATTGGTGAAGAAGCTAATGTAGAGTGGTGGGTTGTAGAACAAGATGTAAGCCGTAAAACTCCTTTAGAAAGTATTGAGATTAGCTTTAATTACTTAAAGGAAAAACTTCCATATTTGAAATAACAAAATGGAATAAACGGAGCTATCCAATAAGTCGTATATTTGACTAATTGGATAGCTCTTTGTTTATCACCAAATGCGTTGGTTACATGATCATTATTAGGAATAATTTAGTGAGACAGTAGGATTATTTACATACATATAAGTTGTAAGTAGAAGGTCATATAATAAATTTAATATTAAGTTACGAAACTTTTATACTATATTTAGTATATGAAGTAAGGCGAATTCGAGGTAATAATGTAATTGTAAGCACTTACATTTCAGTTGGCATAAATAGTAATAGTATCTTCCAGAGAACTGAAAAAAGAAATCTTTTCTTGGGGGTGAAGATAACCACTAGTTTGTAAGAGGAAAAACGAACTATTTTAAGATTACTATTTTATGTACAGGGGGGAAATGAATTGAATAAAAAAACATTGGCATTTTTGATGTTGTTGATTTTTGTGCTTATTTTTGCTGGGTGTTCGAAAAAAGATGCTGGAGGAAATACAAATAATGGGAAAAATGATGAAAAAGAAGAAGAACCTTTATTTGAGATTGATCCAGATTTAGAAGGGGAGATTAGCTTCTGGACATGGACCCCTGATATTTATGAAAAAGTGGTAGAGGGGTTTAATAAAGATTATCCAAATATTAAAGTGAATGTAATCGGATTAGAATTTGGACCATTACATGATCAGTTACAAACAACACTTGCTGCAGGAACAGGGGCGCCAGATGTTGCTCAAGTTGAACAAGGGCAATTTGCTAGATATTCCACTAGTGATTTATTAGAGGATTTATTGCAGCCTCCTTATAATGCACAGCAATATCGTGAATTAGTGTCTGAATATAACTGGGAGCGTTGGAAATCAGTTGATGGTAAGAGATTAGTAGGTCTTCCTTGGGACGTTACTCCTGGTGTATTTTATTATCGTGAAGATATATATGAAGCGATGGGTTTACCTAGTGATCCAGAAGAATTAGGGGAATTCTTACAAAGTAGTGAAAATTTATTAGATGCTGCTCAAACTTTAGCGGCAAACGATATTTATATGTACGATTGGCGGGACCTTCCGGCTGTTCAATATGGTGACGCCATTGGTTATTTTGATTCCAATTATAATTGGACTAGAAATAATGAGAAGATGGCAGAACTAGTCGATATTGTAAAACAAGGTATTCAAATTGGCTGGGCACCACAATTAAGTGGTTTAGGTTCTGATGAAGGTAAACAATTAATGAAGCAAGGGAAAATTGCCTCATTAACAATGGGAAGCTGGGGAGCTCGTGATATTGAAGCTGTATTACCTGAGCAAGCTGGAAAATGGAGAGCTACAAGAATGCCATTAGATGTAAATGTAGGTCTTGGTGGATCATCATTTGTAATGCCTTCACAAGGGGAAAATAAAGAATTGGCATGGACATTTATGAGATGGATGGTTCTTGCTGAAGATGCTTGGAAAGCATTTGTTGAGCATTCTGTTCAACCTTCCTACTCACATATCATATCTTTACCATGGTACCAAGAGCTTACAAACGATTACCTAGGTGGACAACAAGATTATAAGTTCTATAGTTCTATTGATCCAAATATCCCAGTTAGACGCCTAACTCCACTGGATGGAACTGGATGGCATCATTATATTACTGGGTTAAACGAAGCTATAGATAAAAATATAGACTCAAAAACTATCTTAAATCAAATCGAAGAAAACGCAATGAAGGAACTAGCTTCAGAGATTGAAAAACTAAAAGAAGAAATGAATGCAGCATTAGAGTAATACAATAATAAAACCTCCTTGGATACGAACAAGGAGACTGTATAAAAGGATCTATGCTATAAGTTCCAAAATGAATCAAGTGGGGAAAACGACTGTTTTCTCCACTTTTTTAGTGCGCCCAGCATGGGTGCAATCTATAGGGTGTAAGTCCCGAGCCGTGAAGGTAGAAGTAACGGTTAGCT
>VEFU01000075.1 GCA_007679095.1 Paenibacillus bovis
AAGTCCGCTCGACTTGCATGTATTAGGCACGCCGCCAGCGTTCGTCCTGAGCCAGGATCAAACTCTCATTGAAGTTTGTAGCTCAAAATTGCTGACTTACTTAATTATTGTTTAACGCTTCGTTTCGTTCAGTTTTCAAGGAACAAATCACTTTATCGCTCAGAAGCGACTTTAATATAATAGCATGGAATTCAAATAAGTGTCAACTACTTTTATAACTTTTTTCAAAAGAGAAATCTCATTCCTGGTGAATGAGATTTCACACTATCCATAATTGAATTACTGTTAATGCTGCTACCCCTGGAATGCCTAGAAAACCAGATATTGTAGTAGTTATTAAATTTATTGGTACGGAGATCCCGAACTGATTACCAATCACATTTAAAAAGAAAAGAAACATCGCACCAATCATTAATTTCATGAAGGCTTGACCAATCCACTTAAATGTTTTTCCGGGGATTCCTACAATAAGTAAGAGAATTATTATCCCAGATATTATAGAAATAATTAACGCTGGTTTCAATATAAGTCCCTCCCGGTTCACTCTTTTAATTTATTTTATGAAGAGTTTGTCCGAAAAGAACTATTTAGGAATATTAGGTCTATTATTTTATCGATATCTTCCGCTTTTTCGCCTCTTGAAAAAGGTAGAAGTGTTTTGTCTTCGCTAATAAAGTAAGACAACGCAAATCATCACTGCGGTCATAACTTAATTGTTCCATCTGAGTTAATTGCAACCAATCTCTCTTAGTAGATTCCATTAAATTTAGTAAACGCTGGTCATATTCTTTACGAAGTTTCTTTTTCTGAAACACGCTAGACACCCCTATTGTTAAAGTTCCCTTCTTCCTTCTAACGCTTTAGAAAGTGTTACTTCATCTGCATATTCTAAGTCTCCACCAACAGGTAGTCCGTGGGCTATTCTCGTCACTGTTATACCTGATGGCTTAAGCAGACGAGAAATGTACATTGCAGTTGCCTCTCCCTCAATATTAGGGTTTGTTGCTAAGATCACTTCCTGAACGGTTTCATCTTGTAATCTCTTTAATAGGTCAGGAATATTTATATCCTCAGGTCCAATCCCTTCCATTGGTGAAATTGACCCATGCAAAACATGATATAGACCAGTGTATTCCTTCATCTTCTCCATTGCTATAACATCTTTCGGTTCTTGAACAACACAGATGACACTGCGGTTGCGATGTTGGTCCTTACATACATAACAAGGGTCTTGGTCAGTAATATGTCCACACACCGAACAATAACCTAAGTCTCTTTTTGCATTTATTAACGCTTTAGCAAAGTCAACTACAGTATCTTCTTTCATGCCAAGAACGAAAAATGCCAGGCGGGCTGCAGTTTTAGGCCCGATTCCCGGCAATTTCATAAAACTATCAATTAATTTTGATATTGGTTCAGGATAATGCATATTACCTTACCTCCTAGAAACCAGGGAGGTTCATACCTTTAGTGAACTGTCCCATTGTTTGGTTCGTTAAGTCATCTGCTTTTTTCAAAGCATCATTTGTTGCTGCAAGGACAAGATCTTGTAGCATTTCAATATCTTCTGGATCTACTACTTCTTCTTTAATATTTACTTCTATTACTTCTTTATGTCCTGATACAATAACGGATACCATACCGCCACCAGCAGTTCCCTCAATACGCTTTTCTCCTAGTTCTTCTTGAGCTTGTGCCATTTTCTTTTGCATTTTTTGCATTTGCTTCATCATACCTTGCATATTTCCCATTCCACGCATAATAATATTACCTCCGAAAAATTTAATTTTTAATTTCTATTAAATCGGCCCCAACTAATTTCATTGCTTCTGCAATAAGTGGATCCTCTTGATTCTCTTCACCACTACCACTTTCGCCATCTAAATTTTGATTTCGTATAAAATCTTCTCGAATTTCATTCCACTGATCTTCCGGAACTCCAACAAACTGAAGTCTCCTTCCAACAATTCCTTCCAGAATGCTATTCGTTATTTCAATGAATTTTTGGTTTTCCATCGCCATTTTACAATGAATCTCATATTTAAATTTTAATATAAAAGCGTTTGGCGATGCTGCAGCAGGCTCCGCATCTATTAACAAAGCAGATTGAGATTTCATTTGCCTACTATTAAGTGCCTCTATTAGCTCTCCCCAATGACCTTTGATTAAATTCAAATCCCCACGAGTGGCATCTTTTAAAATTTCACGGATCATCCTGGTATTCGCTTGGTACCCTTTTGTAGACCTAG
Source organism: Paenibacillus bovis (assembly GCA_007679095.1). Lineage (GTDB taxonomy): Bacteria > Bacillota > Bacilli > Bacillales > Bacillaceae_C > Lederbergia > Lederbergia graminis. The sequence continues at coordinate 2,250 of VEFU01000075.1, forward strand.
GAGCTTTTCGCTTTTCTGGTTGACTCGCTTGTTCTTCATATACATGAGATTTTGTTTTCAAGTCAATAATTTGTTGTTCCAAAGCTGTGATTTTTTCTAGTAAACCTTGAACTTCAGTATTATTGATAGGCGCTTTATTAGATTCTGATTGGCATAGCTTTACAAGTGCTACTTCAATAAAAATACGAGCATTATTAGTAAACTTCATTTCCTGCTGTGTTTTATTCAGCGTATCAATATACTCATAAATTTGCTCTGTTTGGATAATCTTCGCTAATTCTGTGAATTCTTCATCTAATAGTGCCCGTTCTAAGGACTCCTCTAGATTAGGAGCAGTTTTGTAAAGTAAGATGTCTCTAAAGTATAAAATTAAATCCTCAATAAATCGAGTAACATCTTTTCCCTCACGCATTAATTGCTCAAAAGAGGATATCGCTTGGGATACATCCTTATCTACGATCGCCCTACCAATAATATTTAAATAACTTTGTGAAACAGAACCCGTTACTGTTAATGCGTCGTCCACCGTTACAATATCTGTACTAAAAGAAACAGCTTGATCAAGCAAGCTTAAGGCATCACGCATTCCGCCTCCAGCAGCCCTTGCAATAATTTGTAAAGCTCTCTCTTCATACTGAAGACCAGACTCACTAGCAATATATGCCATTCTCCCAACAATGTCTTGTGCAGTTATTCTTCGAAAATCAAAGCGTTGGCATCTAGAAATTATGGTCAAAGGGATTTTGTGGGGCTCTGTAGTAGCTAAAATAAAAATAACGTGCTTAGGTGGCTCTTCCAATGTTTTTAACAACGCATTAAATGCACCAATGGAAAGCATATGTACTTCATCAATAATATAAACTTTATAAGGAACAACATTAGGTGCATACTTTACTTTATCACGAATATCCCGGATTTCTTCTACACCATTATTAGATGCAGCATCAATTTCAATTACATCCGGAACTGAGCCATCCATTATCCCTAAGCATGCAGGACATTCATTACAAGGTTCTTCCACAGGCATTTTTTGACAATTTACTGCTTTAGCAAGAATTTTTGCGGCACTTGTCTTTCCTGTCCCACGAGGTCCTGAGAATAAGTATGCATGTGTTGTTTTTTGATGGAGGAGAGCATTTTGTAATGTTTTTGTGACATGCTCTTGTCCCACCACATCAGCAAATGACTGTGGCCTCCATACCCGGTACAATGCTTGATACATAATACTCTCCTCCTTTTCCGTCATATTCTAAAGTTTATTATACATTATTTCCTTATGTTTTTATACTACGAAAAGCTTGTGATGGACGATTTGAGTGACAAGTGTAGTAACACACTTAAACATGTTTTCATCGGGGATTAATAATTAACCGTAGTTTAATTGCAGTAAAAAACCCATCCACAAACAATGGATGAGTTGATTTATAAAAGTATGTAATTTTGCCGTACACCTTCCTCCGACTGTGTACCATAAGCGTTACCCAAGCAGTTAGCTCGACCCAGGTTGCCCTACGGCACATGGGAGCTTCCACTTAATGCTGCTTCCTTCCGGACCTGACATGGTTCATGGATTCCCATTGCGCAGGACCCGGGTGTCAACACCACTTACTTGGGTCAGACCTTACAGTACATCAGCCTCGGGAAGGAGTTCAACCCCGCTAGAGCGGATTGCGGGTTACAAGGCTCCGCTACGTCCCCGTCTAGTACGACAATATAAGTGTACTATCTTTTGTAATTTTTTTCAACTGGTACAGTATGGTATCAATTCATGAACTATCCATTTAACTTTTCAATTTGCTTAGAAGCCTTCTTTTTTTCACGAATAGCTCGAAAGAAATTACTTAATAAATTTCCGCATTCATCTTGTAATACCCCTTGTACCACTTCACATTGGTGATTAAACCGCTCATCTTCTAATAAATTCATTAAAGTCCCTGCACAACCTGCCTTTGGATCTGTTGCACCATAAATCACTTTTTTTATTCGGGATAGAATGATTGCTCCACTACACATTGGACATGGCTCAAGCGTAACATACAGTTCTGCATTTTCTAATCGCCATGTACCAAGTTTTTTACAAGCTTGTTCAATCGCTAATACTTCGGCATGAGCTACAGCACTTTGCTCTGTTTCTCGAAGATTATGCGCTGATGCAATAACTTCTCCATCCAATACAATTACGGCTCCTATTGGGACTTCATTTATATCTCTTGCCTTTTCCGCTTCAACTAAGGCAAGTCTCATAAAATCTTCTTCTGTACGCATGATTGTTACGCCCCTTAACTATTGAATAGATATTATTTTAACAAGAAATTAGTCAATTTGCTAAATTACGTCTAACTTCTTTACTCCTTTCATAAAATGGTGTCAGCCATTTCTTTGGAGCAAAATATTCATTTGTCGAAAATAGTGCGCATAAAGGTTTTTACTAAGGAGGGATTTAATTGCAAATTCATGTTGTGACACAAAATCAATCGTTATTTACGATAGCAAACAGTTACGGGGTAACTGTAAATGCGATAGTTGAAGCAAATGAAATACCAAATCCTAACCAACTTGTTATTGGGCAAGCGCTTGTTATTCCCATCTATGGATCATTTTACTGGGTGCAAGCCGGTGATAGTCTATGGTCAATTGGACAGAGGTTCGGAGTCCCATATCAAGAGCTTGCCAGAATTAATGGAATTTCTGTTAACACCCCACTATGGATAGGCTTAAGACTTTATATTCCACAAAGGCAAAAGGTGGATAAAGAATTCAATGCTTATGTAGAACCATTTGGAAACGAAGTATCGCAAGCACTAGAGGATAGTGCTAGAAGTGCCGCTCCCTATTTAACCTACTTATCTCCATTCGCATACCATGCAAATCGAGACGGTTCGTTATCTGCACCACCTTTAAATAATTTTAAAGCAATCGCTAATGCAAATAACAATACATTAGTAATGGTAGTTGCGAACCAGGAAGAAGGACAATTTAGTGCTGAATTAGGACATATATTACTGACAGACCAAAATGTACAGAATACCTTCTTAACGAATATTATTAATGAGGCAAAACGAGTTGGCTATGGTGATGTTCATTTTGACTTAGAGTTTTTACCACCTGGAGATAGAGAAGCATATAATCAATTTCTCCGTACCGCACGAGATAGATTACATCAAGAAGGAATAATGATATCAACTGCTTTAGCACCAAAAACAAGCGCAACACAACAAGGAGAATGGTATGAGGCACATGATTATGCCGCACATGGAAGTATTGTAGATTATGTTGTAATTATGACATATGAGTGGGGATACAGCGGTGGTCCAGCAATGGCAGTTTCACCTATTGGGCCCGTTCGTGATGTACTAGAATATGCCTTAACAGAAATGCCCGGAAACAAAATATTGATGGGACAAAATTTATATGGATATGATTGGACACTCCCATTTGTTCAAGGTACAACAGCGAAGGCGCTTAGCCCTCAACAAGCAATCCAGCTTGCAGCAACTAATAATGTTGCAATTCAATATGACCAAGAAGCACAAGCACCTTTCTTTCACTATACAGATAGTGAAGGAAAAAGACATGAAGTCTGGTTTGAAGACGCAAGGTCTATACAGGCTAAATTCGATTTAGTAAAGGAACTAGGACTAAGGGGAGTAAGTTACTGGAAGCTAGGACTTTCCTTCCCACAAAATTGGTTACTCATTACCGACAACTTTAATGTTGTAAAAAAGTAAAAGCTGAAGGCACCTGCAGGTGAAGGAAGGCTAAGGCTGCGACTTCCTGTCACTTCGCCTGCACTAGTACACCCGTGTACGTCGTAACGCCTTCATGACCCGTATCGTGCAGGGACTGCGACAAGCAAATGTTCTACCCTATAGAAAGGTGGTTTTTTCACCTTTCGTTTGGCTAGGTTATTTGACCTCGGGCCGATGGCGCTTGGAGCTAGACATTAATAAAATACATTTAATTAACATAAAAAAACCTGCCATAACGGCAGGTTCATTTATCTCCAATATTTATGCACAGTATAATGGTGGAGGAAGAGGGATTCGAACCCCCGCGCGGTTTAACCCGCCTGTCGGTTTTCAAGACCGATCCCTTCAGCCGGACTTGGGTATTCCTCCTTGGCAACAAAAAATATTTTATCAGGGTCTGTAACCAATGTCAACTAAAATTAAAAATAAAATCTCGGAGAAATTTACACTCCGAGATTTTTCTTTATTTCCCTATTATTTCTTTATTTCTCATATATGGTCGTAGCACCTCAGGAATAACTACTGATCCATCTTCTTGTTGATTGTTTTCTAAAATAGCTGCCACCGTTCTACCAATTGCCAAACCAGATCCATTTAATGTATGGACATGCTGCGGTTTTGCATTTACTTCTGGACGATATCTAATATTTGCTCGTCTAGCCTGAAATGCCTCAAAGTTTGAGCAAGAAGAAATTTCTCGATATGTTTCATAACTTGGTAGCCACACTTCAAGATCATATTTCTTTGCAGCTGTAAAACCTAAATCCGCTGTACACATACTCAATACACGGTATGGCAAGTTTAGTAATTGTAATACTTTTTCTGCATTACTTGTTAATTTTTCTAATTCCGCATATGAATCTTCTGGCTTTACGAACTTCACTAATTCTACTTTATTAAACTGATGTTGACGAATAAGTCCACGTGTATCACGCCCTGCAGATCCAGCCTCAGAGCGGAAGCATGCACTATATGCAACATAATTAAGTGGTAAACTATTCGCATCCAGAATTTCATCACGATGATAATTCGTTACAGGAACCTCACCTGTCGGAATAAGGAAGTAATCTTCATTCTCAACTAAAAATGCATCCTCTTCAAATTTCGGAAGTTGCCCTGTACCAGTCATACTTGCACGATTTACAAGGTAAGGTGGTAACATTTCTTCATAACCATGTTCTTCTATATGAAGATCAAGCATGAAATTAATTAATGCACGTTCTAACTGTGCTCCTAATCCTTTATAAAAAACAAAGCGGCTTCCAGTTACTTTTGCAGCACGTTCAAAATCGATAATTCCAAGATTTGTTGCAATATCCCAATGTGGTTTTGGTTCAAAATTGAAATCTCGAACTGTACCCCACTTACGAACTTCAACATTATCATCCTCTGTTTCACCAACTGGAACACTTTCATGTGGAATATTCGGTATTGATAACAGAAGCTTCTCTAACTTTTCTTCTACTTCACGACTTTCATTATCTAATTTTTTAATTTCGTCTCCAACTGTGCGCATTTCTTTAATTAACTCATCTGCGTCTTGTTTTTCTCTTTTCATTTGTGCAATTTGTTGAGAGACTTCATTACGGCGACTTTTTAACTGTTCTACTTTCACAATTACATCACGACGTTTTTGGTCTAACTCGGCAAACTTATCAAAGTCCTCTAAGTTTTCGCCACGATGCATTAACTTAGCTTTTACTTCTTCCAAATTACCACGAAGATATTTCATATCAAGCATGATGATTCCTCCTGAAAATTAATAATTTACAAACAAAAAACTCCCATCCCATAAAAAGGGACGAGAGTTTACCCGCGTTGCCACCCAAATTGAAAGTTTAACACTTTCCACTTAATAGATAACGGCTTTGAACCGAAAATGCTTACTGAAAAAGAATAAAATGTTCGGCATTTTACTCGAGGATGGATTCATAGGTTGTGCCACCGATTTCCACCAACCATCGGCTCTCTTAAGACAACAATGACTATTACTATTTCCTCTCAACACATTACATTATAAATTTTCTCATACTATACTATATTGTAGTTTCAATTGCAACTTTTTCATTCATTGCATTTTTAACCATTTCAATAAAATATGCAGTTAAGCGATTATCATCTGTTAACTCAGGATGGAAAGAACATCCTAATAAGTTTCCTTCCTTTGCAGCAACAATGCGACCATTGTATTTTGCTAGGATTTCCACATTTTCTCCAGCTTCTATAATATGAGGAGCTCTAATAAAAACTGCTGTCATTGAATCTGCTACACCGGCAACTGCGATATCTGCTTCAAAACTCTCACGCTGGCGTCCGAATGAATTGCGTTCAACAACGATATCCATTACACCTAAGTGTGTTTGTTCTGAGCCTTCAATTTTTTTAGCCAGTAATATTAGACCAGCACATGTTCCAAATATCGCTTTCCCTGTAGCAGCAAATTCCTTCAGTGGCTGTAGAAATTCATATTTATCTATCAATCTCCGCATTGTTGTACTTTCCCCGCCAGGTAAAATTAAACCATCTATTTCTTCTAGTTGTTCAATTTTTTTTACAACAATCGCTTCAGCACCACTATTTTCGACAGCTTTTACGTGTTCACGTACAGCTCCCTGTAAACCAAGTATTCCTACCTTTACCATCTTACCACCCGCGATCCTGCATGCGATTTTCTGGTGCTAGTGTAGAAATTTCTAGTCCTTTCATAGCGGACCCTAAGCCCTTAGAAAGTTCTGCAATTAATTCATAATCTTGATAGTGAGTAGTAGCTTCTACAATAGCGCGAGCAAATTTAGCTGGGTTCTCTGATTTAAAAATACCAGAACCAACGAATACACCGTCTGCTCCAAGTTGCATCATTAATGCAGCATCAGCTGGAGTTGCAACCCCACCTGCAGCAAAGTTTACAACTGGTAGGCGACCATTTCTCTTAATATCTAAAAGAACCTCGAATGGTGCACCAAGTAGTTTCGCTTCTGTCATTAGCTCATCTTCATTCATACTTACTACTTTACGAACTTGAGCATTCACTTTTCTCATATGTCGTACAGCTTCTACGATATTACCTGTTCCTGGTTCACCTTTAGTTCTTAGCATTGAAGCACCTTCACCAATACGACGAGCAGCTTCACCTAAATCACGGCATCCACAAACAAATGGAACTGTAAATTCGCTTTTGTATAAATGGAATTCTTCATCTGCTGGAGTTAATACTTCACTCTCATCTATATAATCTACACCCATTGCCTCTAAAACACGTGCTTCCACAATATGGCCAATTCTTGCCTTTGCCATGACTGGAATAGAAACAGCTGCCATAACTTCTTCCACGATAGTAGGATCGGCCATTCTAGCAACGCCACCTGCTGCACGTATATCAGACGGGACACGTTCAAGTGCCATTACAGCTACTGCTCCTGCTTCTTCTGCTAATTTTGCTTGTTCAGCATTCACAACGTCCATAATTACGCCGCCTTTTTGCATCTCAGCCATGCCGCGTTTAACCCGATCAGTTCCAGTTCTCATTCCAAGTCGCTCCTTTATGAAAAAATATTATTATTTCTTTCTCTTATTAAAACTATCAGAATAATATGTTACAAGTAAACTACAAAAACCCCTCCTTGTCAATATAAGGAGAGGTAAAATAATAGTATGAGGTAGCTGAAATGAGAGATTATATCCAATCCCATAATACTTTTGACAATTGCCTTTTTCTCTCATTTCATTACCACCATACGCAACTATTTATGAAGCGAAGTAATAGATTTAGAACCAACCTTTTACTGTATCTGTAATACTCGTCCAAAGATCAGAGAAGAAACCACCGATAGCACGCATCGTTAATGCAAACCAATTTGCCTTCTCAACATCGTCTGTAGTAACAACAGCAACTTTTGGTGCAAGATTTTTATCTAAATATCCAAGGTCGCCGTCACCTTCGTAAACAACTTCCAACGTACCAACAACATCTCCCTGTTTTACAGGTGCGGTTAAATTACCTTCTTTGTTTAGCTTGCTCTTATCTAGAGTGAAAACTGGCTTATATGCAGATTCCTCACCATTTTTCACGAATATACTAATTGATTCGTTCGTTTGGATATTTACTTTATCTTCTTTTCCTTTATCTACAGCTAATGACTTTTGACTCTCAATTTTATAGTTATTCGGGATGATTTCCTTTAGAGAAAAACTATTGAACGCATAATCCATCATTTTTCTTGTTTCCCTAAATCTTTGATCGTCGCCTTTAGCATGCATGATAACCGTAATGATACGAGTATCACCTTTTTTAACTGTACCTGTGAAATTAGAAAAAGAAACTTTTTGATTTGTAGCTGGGTCTATTTTTGATTCTGTTCCTGTTTTTAATCCATCTACACCAGAATATTCATGTAGCGCACCAGGTAACATCTTATTCCAGTTTATCATTACTTCACCACGTAATTCTTTAGTAGGAACACTGGAAGTCTCTAATACCTCTGGATAATCTTTTAATAAATGGTAAGCTAACTTTGCCGTAGAACGTGCAGACATAACACTCACACCATTAGGATCTGTCCCCTCAGGAAACTCAAGGTTATAGTCCGTTAACGTCTCATTGTTTAAACCTGTTGAATTAACAAATTCAGTATTATCAAGACCAAGCTCTTGCGCTTTCGCATTCATCATCTTTACAAATTCAGATTCTGTACCAGCGATTGCTTCTGCAATTGCGATTGTTGCCCCATTTGCAGAGTAAATAGCAAGTGCCTCATATAATTCTTTAATAGTATATGGCTTTCCAGCAGCTAAATCTATATTGGAAAGTGCATAGATATTAGCAACCTTACTTATATAATTACTTATGATAACTTCCTGTTCCCAAGTAATCTTTCCTTCTTCGATAGCTTCAAACAAAAGGTACTCTGTCATCATTTTTGCCATAGATGCAATTGCTAATGGTGTGTCGATATTTTTCCCATATAATATCTTCCCAGTATTTGCATCCACTATAATAGCTGCCTCAGCCTCCACATCAATTCCATCTGCAGCACTTGCAGCTTGTGGGAATGGAATGAAACTTACGAGCAGCAATAAGGCCAAGAATAAAGAAACAAATTTCTTATTTAATCGTTTTTTCACATGTAAACCCTCCATGATTATATGTACACTTTTGTCATTTTAACATAGAAATATGTCATTTAGTAGACGACAATAGTATATCTCTTTGACAATTATATTATAGGTGAATAGTCTCAAAAAATAATAATGGCAGAACCTTCAAGTATTTGGGTTCTGCCTTATCATCAATATTAAGATATAGAATAGTTTGGTGCTTCCTTCGTAATTTGAACATCATGTGGGTGGCTTTCTCTTAAACCAGCACCAGTCATCTTAATAAATTGAGAGTTATCACGGAAGTATTCAAGATTTGGTGCACCGCAATATCCCATTCCGGAACGTAAACCACCAGTAAGTTGGTAAAGTGTATCAGCTAATGGCCCTTTATAAGGTAATCTTCCTTCAATACCTTCAGGAACAAATTTTTTCGCATCTTCTTGGAAATAGCGATCTTTAGATCCTTTTTCCATTGCTGCTTCTGATCCCATACCACGGTATACTTTAAAGCGACGACCTTGGTAAATTTCAGTTTCCCCAGGACTTTCGGATGTACCAGCAAGTAAGCTACCTAACATAACAGCATGTCCACCTGCAGCTAGAGCTTTTACAATATCACCAGAGTATTTAATACCACCATCCGCAATAATTGCTTTACCTCTTTTTCTTGCTTCTGTAGCACAGTCATAAATTGCAGTAATTTGAGGAACCCCAACACCTGCAACTACACGTGTAGTACAAATAGACCCAGGTCCAATACCAACCTTCACAATATCTGCACCTGCATCAAATAATTCTGCAGTAGCTTCTGCGGTTGCCACATTACCTGCTATTATATTTAAATTCGGGTATGCATCGCGAATTTCTTTAATCATAGAGATAACTCCAGCTGAGTGACCATGAGCTGTATCAATTACAATTACATCTACATGTGCATTTACTAATGCTTGTACACGTTTCATTGTATCTTTTGTAACACCCACTGCTGCACCAACTAGTAATCTTCCTTGTTCATCTTTTGCTGAATTAGGGAATTCAATTACTTTTTCAATATCCTTAATCGTAATTAATCCCTGTAATACACCTTTTTCATCTATTAATGGTAATTTTTCAATTCTGTGTTCTTGTAAAATACTTTCTGCTTCTTCTAGTGAAGTACCTACTGGAGCAGTTACTAAGTTTTCCTTCGTCATTACATCTGTAATTAAAAGAGAATAATCTTGAATAAAACGCATATCACGATTCGTTATAATTCCGACTAAAATACGTTCTTCTTCATTATTCACAATTGGTACACCAGAAATTCGATATTTTCCCATCAAATGCTCTGCATCATACACTTTATGTTCTGGTGTTAAGAAAAATGGATCGGTAATGACACCACTTTCAGAGCGTTTTACTTTATCTACTTGCTCTGCTTGTTGCTCAATACTCATATTTTTATGGATAATACCTAATCCACCTTGGCGTGCCATCGAAATTGCCATCTGGGATTCTGTAACAGTATCCATCCCAGCACTAATAATTGGTATATTTAATCGTAATGTCTCTGTTAACTCTACCTTTAAATCAACATCTTTTGGTAACACTTCAGATTTAGCTGGAATTAATAACACATCATCAAAAGTTAAACCCTCTTTAGCAAACTTCGAATCCCACATTTTCTCTTCCTCCTGCTCCAAAATATTATTAGTAGGTTATCAATTGGTTAAAATACTGTCAAGGATATAAAATTAAGTCCAATTTTTCAAATTATTTGGAGGTTTTGTATTTGTCTAACGCTATCAACGAATGGAAGCGCATTAATATGTTTCAAACTTCTGAAACAACTCAACATTATTTAAAAAAGTGTTATCACGAATTAATGGTGGAAGATGCGGAAACGAAAAGCTACGAGAATTGTTATCCGTTTATATATTATCTGGAACAAGCGGAGTCCTTTTATGAACAAGCTAAAAACAGCCCTATTTCGATAAAACCAGTATTATTATTTTACGGTCTAATACATTTAATAAAAGCGTGTATTTTAACAGTTGATCCAAACTATCCAAACTCTACTACAGTACTTGCTCACGGAGTCTCTACTAGAAAGAGAAAAAAACGTCACTACCGTTTTATCTATGATGAAATCAAAGTACAAAAAAACGGATTATGTACTCACTTTTCAGAACAAATGTTTCACGTGAAACATCTAGAAGGTGAGAAATATAAAATGATAGAGCTTCTTTCATTAGTGGTGGAATTACACGATACCTTTATGTTTATTGATGGTAGTTCCCCTGTTATCCCATTAATAAAGGAACATTCAAAATGGTATATCCCATCTGAAATCGAAAATTGTTATCACATAGGTACAAGCAGATTAAAAAGCCTTTTGGATGAAAAAAGTAGTAGCGAAATAAATTGGCAACCAGAAACGAACAATCAACGCCTCTGTTTTGAAATAGAAAATAAAAATATCGGACCACCATTCCGGCATCATATAGAGAATCATTTACTGTATTTACCCAAAAATAATACAACAACAATGATACTACCAGACCTACTAGTTCATTACCTTGTTTTATATAACTTAAGCATGATATCCCGTTATGAAACAGAATGGTGGATTGATCTCATAAAAACAACACCAAATGCAGACTACCCATACATCAAATCATTTCTAGAAATTACAGAAAAGAAAGGACCAATAATGGTCGCAGAGTATTTGTTTGGAAAGAAGTTTTTACATGAAGGTGCTTCAGGATGATTATAATATGAACTAAATTATTAGGAAGTACCTGTTTCAGGATATCGAGATTTTATAGAGAGACAATGGCTTTGTTGGTAAATGTGAAGTAAAAGGCAGATGTATGGTTGGATTGCAACATTAATGGAGCTCTTGTCTACGGAGGAATGAAAGAGTGGGATTACTTCCTTTATAATAGAGCTCTTGTTTATTAGTATTCAGATTTGAAATCTGGTTACTTATTGGAGAACTCTTTCTCTATTTGGACATCAGATGTGGAAACTGATTACCTTTTGGGGAGGATTTTCTCTTTTTTGGGAATTTGATTAGGAGTCTGATTACCTTGTGGGGAGATTTCACTCTTTTGGGTAATCAGATTGCGAGTTTGATTCCCATTCTAAAGGAGTTTTTCATATTTAGGGAATCATACAGTTGGTTTGATTCCCTCCTGAAGGGTTGATTCTACCTTTTGGGAATCATAGAGCGACTTTGATTCCCTTCCTGAAGAGATTTTTCTCCTTTTGGGAATCATACAACGACTTTGATTCCCATCCTGTAGGGATTTTTCTCCTTTTGGGAATCATA
>VEFU01000076.1 GCA_007679095.1 Paenibacillus bovis
TTTCCATCTACTATAAAAGTAAGGTCTTCCGGAATCTCTTTCATCTTTATTAACACTTCATCAATCGCACGTACAGCCGTTGCTGTATCTCGATTAGGAGACACTGGATAAGAAAGAATAATCTTCTTTACTGCGTCAAAAAAGAAAAAGAGATAATGCCAGCGACCGCCAACCCGGATGTATGTTTCGTCACCGCAGAACTGGTCAGAAAGCTCATACGGATAGTAATCCACATAGGGTTTAAGCATAAGAGCTACACTGTTTTCGTAGTTCAATATTGTCTGGTGTGAAATAGCTACACCATGAACGTCCTGCATAATGGCAGCCGTCCTACGGGCCGAAAGGCCGTAGTTAACATGGTAGGTTAATATCAGTCCTAATGTATGTGGTGAAGCATAAATCCTAGACAAATCTACTGCTGGTAATTCAGGTGATTGCTTGGATAATGGCAGAAAATCAAGGTGAAACTGTCGAAAGATATATCTTAGTTTAAATGCCTGAGGATCCTTCTTAAATTGTTTCTTCTCTTTAGAAGTCATCGCGTTAAGTTTTCTTTGGTAATAGGAACAGCTATTGTTTCTACACTTGTATACAAAAAAGTCTTTTCTATCTTTTATCTTATCAAGTGATTTTGAACAATGAGGACACTTAAGATTGGCCTCTTTAGAAAATCGGTTCTTATCACTAAAAAGACATGAGCACACCTTACATTGAAACTGGCCTTTATCTCCGTTATTGGCGTATAGGTAGTTAGACGGAGCACCACACTTTGGACAGTTCAATGATTCAGGCACTTTCGCCTTTGAATTAGAACGCCTTTGAACAGGTTTGAGAGCCTTACCGTGTTCATTGAAATGCTCTTGCAAAAGAGACTTGTAATCAAGTTTTTCAAGCGGTTCGATGATCGGAAGATCATCCACCTGAAGTTTTCTATAAGGTTTATTTACTGGAGTCTCTTCAGGTTTTTCAAACATACTCTTCCCCACAAGAAGAGTAAGCAATGTTCGAATGACCTGAGCTTGATAGTTTATAAAAGTTAATAAATAGGTTATAATTTGAGGGTACAATTTGTCACTTCCTTTCTGGGAATTGGGTGTGTGGTAACCTCAATTATCTCCAGATTTCAGGGGGTGGCAATTTTTTTGCTCAAAAAGCTCTCTATCAAGGTATTTTATAGCCTATTTCTTATAAAAGTTTTGACAATACGAAATGGAAAATGGGGGGAGTATTATGGCTATATTAGTCAATAAAAATGGACATATATTTCTAGATTTTCTCTATATAAACGAGGACGATATTGATAAATATACAATTGACGCTCCTTTGACTCATTCACTAGTTGTTGCAAAATATAATAATAAATATCTACTAATATTTGATAAATGGAAAAAATATTGGGAACTTCCTGGTGGTGTAAGGGAGAAAGATGAATCTGCTCGGGAATGTGCAATCAGAGAACTTTACGAAGAGACAAATCAAAAGGTTGAGACGCTAGCATTTAAAGGATTAATGAAATTTCAACTAAAACCAGATAATCGATTAGAATATGGAGCACTTTTTAGTTGCGAGATTACCACTCTACAACCATTCGAGGAAAACGATGAAGCTGCTGAAATCATCTTTTGGGATAAGACGGAAAAGATAGGATATATCGATGAAATTGATGCTAAATTACTAGATTATTATTAAACGTAAAAGGCAGAATATATTAATTAAAGAAGACCTTTCCCTAATTGGAACGGCCTTCTTTATTGTCTAAAAAACATTACTTTTTAAAACCTCTTACATACTGTTCAGGTGGTTCAATCTGTCCCGATACTTGTTGTATAGCATGGAGTGCCCAATATGGATCTACGAGCATTCCGCGACCAATCGCCACTAGTTCCGCATCACCATTTGCGATAGTCGCTTCAGCAAGTGCAGGATCTTCTAAAATACCAACAGCAATAACTGGAACATTTAGAGCTTCTTTATATGCGCGTGCGAATGGAATCTGATATCCTGGATGATTCGCTGGTTTTACTTTTCCAGCTGGAGCTTCTCCACCACTTGAAATATGAAACATATCGACACCAGCATCTCGATACTTTTTCGCTATATCAATCGAATGCTCCAATCCATACCCGCCATCCATATATTCAACAGCAGATATTCTGAAAAGAAGCGGCATATCATCCGGCATGACACTGCGTACTGCTCGAATTACTTCCACACCAAAGCGAGATAAGTCTTTGCCATATTCATCATCTCTGTTATTAATTGCCGGAGAATGAAATTGGTGCAGTAAATAACCGTGAGCACCATGAAGTTCTATCGTATCAAAACCAGCTTTGACCGCACGTTCAGCAGCTTCTTTGAATTTGTTTACCATTTCTTTAACTTCAACCGTGGTTAGTGCTCTTGGTGGATGAGGATCTCCATTTCTTCTATCCGTAGTAATTGGTATATTAGATGCACCAACAGGTTGTATGGCATCTTGTGCTTTCCTGCCCGCATGTGCTATTTGAATGCCAATCTTTGCACCATATTTATGTACTTCATCGACAATTCGCTTAAATGCCGGGATTTGTTCATCTGTCCATAAGCCAAGATCAAAATCAGTGATTCGTCCATCTGGTTCCACATCGGTCATTTCAACAATTATTAAACCTGTACCTCCAACAGCTCTTGAAACATAGTGCACAAAATGCCAATCATTCGGGATCCCATCTTTTGCTTCTACTGAATATTGACACATCGGTGCCATCACAATTCTATTTTTTAATTCCAATCCTTTTATGGAAAAGGGAGTTGATAACTTTGCCATGAATCAAAAACACTCCTTTTTGTTAAGATCACCCACATTAATTATAAGTTTCCTGATTCATATATGAAAATAAACTGCTTAACAAATAAAAATATCAACTTTCTATAAGGAGAATATGAAAAAGTAAGTCAATAATACGGAGGTTTTAAAATGGTGCAAACGAACAATCTTGGTCAAATTATTATTCTTAACGGTACTCCTAGGTCAGGGAAATCGAGTATAGCAAATGTAATTCAAGAATCATTTGAAGGGGTGTGGATGAATTTTGGTGTAGACCATTACATGAAAATGATACCGCAACGTTTTCAGCCTGGTATAGGATTACGCCCAGGAGGTGAGCGTCCTGATTTAGAACCCTATATTGTTCAAATGTATAAAGCTATGTATGAATCCATCGCCTCGCATAGTCGATTAGGATTAAATGTTGTTGTCGATGTAGGCCATCATGATGGATATTCCGTTTCTAGAGATATTCTTCCAATATGCGCGCGAATATTGAGTGGACTCCCTGTACTTTTTGTAGGTGTCCGCTGTCCTATTGAAGTTGTGATGGAAAGACGAATTAGCACTTGGAATGCAGGCTATAATGATGATGGTACTATTCCAAAACCAGTAGCATTATGGCAAGAGCTTGTCCATTCGCCAGGAATCTATGATTTACAAGTAGACACATCTTCATTAACACCAGAAGAATGTGCAAGCTTAATTAAGGATAAAATCAATAACGGATACACCTCTGTATTAAAATCTATCGAAACTTTATGAGGAGGGTATCACTTGAAAATGAAGAAAAAGAATATATTCATATATTTATCGCTCTCGCTTCTAATCATTTCTCTTATAGTTAACTACCAGCTTTATCAAGAAAATAGAGAATTTATATCGAGGATTGGATCAAATTATCAGTCAATCGTTCGAAACACTCTTTTTAAATTAGATAGTTACTCGTCAATAGATTGGGAAGAAACATTACAACAAGAAGACGGTAAAGTATTTTTAGCACAATATACAAACCGTTTTAACACATTTCAAAAAGAGTATAGCTATATCCCTGGGCTACCTATGTTGGATACGGTTTTTCCAGCTATCGTTGATGATGTATATTATCTTGAAAAAGCAATTAATAATTATGAAAAAACGGATGATCTAGTTGATGACATGAATACGAATATGTTATTTATCCAAAACGTGTTAACTGATTTGGAAGACGAGTTTGGCGAAGATTCTATAAAGTGGTATAAAGAGCTTTCATCTAGTAATTCTGAAACAGCCAAAAGATTTCTTGAACGATATAATGAGGAATTAATTCGTGGAAAATAAGAAAATCTTTAAATCGGCTCAACATAAAGGAATATGTTGCTTCATGTTGAGCGTTAGTTTGGCTAAACTTTATAAGCGTGGATTTATCCATGTCAGAACATTTTCCAACGCATTATCACATTGATTAATATTCCAATGTCGATGGAGACCCTCCTCAAACATCACAAACTTTTTATCTTCAGTTGAAACGGAGTTCAAGAAAGATGATATAGAATCAGGATGAATGATAGGATCTTGTTGATCATAAAGACACAAAAATGGAAAACGGAATTTAGGCGTCTCTAATAAGGCACTAATGCCATTCTGAATTAATTCCATTAACCAACGGGGAGTGTATTGTAATGTAAATAATGGATCCTGGATAATGTTTTTATCCGGTTCTGGGATCAGATGATTGAACGTTCGAATTTTTTTCAATCTGCCCATCCATTTGAAAGGTTCAATCGCCAGATTTGGCGTTACTCTGGAACAGAATTGCAATACTTTTTTTAGTAACATAGGAAGTTGAATCCGAATTCCTAATGCAGGGGATGATAAAATAAATCCATTTGCTTTATGAGGGCATAGTTGACCATAGCGAATTGCTATTAAACCACCTAAACTATGTCCAAAAATAAACAATGGTGCAGATTCATATCTCTTTTTAAATAAATTAATTAATATTTCCAGGTCATCGATATAGTCTGAAAAATGATTTACATGCCCACGAGGTCCTCCAGATTTGCCAAATCCACGTAAATCAGGAGCAATTATACCAATATTCTCTTTCAAACAAGTTTCGCCAATATGTGCATAACGTCCCGAATGTTCTCCCGCTCCATGAATTAATATTAAAAAACCTTTTGGTTCTTGAGGTATCCATGCACGGAAAAAAAGTTTTACGCCATCGTTTGCAGTAAAATGACCAGTTCTATACATGTCGAACACCTCCAGAATTTGTTGTAATGTTAAATTACCCTTTTATCATCTTTTTACACTTAAAAGTGAACTATCTTTCAGATAATTCGATTTTAGATTATAATATCCATAAAAGAGATGAGGATGGAGAGGGAGAATTTGAACTTTAGACCATGTATCGATTTACACCAAGGAAAAGTGAAACAAATTGTTGGAGAAACATTAAACGAACGCAACGAAAACGTTATTGAAAATTTTGTATCCACCTATGACTCCACCTATTATGCTTCCATGTTCAAAAAGGATCGTCTAACAGGTGGACATGTAATTATGCTAGGGGATGGAAATCAAGAAGCAGCAGTTCAAGCTTTAAAGGAGTATCCACAAGGATTACAAATTGGTGGAGGGATAACTGCAGAAAATGCATCTTTTTATTTAGAACAAGGTGCATCACACGTTATCGTGACATCCTACATATTTCATAATGGTGAGTTAGATGAAGAACGATTACAAAAAATTGTCCAAGAAGTTGGAAAAGATAGATTAGTAATTGATTTAAGCTGTAAGAAAAAGGACGATAAATGGTTTGTTGTTACGAATAAATGGACACAATTTAGTAATTTTGAAATAACTCCATCTTCGATCAAAGAAATGGAAAAATATTGTGATGAATTTTTAATTCATGCTGTGGATGTAGAAGGAAAACGAAGTGGTATCCAAGAAGACCTAGTGAAACAATTGGCAGATTGGGTCTCAATACCAACTACTTATGCAGGTGGTGCACGCTCGATAGATGATTTAGAAGCTTTTTATCGTATTACAAATGGTAAGTTAGATATTACGATTGGAAGTTCACTTGATATATTTGGTGGAGACTTATCTTATCGAGATGTTATTACATATTGTAAGGACAAATAACGCTAATAGTTTACGCCTTAAAAGACCATTCTAAGTGTATGGTCTTTTTTTATTTGAACTTTAAGGAGTTATTTACATGTTAAAAGCATTAAAAAGTCATCGCTTCGAAGCAGCACAAATTATTGTTATCTTTTATGTGTTTGCTATATTAATCGCTACAGGACTTTTTTGCTTGCCTGTAGCATTAAAACCTGGTGTTGACTGGAGCTTTTTAGATGCTTTATTTACAGCTGTAAGTGCGGTTAGTGTCACTGGCTTAGCTGTTGTTCCTTATGTAGATACTTTTAGTACTACGGGAATCTTTTTCTTAATGTTTATTCTTCAATTTGGCGGTATTGGAATCATGACCCTCGGAACATTTTTTTGGCTCATGATAGGGAAGAAAATTGGTATTAAAGAACGACAACTTATTAGTATTGATCATAACCGCTCGCAATTATCTGGATTAGTAAATGTGATGAAACAAATAGTATTGATAATTTTCCTAATTGAAATGGTTGGAGCAGCAATTTTAGGAACTTATTTTCTACAATATTATCCAACTTGGCAGCAAGCATATTTACAAGGGACATTTGCATCAATAAGTGCAACAACGAATGCTGGGTTTGATTTAACAGGTATGTCACTTATTCCGTTTGCACATGATTATTTTGTTCAGTCCATATATATCATTTTATTAACTTTAGGTGCTATCGGATTTCCAGTATTGATTGAAGTTAAGGATTATATAAAACTGCGAAAAGTATCTCGTCCTTTTCATTTTTCCTTATATACTAAATTAACAACCGTTACATTTTTTTCTCTAATGTTGTTTGGTACCGTTGTAATATTACTTATAGAATCTACTCACTTTTTTGTAAATAAAAGTTGGCATGAAGCATTTTTTTATGCATTTTTCCATTCCAGTTCAACTAGGAATGGTGGCTTAGCAACGATTGATATTAATTATTTTAGTGACTCTACCTTATTAGTCCTATGTTTCTTTATGTTTATAGGTGCATCGCCTAGTTCTGTTGGTGGTGGTATTAGAACTACTACATTTGCTATTCTTTTATTATTACTATTTTCATTCGCTAGAGGAAAAAAAGACGTTCGAGTTTTTAAACGGGAAATCCATGAGGAAGATATTAAGAAATCTGTAGTAGTCACTTTTTTGGCTTTATTGCTCTGTTTTATAGCTACAATTATTTTAAAACGTACCGAAAGATTTTCTTTAATGGAGATTGTCTTTGAGGTAAGCTCTGCTTTCGGAACAACCGGATTATCTACCGGCATTACACCTGATTTTACTATGATTGGAAAAATCATTCTAATGATCCTTATGTTCATAGGAAGAATAGGTATTCTAACGTTCATTTTCCTTTTTGATAAAGGGGAAAACAATGATGATTTTTATCATTATCCAAAAGAAAGAGTAATAGTTGGATAATGGTTGTTCTGTTGTTTATATAGACGGAGTATGTCAGATGTTAAAAAAGCCCAAAATGGGCTTTTTTTATTTTCAACAAGATTATTGCAGGTTTTTAGTAGTTTATCGCGAATACATGAGAGAGTTCTTTAAAAGTAGAAGAGGTGCTTGAAATGAACACAATTGAAAAAATAAGGAAAGCTGAGAAGGAATATCATGATTATTGCTATGATAATTATCAACTTTTCGTGGAAGGTTCATGGCTTTATAGGCCGGTAAAAACAGTGGTAAATCTCCTGCAATTATTTAGTAATGTAGCACCATTACATGTTTTGGATCTTGGATCGGGAGTTGGTAGAAATAGCATTCCCATTGCACAAGCAATTAAAAAAAGGGGTGGAAGGGTAGATTGTGTGGATTTATTAGATTCAGCAATCCAAAACTTGCTGAAATATAGTGAAAAATTTGATGTTCAGGATATTATTCATCCTATAAAGGCAGACATTGGCTCGTACAACATTTCAAGAAATGAATATGATTTTATTGTTGCAGTATCTAGTATTGAACATGTGAAATCAGAAATAGAATTAGAAAATGTTCTGGAACAGATGGTATTAGGTACGAAAATAAATGGAGTTATCTGCATCATTGTAAACTCGGAAATAGAAGAGATTGATTTGAAAACAAATGAAAAGTTACCTGCTCTTATTGAAATTAATATAACAACAGATGAAATGCTACATAAATTAAAAAGAGCATATAACGAATGGGAACATTTAGAAGTTTTAGTGAAACCATTACAATATTCAATTACACGAAATGGCAGAGAGGTAATACTTAAAACAAATGCTATTACATTTGTTGCGAGAAATTCATAAAATTATTTGGGAGTGGAGAAAAGATGAATTTTTTTCAAAATCCAATAATGGATGGCGCTGATCCGTTTATTACATATAAGGATGGATATTATTACTTAGTTTGTACAGAAGTAAAACATATTTCAATATGGAGATCAAAATCATTATCAGGAATTGCCAATGGAGAACGTAAAATAGTTTTTACACCTCAACCAAATAAAGCTAATAGTACACAAATATGGGCTCCCGAATTACATTGGATCAATGGCAAGTGGTTTATCTACTATACTGCTACAAACGATGAAGAGGTATATAATCATCGAATGTTCGTATTAGAGAGTGAAACGGATGATGCTTTAGGACATTATATTGATCGTGGTGTAGTGGAAGAGTCGAATGATAAATGGGCAATAGATGGAACCGTTCTAGAAATGGATAATGGTGAGCTGTATTTTATTTGGTCTGGATTCAAAGAAAATGACTGGCCACAAAAATTATATATTGCTTCTTTAGATAGAAATGAGCCATGGAAACTGCTTAGTGAGAGAATATTACTTTCAGAAACTACTTTACCTTGGGAAGGTAGTACAATTGAAGGTCCTCAAATTTTACGAAAAAATGGTAAGCTAATGATTATATTTTCCGCTGATGATGCTGGTTCTGATCGTTATAAACTTGGTATGTTAACCTTCACGGGAACAGATCCACTCAATCCAAATCATTGGGTGAAGCATCCGACGCCATTATTTGGTACTTACATGGAGAATAATGTTTATTCACCTGGTCATGGAAACTTTACGAAATCTCCTGATGGGAAAGAGGATTGGATGATTTATCATGCAGCAATGCAAAAAGGAGCGGGCTACAATCGTAATATAAGAATGCAGCCTTTTAGTTGGAATGACGATGATACGCCTAATTTTGGAGTTCCACTATCTACTGAAACGAAAATCAAATTACCTTCAGGTGAAATTTAATTGTATAACTTTATAAGCGAATAACTTATTTCTATATAGAGTTATTCGCTCATTGTTCGTCTCATTTCTTTATCTTAATCAAAATCCTCAAATAAGAACATGTTCCAAAAACTTTTTTGCTTTTCTTGGAAAGACACATATCGGATGATCCCAAGTCCACAACCAACTACTTTCTTCTTTTCCTATAAACCCACAAATAATCATTCCAGGAGTAATTATTTCAATAGGCAATCCCAAAATATGATAATTACTCTTATCATCATGTGCTCTAGCAATCGTAATTGGACCATTCTTATCTTGCACTTCAAAGATAGCCACCTTATCATCTACAAAATTATAGTTTTGTTCATGTGCGTCTAACTCTGCAATTATATCGAAATCTCTTTTATGGATGTTTGGAAAAGTATGGAGGTAAAGTTTATTTATTAGCTTTTCACATTCTAGTAATTCAGATGCTGCTTCTGCACATAGCTCCTCAATATAGGAGTAGAAGGAAGTGCCAATATGCTTATCAAGCCAATGAACAAACTTCTTACATTCATTAAGGAATCTTTTTACTTCATTTTGTTTTGGGGATATTTTAATAGTAGATGGGTAAAAGGAGTAAAAAAACTCTTCCCAGAATTCATGATCACATTCATTCCATGAAGATGGACACTTGTCCTCTAAATACGTTGTAAAATACTCGGCTATAATCTCTAGAAATATATTTCGAGATGAACTTGAAGGATTTTTTAGTTTATATGCAATTAATTCATCTCCATAAAATTGTCGTAATCCTCTAAACCGCATATTAAACTTTCTACTTACAATCAGCTTATTTAGCATTTCTTCATATTCTTCTGGCCCTTCCATTGGCCGAAACCACACTTCAGTTGGAGGGGAACAACAACTATCATAATACTTTCCACTACCACATTCACATGGAAATCGCCGTTTCATTCATACTTCACCTTTCTTTCATTTTATCATTTTGGATTTTGTTAAAAGGGGATAAGAGGGACAAGCTGGGGATCACCATTGATTATAACAAATTATCCGTAAAATAAAAGTGTTAATTTGGAATTTTATAATTATTTATATAAAATTCTTCTTTACAGTGTAACAATGTTATGTTACATTAATAACGAGCGTAACATTGTTACGTTAGGAGGGCTGATATTGGATACTGAAGAGATGATATCTAAAAAGGATTTATTAAAATTAACTGGTATTTCATACGGTCAACTTTATCGTTGGAAACGTCAAAAGCTTATTCCTGACTCGTGGTTTATCAAACAATCTGTATTCACTGGGCAGGAAACCTTTTTTCCTAAAGATAAGATCTTAAAGAGGATTGAAACCATTATTGAGTTAAAAGATCAATATTCGCTCGATGAATTAGCAAAGTTTTTCTCAGAGGGGAATACAAATCGAGTTTATAGCGATAAAGAATTAAAAAGAAGTTTAGATATACCTGATGCAATACTTGATCAGTTTATTAAAGTAGCAAACAAAAAACAATTTACTTTTTTAGAAGCTGTCTTTATCCATATCACATGTTCAATCAACAAGAAGATCTCATTTCAGCATGAAATGGATAATTGGATTCAGACTGTTTTATTTTGGTGTACTTCAAGCAAATCCATTGATAAGTATGTTCTAATTTACAAGAAAGCCGAAACATTATTCTATTTCCTCTTAAACGACGATGGGAAAGTTTTGTTGGATAAGGATACGGAAGAATTATGTATTTTTCACTTAGCTGAACAAGCAAAGTTAATTAATTTAAAATTGGAGGGATAAGACATGGATTATCCATTAACAGGTAATGCAAAGGTTTCTGGAAGTGGCACTATTCCCGGTGGACGGTTTGATCAAGTAAAAATTGCGGGAAGTGGGAGAATTGATGGTGATGTAGAAGCAAACTCATTGTCCATTGCAGGATCTGCGACTGCGAAAGGAAATATTAATATTAATGACATTTCCATACATGGCTCTAGCCATTTTGAAAAGGATTTACGTAGTGAAGCGATAAGTGTTGCTGGTTCAGCTAAAGTAGATGGTTCCATTCAAGCATCTAAACTTTCGATAAGTGGTTCTTTTCATTGTGGAAATAGCATAAAAGGTGACACATTAACGCTTAGAGGGTATATGAAAGTCGCACAAGATGTAGAAGTGGAAGAATTTGATGCGAATGGTGGATTCTCTATCTCAGGTTTATTAAATGCTGAGCAAGTCAAAATAAAAATGGATGGGACTTGTGTTGTGAAGGAGATAGGTGGAGAAAAGATTCATGTATCCCAAAGGCTAAGTTCAAAATTAACTTCATGGTTACTAAACATTTTTTCACGTTTTTCTAAAAAGAAGTATAACAAAATGAGAGCAGAGATAATTGAAGGTGACGAAATTTATTTAGAACATTCACATGTAGGGACAGTGAGAGGTAGTAATGTTACGATAGGTCCAAATTGTGTAATTGACCAAGTAGAGTATTCAGATAGTATACATGTAGATCCTAATGCCAAGGTGAAGAATAAAAGACGATTATAGATTAACTAATGAAAGGGGATTTCAATGTAGAAATCCTCTTTCATATGAAATATATTAAAGCATTTACATTTGTGGATTAATAGGTTAGTATATAGATATTCTAAGAATGAAAGGAGATGTAGAATAAACTAAATATTATGTTTTTCCCTCCAATTGCCCCGAGTTTATTCTTTCTTCACTACTACCACAAAATACTTCCATCAATAAATTACTACTCTACGATAAGGAGTGCATTCCAATTGGCATCGATTCTTTTTGAAATTGAATGTCCCCAATGTAAGAAAGTTGCAATTGAAGACTACTATTATAAAGTAGGAGATAAGTATGTTCTTTGCTCACATTGCGGATATAATTACACTCGTCTAAATAAAATTACCCCAGATAATAAATTAGATTTTGACATTGAAGAAAATCCAGGATACGGTGTTTTTGTTCTTACAAAAAAAGCTCCTGAAGGAAAAAGGTATTTGCTAAATAGTAAGCCGACAGAGGAACAAATTCAAAAGTATCGAGATGAATTTGAAAAAGATGATGTAATACAAGAAGAAAGTTACTTAGTTTTATATGAAGACGGCGAATTAAAATGTCTTTTTGGTACACTACCAGAAGATTTTTTATTATCATATGATGAATTCAGAGAAAAGTATGGAAATGATGATGATCATCTTATAGATTATGAAGAAGAACTAATCTAACACTCTATCTCGGGGCATGCTGAAGGGAATTTGCACCAGTCACTACATTTGTATCTTACTTAAATGAAATGTACACTAAATAATGACAGACAACAGCAAAAAGGAGATACATCATGAAAACAGAAAAAGAAAAAATGATCAGTGGGGAACTTTATGATGGTGCTGATCCTCAATTAATGAATGACAGAGTAAATGCGAGGAGACTTGCTAGATTATTCAATGAATCCTTAGAAACAGAATTGGATATAAGGAAAGAAATAATTAAAGAATTATTCGGTACTACAGGTGAAAATTATCATCTGGAAGCTCCGTTTCGTTGTGATTATGGATACAATATTCACATCGGAGAAAACTTTTATGCAAATTTCGACTGTGTCTTTTTAGATGTATGTGAAATTCATATAGGGAGTAATGTTTTTTTAGCACCTGGAGTTCATATCTATACTGCAACACATCCAATTAAAGCTGCAGAAAGAAATACGAATTTAGAATATGGAAAACCAGTCAAAATTGGTGATAGCGTATGGATTGGTGGTAGATCTATTATTAATCCAGGAGTGACGATTGGTAATAATGTTGTAGTTGCATCTGGTTCTGTTGTAACAAAAGATGTGCCTGATAATGTTATTGTTGGTGGAAATCCTGCGAGAATAATTAGAGAAATTGAGCAATAAAACAAATGCTCCCTACCATCCAGAGCAGGGAGCAACTTCTATTTCCTTTTCATACTACGAATCATTTCTTTCGTTTCTTTATCAATACGTAAAGATTCGGTAATTTTTTGTAATGCTTTATTATACGTAAATTTATCTAGTGAGTTGTTTTTTAAATAAATCATCGTCCGTTCTGGCATTTTTATATAACAAATAGAGATAGCCCATGCAACTGCCATTTTAACGTAATATGCCTCATGATTGATACGATCCAAATGCTCTAAAACTGGATCGATATAATCCTCATCGATGTAAAAACAAAGTAACATAACAACACCAAAACGAATCTCATATTCCTTATCGGATAACAAATAGGGTTGTAGAAAATCCCATACTCTTTTTTTGTACAGCTTTGTTATTTTTAATCCACTGCAAAAGCTATCACATACGGACCAATTATTTATTTTAGGGACAAAAGCTGCAACATAAGTCAGTACCTTTTCAATATCTGCCTTTACATAGCCAATTACCATTCCTTGAAGCATTACTTCTTCGAAATAGTCATCATCTGCCGTCTTTAAATAAGATTCCCAATCATCTTTCGCAATTTGCTTTGCAATCTTCCTAAGTTCGGGAAGACGAACTCCTAATAAATTATTGATATTCGGTATATGAGAAGAAGCAAACCTCTGATAATCATCATCTATTAAATCAAATATTTGAGTCCTAACGTTAATCTTCATGGAATCCTCCTAAGTTCAATATTTTGCAGGAGAACTGTGCATCCTTCGCGAATTAATCCTTAAACTATGAACAATTCTACTATCAATATTAAAAGTAAGTGTAATGAAATTGCAAGTCAATAAGATTTATGGTACTGTCAATATTTTTGTGTAAATGACTTTTCAACCTCTCAAGGTAGATGATCACCTTCGTATTCAAATAGA
>VEFU01000077.1 GCA_007679095.1 Paenibacillus bovis
ATTGCGGGGCCTCACGTCCCCCAATATGGAAGTGATCTTATACTTTACATAGTTTTCATAGAACTTTTGACACTACCAATCGAGGTTCCTGCCCCTTTATCTATTACTCAACTTTAAATCAACGATGTATGTAACTCCACTCCATCATAACACCCCATCTTTCTTATTTTTCATATAGATGAAAAAAGATGACGGGTTTTTTCTATAAAACTTTTGCAAGCTTCCAAAAATGGTAAACATTTCTAAATCTAGTACCAAATGGACAAGTAAGGTTGTATAATGGAGCCAAGAACAAAACAATAAGGAGGTTTTTAAAAAATGGTTGCAATAGTGAACACGTATAAACAATCAATGCCTTCTACGCGTTTTATCGGTATGAAGTATGGTGATGAAGATCGAGTGAATGGATCATTTGGTGCAAAGTGGCATGAATGGATGGAAACTGGGCGTTTTGAAAAACTTCCACCTATAACAGATGATTTTAGGCAGGCTTATGAAGATTCCAATGCATCTATCGGCTTAATGCGCTGGAAAGCAGGAGAAAAGTTTGAATATTGGATCGGTATGTTTCTTCCTGAAGGAACTGCAGTGCCTGAGGGCTTTGAATCCATTGACTTTCCTGCCTCTAATTTAGGTGTTTGTTGGCTCCAAGGGAAAGAATCCGAATTATTTGGTATTGAAGATACATGCGCTCAAAAGCTTCGAGCTGATGGTTTTGAAGTAGTGACGGATGAAGAAGGTGCATTATGGTTCTTTGAACGCTACGGGAATCCTCGCTTTACTCAACCAGATGAAAACGGCAACAGCATTCTTGATATTTGTCACTTTGTAAAATAATAGGATAAGGGACACCGCTACCTATACTTTGATGTCTATGCAAGTTGATTGTACTTTTAACTAATACTGTTTCTCCCAGCAACCTCTACCTTCAAGGTGATGGTTGACCACCCTTTTGCTTGTGACAGCATAGGGTGGTTTTTTTCTAGAAAAAAATACTCGCTCTTCCTCCCCTTCATCTATATTAAAAAAGCTTCAATACTAGTTTTCACTTCCCAAGTTCCTTCTAATAAAAAATTTTCAAAATAATCATTGATATTGAGAATCATTATCAGTATAATGGTTTTTGTTGAGAATGATAATCATTGATAATGCATATCGTTATGAAGGGAGGGATTGTATGGAGGTTTTTGATGTAACGATTATTGGCGGTGGACCTGCTGGTTTATATAGTGCTTTTTATAGTGGTTTGCGAAATATGAAAACGAAGATCATCGAGGTGCAACCCGTTCTCGGTGGAAAAGTAAACACGTATCCTGAAAAGGTTATTTGGGATGTTGGTGGCCTGCCTCCATTGCAGGGGCGCCAATTTGTTCAAAATTTAGTGGAGCAAGCAAGTATTTTTTCACCGACGATTTGTTTAAATATGAAAGTGGAACAAATACAGAAGCAGGATAACCTCTTTGTTATTTCAACTGATTGTGGTGAAGTTCATTATTCCAAAACAATCATTTGTGCAGTTGGTGGTGGGATTTTACATCCTCTTAAACTCGAAATCGAAGACAGTGAAAAATATGAAAAGACGAATTTGCATTATACGATTTTAGATATGCAACGCTTCCGCCATAAGACGGTTCTCATTTCTGGTGGCGGTAACAGTGCGATTGATTGGGCGGTTGAACTTTTATCCGTCACAAAGGATGTCATTGTCATGTATCGGAAGGGGCAATTAACTGCACACGAGGCACAGGTAGAAAAGCTGAAAGCACATGGAGTGCAAATAATGCTCCATGCGGAAATCAAGTCCTTTTTATCAAATGATAGTGACATGATTGAACAAGTAATAATCTCGCAAAATGAAGATATATATGCCATACCGGTCGATGAAGTATTAATAAGTCATGGCTATCAACGTGAAGCATCCTTAACTTTCGCGGATGATATACAACCACTTCGCAAAAATGATTACTATCTCGTGAGCCAAGGTCGATGCATGACTTCCGTTCCCGGTATATTCGGTGCGGGTGATATTATCTCGTACGATGACAAAGTTGGCTTAATCGTCGGCACTTTCCAAGATGCTGTGTTGGCTGTCAATAACGCGAAATTATATATCGATCCAGATGCCAACGAGTATGCAATGGTATCTTCCCATAATGATAAATTCATAGAGAAAAACAATGAACTTTTGAAAAAAGTATATTCCAAGACTTAATAAAATTTCCAAGCGGAGAGGAAAGGTTACATATGAAAAAACAAAAATCATACATCCTAATGTTAACGCTAGCAATGATGACAATTTTTGCATTAGTAGGCTGCTCTAGTGAAGCTTCAAAAGAGGAAGGCGAACAAAATAATTCATCATCTTCCACCGAAACAGATGGTGCATATCCAATTACCATTAAGCATGCTTTAGGCGAGGCAGTTATCGAAAGCAAACCAGAACGAATTGTGACTATTCAATGGGCTAACCATGATGTCGCATTAGCTTTAGGTGTTGTCCCTGTAGGTTTCTCTGCTGCGAACTTTGGTGTTCAAGATGATAGTGGATTATTACCGTGGACAAAAGAGAAGTTGGATGAACTAGGTGTAACCAATCCGAACGTCTTCCAAGATACAGATGGCTTAGACTTTGAAGCGATTGCGGATGCAAATCCAGACGTTATTCTTGCTTCGTATTCAGGTATTACAGCTGAGGATTATGAAACATTAACACAAATTGCACCAGTTGTTGCCTATCCGAATGCACCATGGACAACAACATGGCGCGAGCAGGTCGAGTTCAATGCTACAGGCATGGGCATGAAAGAAGAAGGCGAACAGCTTATTAAAGACATAGAGAAATTAATTGCAGAAAAATTAAGTGCATACCCTCAAATCGCAGGCAAAAAGGTAGTGTGGGTGAATTTTTCAGCGAATGATTTATCTCAATTACACATTTATACACCAATTGATGCACGTGTAGCGTTTTTAGCAGAGTTAGGAATGACGTATCCTGAAAGTGTTACGGAATTAATTACAGATCCAAATAGTTACTCTTTAAAATTGAGTGCTGAAAATGCAGAAGCATTGATGGATGCTGATTTAATTGTAGGATATGGAGACGATGCACTCCTGGAAACAATTAAAGCTGATTCACTACTTGGAAAAATTCCAGCAATTGAAAGAGGCTCTGTGGCGTTTATTACAAGTGACACACCATTAGTAGCTGCGGGAACTCCAAACCCACTTTCCATTGCATATACAATCGATGAATATTTAGAACTAATCGGTGGAGCGATTGATAAAATTGAAAACTAAAGCCCTCGCCGCTGAAAAAAAGCAAGTGGATTTCCATGTACCAAGGCACTTCCCACTAATTTTAATAATGGGAATGATTCTATTAATCATTACCATCATTGCATCTCTAGCATTAGGTGCAAAAATGGTTAGTTTCCAAGAGTTCATGGATGGTTTATTTTATCAAAACCTAGATTCCTATGGTGCAAACATCGTTCAAAAACGCATATCTAGGACGATTTTCAGCTTATGCTGTGGGTTAGCATTAGCGATTGCGGGTGTACTCATGCAGACTGTAACACGTAACCCTTTAGCAGATCCTAGTATTT
Source organism: Paenibacillus bovis (assembly GCA_007679095.1). Classification (GTDB taxonomy): domain Bacteria; phylum Bacillota; class Bacilli; order Bacillales; family Bacillaceae_C; genus Lederbergia; species Lederbergia graminis. The sequence continues at coordinate 3,606 of VEFU01000077.1, forward strand.
TAGGAGTTAATACAGGGGCAGCGCTGTTTGTAGTTAGTGGGATTACATTTTTTCAAATAACGACTGCTGGTCAATATATTTCGCTAGCTTTAATAGGATCTGCAGTAACGGCTGTATTCGTATTTGGCATTGGTTCGATTGGAAATGGTGGGGCTACGCCTATAAAACTAGTCTTAGCAGGAGCTGCAACTACTGCAGCTCTTTCTTCACTCGTAACAGCGATTATGATTCCGAGTGCATATACAATGGACCAATTTAGATTTTGGAAAATTGGTAGTGTCGGTTCCGGTTCATGGGATTCCATCCTAATCTTCATTCCCTTTTTATTATTTGGCTTAGTGATTGCGTTCATATCAGGGCCAGCTTTAAATGCATTAGCATTAGGCGATGATGTTGCAACTGGACTTGGCGTACGGCCTGGTGTGATACGTGTATTGGCGATTAGTGCAGGGGTTATTTTATGCGGAGTAACGACTGCTTTAGCTGGACCGATTGGATTTATCGGCCTTTTAGCAACACATGCAATGCGCTTAGTCATTGGCCCAGACTTACGCTTTTTAATTCCAATGTCCGCTTTAGCAGGGGCAATTATTTTAACACTTTCGGATGTCTTCGGGAGATTATTAGGCAGTCCTGGAGAATTAGAGGTAGGTATCGTCACTGCGTTTATTGGTGCACCAATCCTCATCTTACTAGCGAAGAAAACGAAGGTGAGGTCATTATGAGAAATCACTCTAACTTCATAATAGATGGTATGCGAAAAAGAAAAAGACGTTGGATTATTATTTCCTCTCTATTAATGATAGTAACTGTTAGCCTTTGTTTTGCGATTCTTTTATTAGGAAATACGCTCTATCCTGTGGATGTAGTTATCCGAGCATTGATAGGAGACGCAACTGGTGGGGTTCATTTTGCTGTTAATACGATTCGCCTTCCCCGCATGATTACTGGTTTATTTTCTGGATTTGCCTTCGGGGTTGCCGGTTATATTTTTCAAACGATATTACGTAACCCATTAGCGAATCCGAATATTTTAGGTATAACATCTGGTTCAAGTGTTGCCGCGGTCTTTTGTATCACGGTTTTACATTCGAGTAATGCGGGTGTATCCATCGCAGCAATCATTGGTGGATTATTGACCGTCATCATCATGTATCTTTTATCTCGAAAACAAGCATTTTCGATTGGACGCTTAATTATTATTGGAATTGGTATGCAGGCAATGTTGAATGCGGGAATTTCCTACTTGATACTAAAAAGTTCCCAGCAAGATATTGCCGGTGCGCTTCGATGGTTAAGTGGTAGTTTAAATGGCTCGAAAATGGATGAGGTACTTCCATTAGTTTTATTCGTAGTGATATTAACTCCCCTTATGCTCTTACTCGGTAAACAGTTAAGCATACTCGAATTAGGGGATCAAATGGCAACATCCCTCGGCACTACTCCTGATAAAATTCGAATGATGTTAATCGTCAGCTCTGTATTTTTAATTGCGATTGCAACAGCGACAACCGGGCCGATAGCGTTTGTATCGTTTTTAGCGGGGCCAATCGCGAATCGACTCGTTGGTGGTAGTGCGAAAAATATTCTCCCAGCAGGTTTGGTTGGTGCTATTCTCGTGTTATTTGCAGATTTAATAGGACAGTTTGCATTTGAATATCGCTTCCCAGTCGGTGTTATTACGGGCATACTCGGTGCACCATATTTAATTTATTTACTGATCCGCATAAACCGAAAAGGAGAATGGTAATGAACAACACATATGATTTTCGTGTGAATGGACTTATATCTGGTTATGATCATAAGACGATTATTCATGGAATCGACCTGGAAATACCGAAAAACAAGATAAGTGTCATTATTGGGGCAAACGGTTGTGGGAAGTCCACGCTTTTAAAAACAATGGCCAAACTGATGAAGCCTATGGAGGGAGATGTTACTCTCGATGGGAAAGCAATCCACAAATATCCTCCAAAGCAGTTGGCACGTATTCTCGGCCTCCTTCCCCAATCTCCAATCGTCCCGGATGGAATTACGGTTGCGGATTTAGTTGGAAGAGGAAGATTTCCACATCAATCTTTATTCGGCGGCTGGACGGAAAAAGATTATGTAGCCGTGGAAGAAGCAATGGAGTTTATGAACATTACGGAATTTGCCAACCATGATATTGACGAGCTATCCGGAGGGCAACGGCAGCGCGTCTGGATTGCCATGGCGCTCGCACAACAAACTGATATATTATTTCTAGATGAACCGACAACCTTTTTAGATATCACCTATCAAATAGAAATATTGGACCTACTAACAAACTTAAACCGTGAATACGGAACAACGATTGTAATGGTCCTACACGATATTAACCTAGCCGCACGCTATGCTGAACATATTTTCGCGGTAAAAGAAGGAAAGCTCATCGCAGAAGGACACCCAACCGACGTTCTAACTAGCGATCTAGTAAAAACTGTATTCGACTTAAATTGTTTAGTCATCGCGGATCCAATATCACACACCCCGTTAATAATTCCAAAAGGAAGATATCATGGGTAACTGCAATTGTGCGGGTGCCCACTAGCGTTGCACAGCAGTAAAAAAATGTAAAATGAACAAAAATATTGATGGAGTTGTTTGGGTGCCTGGCACCGGAACTTTTGTTAATTTTCATAATCGTGTAGGTGCCTGGCACCAAAAATGTAATCTTCCCTTAAGAAATTTTCATTTTCTCTATGAATATAGTGAGGAAAATTAGATTTTGGCTATTTGCCACTATAAAAGGAATTGACTATGATAATGAAAAACGAATTGTGTCAGTGCCTGGCACTCAAAAAAGGAGGGATTTTGTTGGCAAGACCTAGAAGGACATGGCATCCAGATGGCTATTATCATGTTGTGATGCGCGGAAATAATAGACAGAAAATCTTTCCCGGAACACGTGATGTGAAGGAATACTATCGGATCTTAATGTATGTATTTGAAAAATATTATTTTGAAATATACGCTTTTTGTATTATGACCAATCACAATCACCTTCTCCTCCGCTCTCATGAAGTACCTCTTGGAAAGCTAATGGCGATTCTCAACAAAAGATATAGTGACTACTTTCGAAAAAAATATAATTATACGGGACAAATCTATGAAAATAGATACTTCTCTAAAGAAATCAATAATCCAATCCGCCAACTAAATGCGAGTGCTTATATACATCGCAATCCTATCGAAACTAAAGTCCCTATTGTAAAAGCAATGGAAGACTACCCGCATAGTTCATATCAATACTACTTCCACAATACGAAACCACCATTCCCTTTCCTCAACCTGCAATACCTACCATCCTTATTGCCACATGAAGCACACAACAATAAAAAAGCCTATACGCAATATTGCATCGATTACGATCCAAAAGAAGACAGCACCAAACATCTAGAACCTTGGATTATAGATTAAATTGTGTTGGTGCCAGGCACCGAAACGATTGGGAATTGTTTGGGTGCCTGGCACTTCAAATAGAAATTTTCTGAATTGTTCCCAAATTGTTCGGGTGCCTGACACCGAAAAAGGTGGCGCCGAAAATTGCTGTGCAGGATGTGATGATGGCTATTCCGATGAGGTATCCGCCTATGACATCGGTTATGTAGTGGCGGCCAAGCATTATTTGAGCAGTGCCGACTAGGATAGGGATGAGAAATAAAGCGTATGTTGTTATTTGGAGTTTACGAGTTTTCATGTAATTATATTGCAAGTATATAATCCAGAACATAAAGAATAATAGAGATTTAATTCCGTGACCACTTGGATAACTATACGAAATGATACCTTCGCCCCAGCCCCAAAAATCAATGAAACTAACTTCCTCACCTGGACGGTCACGTTTAATTACAAGTTTTAGAATCAATGTGACAATAACTCCACAACTCATGATGGTAATATAACTAACGATCCATTTTAACTTTTTACCAATCCACAAAATCACAACCGTAGTAAGAGATAATATCGCAAGTATTTCCGTATCAGCTAGTGATGCGATACCAATCATCATTACCTCAACAGTCGGATGTAGATCACCACTAATCTTTTCATATATCGAATAATCCATCATATCAAAAGCACCTGTAATTACAAGAATCGTATATATACAGGCAATCGTTAACCACAACATTACTTTCATAATTTTTCTCCTTTGTAGTACTTATGTACCTTATCAACATTACCAGTCTTAATAAAAAAGGTATACATGTAAAAATAATTTTATGCCTATAACATCTTTTTCGACACAATCTGATAAATATTTAAGTTTATGAACATGCCATTCTACACACGAAATACAAATATCCATGTAAAAAAGCTGCACCTCTTATAAAGAGCTGCAGCGCTTTTAGCACGACAATGGGGCAAATTCCCCATCCTAACCTATTGGAACAGGGAAACTGCCCCTCGTCCCTTCCACTTCCTCCTCTATGATATATAAATGTTATGTTGATTAAAGAGATGTATCCCCTTACATTAAAGTAAATAGTAGATTTATAATGGAATAGGTTCAAGGTGATTTATGATGAGAATCTCATTAATTAGGCACGGAAGATCTATGCTTAAAAACAACGAAAAAATGTCCTTATACGAATATAATAGTTGGCTTACAGAGCATGATAATGCTGGGGTGCTACATGAGGTTTCATATCATTTAGAAACGGTTGAAATAGTAGAGAAAGCAAATATTTTCATAACGAGTGACCTGAAGAGATCTATTGAATCAGCACTGCTGTTAAATGCCAATGAAAAAATAATCTCAGACCCTTTGTTTAGAGAAACAGGATTGCCTAATGCTTTTCCAAAAATAGCAAACTTAAAATTAAGTCCAGCTTGTTGGACTGTAATTTTAAGATGCTTATGGTTGATGGGATATTCAAGTGGTTGTGAATCTCTACGGGATGCAAGAATTAGAGCAAAAAAGGCCGCCGAATGATTAGTTAATATTGCAAAAGTATATAAATATGTAGTTCTAGTCGGCCACGGCTTTTTTAATATGCTTATCGCGAAGGAGTTACAAAAAATAGGACTAAAAGGAAAGCGAAGAACAAGTTCTCAGCATTGGAAAGTTACTACGTATACTTACTAATGTAAGATTACTTTTAAGATTATAGAAAAAGTTACTTCAAACTATTCCCAATTAACCTGACTCCTATTAAACAAACGAGAATAAGAAACGAGCCAAGAAAGTTTTGTATCGTTATCTGCTCTTGTTTTTTCTTTGTGCCATTAGGCTTGCCAGCATAATAAAGGCCGCAAACAATAGCGTTCCCGCCCCAACAGGTCTGACTAGAAGACGCAAAAGTGGAATCATACTATCCTGAGCATCCAAATAAAAATATAATCCAATAAAAATAACAGCTATTGCTACAAATATTTACGCCATCCACTTAGCTGTTGAAAATTTCATTCACTCTTCACCTTCGAACGATTCGGCCTATCCAACCAAATAAATAATTATTTATTTATCCTTCAGCATGATGATATGTGATGTTCCCCATAATTAAAAGCGGCTTAAGTACTAGATAAAGAGTCTGCGGGACATGATGGGGTCAGTTCCCTCGTCCCACTTCGTACGCTGATTGTGGGACACCTTCTCTGACCCCGTGTCCCGACTGACCCCGTGTCCCGAAGTATCTACCCATTACGTCGGTTAGGTAGTGACGTCCATGGAAACATTACCAGTCTTAATGAAAAAAGGTATACATGTAAAATAACTTCATACCTATGCCACCGTTTTTCCGACACAATTTGACGAATATTTAAATTCATATGCTCTGCAAATATACATGTAAAAACGCTGCACCTCTTTTTAAAGAAGTGCAGCGCTTTTAGCACAAGAATGGGATAAATTCTCCACCTAGCCCCTAACTTATTGGGACAAGGAAGCTGACCCCATGTCCCATTGGGACGAGGAAGCTGACCCCGTGTCCCAATTAAACGGACCTCGTGTCCCAGCCCATATCTTTTATCCATTCATTCAAATAGGTTAGTTGGGCTTCTATTTCATTGCGTAAAGTATTAGCCCAGTTGCTGTCAATATCAGCTAGTACTGTTTCTGGTAATGTTGATGGAAGTTGTTTGCACAGTTCATAGCGAATTAGCTGGTCCCGTTCGACAACCGCCTGGCGAACGACAGTCATTAAATCAGTCACATCACATTTAATCTTATATTGAACGGAAACCGTGTCTTTTTGAAACAATAATCCCTTTGTAGAATTCATCGGATGTCGCAGCATTTTCTCTAAGTGGTTCAAACATTCCTGTAAGCTTTCCATCGCTCTATCATATTCCACATCGGGGAATAATTCTTTGCATAAGATTTCCCGAGTCGTGATCGGATGAAAAACTAAATACGAGAGAATCTGCTTCGCATGAAGATGGTTCCAGTCCGATGTTACTGGTACAGAATCGATTGCCACATGGAATCCGTGAAGAAGTTGGACATGGAGAACAGGTATCCTCTCCATTTCCTTATCCTCTTCAGGCTGAAATACTGCTTGAATATAGCGCTGTGTTTCCATTATGGATGAACTCGCACCACTATTCCGTGATGCAAAAAGTCGCACCCATTTCGCTACTAACTCCGGTTGCTCTAAAAATTGCAGAAAGGAAGCATCCGGTATTGTAATTCGAGTACTATTTTTTAATAAAAAAGAACTCGCATTTAACAAAGCATCTGGACTCGTTACATTCAATGCCCCGCTTAATAGTAGGACTGGACAAGATAACTGTGCAAGTTCCAACAATAATGTAGAATTCGAAGCTAATTTTACCATTTCTGAAAAGAGTTCATCCGAATTACCGAGCAAGACGCGAAAATATGTGATTAACCCCTTATCATTGGAACTTAATGTCGTATACCCCTTTAATAACCGTTCGTATGGATGGAGAAAATTGGGATTTCCCGCTTCCATCGTCTCCTTTATGGATGGAAACACGTGCTGAGTTAAATGGTAATGGGTATTATTTGGCTCCATGTATGGCAAGGACATGAGCGTAAGTGACTGAACATAATTTGGATACTTGAGGGCAAATTTTACCGCAAAATTGGTTCCATAGCCAAATGCTAGAATATGTACTCTCGTTAGTTTTAAATGATGAATAAGGCCATGTAGATCTTCTCGTAATAAATCCCAAGTAATTGGCTTCTCACCAGTACTACTCTCTCCATGAGCTCGTACATCGTACTGAATAACAGTAAACCACTTCTTTAGAATCTCAGGGAACTGACCCCAACACGAGGAATCTAAGGCGAGTCCATGGATTAGCAAGAGAATATCTTTTTGGTCTCCGCTACTTTCTTCCTTTTTATAAAATAACGTATGATTATTCACTTCTACATGAGGCATATGACCAACGCCTTCCTCTTAGTTTCACATAAAAATATTTGACAACTCCACTACAAAACCCTGCTATTGCACCAAAAAATTCCATTTAAATAGTGAGTGGCTGACTCACACGTGTCTCCTTTGTTTCCTATTAAAATGGCTCCTCTTGCAGTTCATCATAAGTAAAAACTGTATTTTTAACATATGAATGCTCTAGCATTTCAGGTGCACATAAAAAGATAAAACTGACTCTATTATCTGTGAACTCAAAAACTAGCTTATTGGTATGATAGTCTACAACTACATACGAAGGTTGCGGATTTCCCGCTCTATATAAAATTTTATATGTAAAATTGATATACGCTTCTCTCACATCTTCAAATGAGGATCGTCTTCCAATACCTTCCTGTGTTTCCCATTGCTCGAAGCTTCCACTTCTTCCCCAGCTAATTAATTGTACAACACCGTCTTTCATATAAAACGCGACAGGAAATTCCCGATAAATAGATAACCCTTCCCCATCAGTTCCATGTTCCACATCCCAACCAAAATGATTAGTGACAACATGTTGAGGTGTACCAATTTTTATCGTCTTACTAAATGCCGCCGCTTCATCTTGTTGGGCAAACGGATTATAATCCTCATCGATTTGGCCTTCATCGGAAGCATATTCGTCTCCCATCTGATCACCCTCATCAGATATCTCGGTATGCTCCTCTTTCGCAGGAATCTCATCCTCCACTAATTGCTCTTCTATATGTATTTCATCATTTTCTAGCTGAACCCCATCTGTATCAGGTTCGTCAATCATGTCTCGATTCGAGCTATCCTCAGAAGATTCGTCATTCATGTCTAGATTCGAACTATCCCCAATAGATTCGTCGTTCGTCTCGTTCTCCATCGGGTAATTAGGGTCCTCATCATCTCCAAGAGCAAATGACGTAGAATTCTCAACACCTGCAATTTCGTCAAAAATTTCCTGAAGTACTCGTTGTTTTTCCTCTACTTCTGGATCACCTTGTGATATTACCAAGCCAATAGCGGTCGTCGAGATTACAATACTTAAAAATAAAATAAAACGCGCCATGACAACCTTCCTTCTCTATTTTTTCACCAGTACACAACCTGAAACGATATCGTGCAAGGTTTGTTTTTTCTCAGTGAAAACAGGCATGATGTAGCCGATTAACATCGTTATATTCGATAAAATATGCATGAAATATCGTGACGATGCTCTCCAAAAGGAAATCCGCTTCCCTTCCATATCACAAACAGATATTCCGGCGATTTTTTTACCAATCGTGCCTTGCCATGTAGAGCTCTCGAGTAACGCGTAATATAACCAGGCAATGAAAAATCCTACTATAATATTGTAAGCATCATGAATCGGAAGCAAAAATACGGTAATGCAGTACAACAACCACAATAAAACATCGATGGTAGATGCGATCACTCTGCGGAAAAAGCCTGCATACAGCACTTCTGGTTGGCTACCAGCACTACGACTTCGTTCGTTGAGCTTTTCATGGCTCGCATCACGCTGTAAAGACTTACCACACTTAAAACAAAATTTCTCCTCTTTATAAATCTCAAAACCACAATTCGGACAAAACATAAATCTACTCCATTTCTTTAATATGAAAAACACCCCTACATTGACGATCAATATAGAGAGTGTTTTAAATAATCCTACTATTATCATAGTATGTAATTATAGCAAATCAATAGTTAATAGGAAAAAAGTCGAATTTTGTAGTTTTTAAGTACTGGTTTTATCCATCATTACTTCCTATAAATTAATTTTAATTTTTTCCCGTTTAGTCTCACGAAATCCTTGATCTTGTTCAGATAAACGAATCCAAAGCATGGAATTGATTAAAGATAGGTCTAAATCATCAATGGTTTTGATTTTTTTCTTTTGTAGAAAGTTAATAAATCTTTTTACATCCTTCACTGCTTCAACAAATGAAATAATTTGGAACTCATTAACACTATGATAAATAAGATAATCGATTAAATGTTTCTTTTTTATAAAAGTTAAATACATAATGTTCGTATGTTCATATATAAATGAAAATAGACGATTCAACGTTTCCTGTGTTTGTAAGTCAATGTAAAGATCCTCAGCCTGGAATTGAAATTGTAATATTTTATATCGGGGCTGTTTTCTTTTTTTCACCTTTATCATTACCACCTATTTTTAACCTAAGAAGTTTTCCTAATATAACATTGTTCATTTGTGAGCATAATATTGTATAAAAAAGCTTATGTAACCATTTTGTTAACCTAACTTTTAAAGTTATTACTATGGAAACCGCACCTCACTATTGATTATTTTCCAGATAAAATACGGAATCTATTATGCTAGCGCGTATGGTGTAATTTCTAAAGAGGTATAATGGTAGCAATTGATTCTGTTAGTGCCTCCTTATTTTGAGTTAGAATTTACGATTCGATTTGATATTAAACTATATAAATAATTTGTAAAGTGAAAAACGTCGAATTTTGTATAATTTTGCAGATGATTTTATATTTATGTAGGGATTTTTCACTATAAAAATGGCGAAATATAAGTAACATAGGACGATAGAACTATAAATTGTTTCGGTGCCAGGCACCCGAAAGATTCTGAATTGTTCGGGTGCCTGTGGTCGACCCCCTTATAATGGACACTAGACATGTTACAATTGTTTAATAATGCTTTTTTGGGGAGTGAC
>VEFU01000078.1 GCA_007679095.1 Paenibacillus bovis
ATTTTGGGGAGGTACTCCTTTTTTTACGTCTCAAAAACCTTGGGGCTCTAAGGGTTTAATTTATGAAATTGATTCATTTGTATTAAAAATAAATAAAAAACAGAATGTATATAATATTAAGATCTATTAGATTATAATTGAAGTTCAGTAATATCTATTATATTATCAAGTTATCTTTATGACTTTATGACTTCAAAAAACAAACCTATCATAAATTATTTTCTTAATCTAACCCCTGCAGGATGAGATCTTGATATAAATGTTTAATCGCCGACCAATTATTAAATTAATTTATAAAGGGAGAGAATTATGAATATTTTTGAATTTCCGAGGGATAAAAATGAACTATATAAAATGCTAGCTTTTCACAAACAGCTTTTGGATAGAAATATATTTCAAAGTATTTTCGAAATCTTTGATGAGGTTTCTAATTTTGGTGATACTGCAGTTGTTCAAAATACTGAAAAGTTCGATGAAATTAAAATTGACAATATTAAGCTTAGTGAAGAATATGTCAAACACTGTACAGAAAACTTATCGCCATCTTTAAGTTCAGCTATTAAACGGGCAATCAATAATATTACTGAGGTAAACCAAGTACTTGTACCGAGATCGTGGAAAAAACAAATTAGACCAGGAACAATAATAGGAGAAAAAGTAACACCTTTAGAATCAGTAGGCTTATGGGTTCCAGCAAGAAAAGGACCACTAATTTCTACAGCATTAATGCTTGTAGTTGCGGCGAAAACAGCTGGTGTACAAAAGATAGTAGTTGGAATGCCCCCAAATAAAGATGGTCTGGGTGACCCAGGAACTGTTGCAGCAGCAAAATTGGCGGGAGCCGACGAATTTGTTATAGGAAACGGGGTATCTGTAATTGCTGGATTTTCAGTTGGAACTCCTTCAATTCCTGAGGTTAATGGTATATTTGGCCCGGGACCAGGAGGGATTGCTGCTGCAATGAATGTTGCAATTTCATACGGAAAAAAATCAATAATAGGAATAGGTCCGACAGAAAGTGCGATTATAGCAGATGAGTCAGGTAATCCTCAAAAAATTGCACATGATTTAATAAACGAAGCCGAACACGGTCCTGATTCTTCTGCTATATTAGTAACCACATCTTTAGAATTGGCCAAAGATGTTGAAAAACACATAAAATATATTATTAATAACGTTAATAACACTAAAAGGGAAATTTTAGAACATGTTTTTAGCAATCAGGGAATGGGAGCAATAATAATTGCTCCTAAGATTGAGAGTGCTTGTGAAATTATTAATGATTTTGCTCCTGAACATTTAATGCTTATTTGCCGTCCAGAAAATGAAAAGTTAGTGTTAGATCAGATAACTAACGCGGGTGAAATTCTAATAGGTGAAAATACTCCTTTTTCAGCTGCAAATTATGGAATAGGTATTACTGCTGTGCTACCTACAAATAGTTTTGCTAAAGCATATTCAGGAATTACAAGCAAAGAAATGGTTAAATACTCTACTATAGGAGAATTAAACCGCGAAGCCTTAGAAGACATCCTTCCAATAATAAGAGAATTCGGTAAATACGAAATGCTACCTAATCACGTGGATGCTGCCAATATTAGGTTCAAAAGTTAAAATTTAGTTTTAGCACAATGTTGATTGTAGAGGAAGGTGTGAGACTCCTGCGGGAGAGAGGGGCTGGGAAGACCCCACAGGCGCTAGCGCCGAGGAGGCTTCCCGAACCGCCCGCGGAAAGCGAACACCTGCAGCGGAAATCAACAGTCAAGGTGAAATACCCAAATTGTGTAGGGGGGGTTCTACCTTTTTTATCTAGATGATAATAGATCTTGCTACACATCAGCACTCTATTACTTGATAAACAAACTATTATTCTATTGATTTGTGTTCCGAAACTGATTTGGTGACATGTTCAGTGTATTTTTGAAAGCCCGATAAAAGGTTGATAATGTTTCATAGCCGACTTCAAAACAAATGGTAACAATGTCTTTATCAGATTCTATTAATAGTTTCTTTGCAGTTTCAATTCGTACATCTGTTAAATATTGTATAGGTGTTTTATGATAATGTTCTTTAAATATGGAGTTAACATACCTAGTACTAATCCCTAGTCTTGCAGCGATATCATTAGCCGAGAGTGGCTCATAGTAGAAGGTATCTATGTATTGTTTGATTTTTTCCGCTCGTATACTATTTGTATCTAAAATTTGGCTTTTTTCTCCGGAGCGAGCCAATGTCAATAAAATTTGTAGAAGATTGATTTTACATGCCCATCCTGAGAACTTATTTTCACTAGCTTGTTCATAAAGCATCTTACGTAAAGATAAGCGAAGCTCGCTACTTGCCACAACATCTGGATAAATTAATTTGGAATTGGAGAAAAAGCGATTGTTTAATTCATGCTGACCAAAAGCTCCTAAGCTTTGCATATCGAAAGCTAGTACTAATAACGTTAAGCTTGAATGGGAAACAATAGAATGTTTCGTATAAGGGACGACTAATGCGGCTTGGTCTTGGGAAACAGAATACTTCTTTCCATCTAGAAAAATCTCGCCTTGTCCTTCAATCGCATATAAAATTTGATGAATCTCATGATGATGAACGCTTACAATATCGCCTTCCTTATGTCGACTTTCATATAAAAATGCTGCCCATTCCGGTAATGTAATCTTTTTTAACGTCATGGCTTCCCCTCCAAAAGCTAATCTACTTAAATATTATCATACTAAGTTCCAATATTAAGAATAAGATTCCAAATTTCGTAAGACGGTCCTATTGTCATCGTTTACACTGATGGTAACAATGAAGAGAAAGTAGGGAATTGAATGAGTGTACAAAGAGTCGGTATTATTATGAATGGTGTAACAGGAAGAATGGGAACGAACCAGCATTTAGTACGTTCGATTTTAGCCATCCGTGAACAAGGTGGCATTCATCTTCCTAATGGAAATGTCATCATACCAGAACCGATCTTAGTGGGACGGAATGAGCAAAAACTAAGAGCATTAGCAGAAAAATACAATCTAGAAAAGTGGAGCACAAATTTAGAGGAATGTTTAGCTAATCCTGAATATCCAATTTACTTTGATGCTCAAACGACGGTAAGACGTGCGGAAAGTATTAAGAAGGCAATTGCTGCGGGAAAACATATTTACTGTGAAAAACCAACAGCAACCAATTTAGAAGGATCTTTGGAGCTTGCTACACTTGCGAAAGAAGCTGGTGTGAAAAATGGGGTAGTACAAGATAAGTTATTCCTTCCTGGAATTATGAAATTAAAAAGATTAATAGATTCTGGGTTTTTCGGAAGGATTCTTTCCGTTCGAATGGAGTTTGGATACTGGGTATTTGAAGGAGATTGGCAGGAAGGACAACGCCCGTCATGGAACTATCGAAAAGAAGATGGCGGTGGAATCATTGTCGACATGTTTGCACATTGGCGCTATGTATTAGACCATTTATTCGGAGACGTAAAGGCTGTTTCTTGTATCGCTACAACACATATTCCGACACGAATAGATGAGAATGGCAACGAGTATGAATGTACAGCTGATGATGCAGCTTATGCAACATTTGAGCTAGAAGGTGGCATTATTGCACAAGTAAACTCTTCTTGGGCAGTTAGGGTAAACCGTGATGATTTATTAACAATACAAGTGGATGGTACAGAGGGCAGCGCAGTTGCTGGATTGAGAGATTGTAAAACACAGCATCGTGTTAATACACCAAAACCTGTTTGGAACCCAGATATTGAAAACCCATTCAATTTTACAGAACAATGGACAGAAGTTCCAAACAACCAAGTTTTTGAAAATGCATTTAAGATTCAATGGGAATTATTCCTAAAACATGTAATGTTAGATGACCCGTTCCCGTGGGATTTATTAGAAGGTGCAAAAGGAACGCAACTATCGAACCTTGGAATTCAGTCATGGGAAGAACGACGTTGGCTGGAAGTACCGAGTCTTGAACTACAAGGGGTGAAATAAGTGAGTTCTTTAACACTGTTGAATGAAAATGGTTCTCTCTATACGTATACTGCTGGAAAAGGATCAGAATTTACTATTAAGGAACAACCATTTAAAAGTAGAGTAGCCTTTTCAGCAGCACATGTAGTTAGTAACCCATTTGCAAACACTGATCCATTGAAAGATGCTCAAATTGACTGGGAAAATACATTAGCGTATCGCCGTCATTTATGGTCCCTTGGGTTAGCGGTGGCAGAAGCAATGGATACAGCACAACGAGGAATGGGATTGAATTGGGAGATGGCAAAAGAATTAATCTCTCGTTCTGTTGCAGAAGCAAAAGCTGTAGGTGGCCGAATTGCATGTGGAGCGGGTACGGACCAGCTTATTCCTCATCCTGATGTAACTATCGATGAAGTTATTGCTACTTATGAAGAACAATGTGAATTTGTGGAGGCTCAGGGTGGTCAAATTATTTTGATGGCTAGTCGTGCACTTGCAGCCGTAGCAAAAAGTCCAGAAGACTATGAACACGTATACCGTCGCATTCTCCAAAATGTAAAACGTCCAGTTATACTACATTGGTTAGGCGATATGTTTAACCCGGCACTAAAAGGATACTGGGGGCATACGGACTTAGATAAAGCAATGGAAGTATGTTTACGCGTTATCCATGAAAATGCTGATAAAGTCGATGGTATTAAAATATCATTGCTGGATGCAGAAAAAGAAATAAAGATGAGACGACTCCTACCAGATGGTGTTCGAATGTATACTGGTGATGATTTTAATTATGCGCGTCTTATTGAAGGGGACGAGTATGGGCATAGCGATGCATTACTAGGAATCTTTGATGCTATTGCTCCTGCAGCATCGGCAGCACTCCAAGCTTTAGATGAAGGAAACAACAAAAAGTATCATGAAATACTAGAAAAAACAGTTCCATTATCAAGGCATATTTTTCAAGCTCCAACTTATTCCTATAAGACAGGAATTGTATTTATGGCTTATTTAAATGGTCATCAATCCCATTTTCGCATGATTGGTGGAGCGGAAAGTGCAAGATCAATTACACACCTATGCCAACTATTTGTCCTTGCAGATGAGGCAGGTTTGTTAGTAGACCCAGAGCTTGCTACAAAGAGAATGAAGCTTGTGACGGAACTTGCAGGTATTAACTAGGAGGATCATAATGCACCAGTTACAATCGATTGAGAGATTAAGCTTTAATCAAATTACACTAGATAAATGGAGTTTGAAGGAGGCAGTTGATGGTTGCCTTCGTGCTGAAATTCCTTGGATTTCCGTTTGGAGACATAAAATAGAAGAGATTGGCTTAAAAGAAAGTAAAAAGATTATCCGAGATGCTGGGATAAAAGTTTCTAGTATTTGCAGAGGCGGTATGTTTCCAGCAGCTACTGAACAAGAGCGTCAAGCTAGAATAGATGATAATCGCCGTGCAATTGATGAAGCAGCTGAACTTGGAACGGATGTACTTGTATTAGTTTGTGGTCCCGCTCCAAATAAAGACTTAGTTGGAGCAAGACAAATGGTAGAGGACGGAATTGCTCAAATTGTTCCGTATGCAAAAGAAAGAGGAGTTAAGCTTGGGATTGAACCATTGCATCCAATGTATGCAGCGGAAAGGTCCGTCATTAATACATTGGCACAGGCAAATGATATTGCAGAAAATTACCATACAGATGAAGTAGGGGTTATCGTAGATGTTTTCCATTTATGGTGGGATCCGGATCTTTATAATCAAATAGCCCGTGCATCTGGTAGAATACTAGGCTATCATGTTTCTGATTGGATTGTTCCAACACCAGATTTATTAATGGCACGTGGCATGATGGGGGATGGTGTCATCGATTTACGCCCTATTCGCTTAGCAGTGGAACAAGCAGGATATAATGGTCCAATTGAAGTGGAAATCTTTAATCAAAAAGTTTGGAACACACCAGGAGACGAAGTCCTAGTAAAAATGAAAGAAAGATTCATAGAATTAGTATAAAAGGGGGATAGACCCCTTTTTCTCCATTCTGAATGTAGAAGGAAGGAAATGATATGTTAAAAGGTTTGTTTATACTGGATAATGTTGACTTAATATACGGAAGCTCATATGAAAAAATAAAACAATATGTAGATATTTATGCAGAGCCGCAAACGAGGTTCACGATCAAAGAAAACCTCCATTTATTAAAAGAGGCAGATGTTATTTTTTCCGGCTGGGGTTGTCCTTTACTAGATGAAGAGTTTCTAGCAGCAGCACCTAATTTGAAAGCAATATTTTATGGGGCTGGTACGATAAAAGGTTTTGTTACTGATGCATTTTGGGAAAGAAATATCCAGATAACAAGTGCATATGCAGCTAATGCCGAACCAGTTGTCGAATATGCATTATCGCAAATTTTATTTTCACTTAAACGAGGTTGGCATTACGTTTTAAACACAAAGAAAGAAAGAGCTTTTACATCGAAACGGGATGTCCCTGGTGGTTTTCGTTCCACTGTAGGGATAGTGTCTCTAGGGATGGTCGGTAGTAAAGTATGTGAGAAATTGAAGCAATTTGATATGAATGTTATTGCTTACGACCCGTATGTATCTGAAGAAGCTGCGGCAAAATTGGGTGTGAAACTTTGCTCCCTAGAGGAAGTTTTTGAAGCAGCAGATGTTGTATCCCTACATACGCCATGGTTAAAGGAAACAGAAGGATTAATTACAGGTGATTTAATTAGTAGTATGAAAACAAATGCAACTCTAATTAATACATCCAGAGGTGCTGTAATTAATGAGCCTGAAATGATAGAAGTATTAAAACAACGACAAGATCTATTTGCAGTATTAGATGTAACATATCCAGAACCACCTGTTGCACATTCACCATTATTTACGTTAGAAAATGTCATCCTTACTCCGCACATTGCGGGGTCAATGTCAGAGGAATGCCATCGGATGGGAGAGTATATGGTGGCAGAACTGAAGCGATATGTAAATAATGAACCATTAGTATGGGGAATAACAAAGGAAAAATCACTCATTATGGCGTAAAAGTGAGGCGATATAAAAAATGGCGAACGACCGAATTTATTGGCTGCAAACAATGAGTAAAATTGCATTTCCGGTATTGAATGCATTATCTAATCAGCAACTAAAGCGATTAATGCCAGTCGAAGGAAAAGTAGATGATCGTGATAATTTTACTTACCTAGAAGCGTTTGGACGATTATTGTGTGGAATAGCTCCGTGGTTAGAAACAGGTCCGAGAACAGGAGAAGAAGGGCGTTTACGCAAGCAGTATGCCGAACTCGCTAGAAAAGGAATGGATACAGCGACAAATCCAAGTTCATTAGACTATATGAATTTCTCAAAAGGACATCAACCAATTGTAGATGCGGCTTTTCTTGCGCACGCTATTGTACGTGCTCCAGACGAATTATTTCATAAGCTAGAACCAGAAGTGAAAAAGAATGTGGTGCAAGCACTGAAAGCAACAAGATCAAGAAAACCGTTCTTTAGTAATTGGCTTCTATTCTCTGCGATGATTGAGACAGCACTTTTTTTAGTAGGGGAAGAAGACTGGGACCCAATGCGTATTGATTTTGCGTTGAAGCAACATGAACAATGGTATGTCGGGGACGGTATGTACAGTGACGGAGTAGAATTTCGCATGGATTATTATAACAGCTACGTCATTCAACCAATGCTTGTCGATATCATCGAACACATAGGGGATCAATCATGGGATTGGAAGCAGATGAAAGAATCGATAAATTCCCGTGCAACAAGATATGCAGTGATTCAAGAAAGAAGTATTTCACCAGAAGGAACTTTCCCCGTTGTTGGCAGATCCATAGCTTATCGTTTCGGTGCCTTTCAACATTTGGCCCAAATGGCACTCCAACATAAATTAGGGGGAAATTTAGAGCCAAATCAGGTGAGATGTGCATTAACAGCAGTTATTCGCCGTGTGATAGAGCAACCTGGGACATTCGATGAGGAAGGTTGGTTACAAATTGGGCTCTGTGGCCACCAACCTGAACTTGGGGAAGTGTATATTTCTACAGGTAGTTTATACTTATGTGCAACCGTATTTTTACCACTTGGATTACCTGAAGATGACCCATTCTGGCAAGGTGAAGCAGACTGGACAGCGAAAAAAGTATGGTCTGGTGGGAAAATACCAATCGACAGTGCTTTGTAAATTTCTTATATAGTTTAATAAAAAGAGGTTGAGACAAAACGGTTTGACCTGGAAGTAAATCCGAACAATGTAAGTGTAGCTATAACGCTTCGGAAATACACTTCGCTTTCCGCGGGCGGCTAATGAGCCTCCTCGGCGCTACACGCCTGCGGGGTCTCATCGAGGCCTTTATTCCCGCAGGAGTCTTCGTGTATTTCCTCCGCTGGTAACTATAAATTTTTTTTAATTGAAAAGTTGACCGAACTATCTTGTCTTAAAATCAAGTTATAGTTCGGTTTTTATTTGCATCCATATTCCTCTGTCCCAGCCTCTTACATTTACTTTGCTTCTTTAATTGCATCCACAAAACGCTCCGTAATTTGCTTTGGTCGAGAAATCGCACCACCTACTACAACAGCATAAGACCCTAGTGAGATAACGGTTTTCGCCATTTCTGGTGTTATGACATTCCCCTCTGCAATTACAGGAATTTTCACCTTTTCTAGTACATCTTTAATAAATGAGAAATCATTATCGTATAATTTATGTTCTTTTGTTTCTTCCGTATAACCGTATAATGTTGTTGAAACACAATCAAATCCTAGTTTTTCAGCTTCGATTGCATCCTCTAATGTGGAGATATCTGCCATTAATTGAACGTGTGGATGCTCGCTTTTAACAAAAGAAACAAGATCACTTAATGTTTCACCATTAGGACGTTTCCGTAATGTAGCATCCATTGCAATCATTTCACAACCAGATTCTAATAGTTCCATGATTTCTTTTTTGGTAGCAGTAATAAACACTTCACTATCTGGATAATCGCGTTTTACAATCCCGACAACTGGTAAATCTACTTCTTTCTTAATGGCGAGTATATCTTCTTTTGAATTGGCACGAATTCCTACCGCACCACCAAGGCTAGCTGCTAATGCGATTTTCGACATGATAAAAGAACTGTGTAATGGTTCGTCTTCCAATGCTTGACATGATGCAATAAGTCCATGCTTCACTTTCTCTAACATATTATTATTCACCTACGATTTCTGAGATTTCGTTTTTAATGATGGTTACATGTGGTCCATAAATAACTTGGATGCCGTTCCCTTTTTTCACAACACCTTTGGCACCTGTTTGTTTTAATAAATCTTCGTCGACTTTATCTGCATCGTTTACACTTACACGTAAGCGAGTTGCACAACAATCTACATTTGTTAAATTTTCAGCACCACCTAAAGCAGAAATAATCGTTTCTGCTCTCTCGCTTGTATTTACAGTTTCAGTTTGAGCAACTTCATCTTCTCTACCTGGTGTTTTTAAGTTGAACTTTTTGATGAAAAAAGAGAATAAGAAAAAGTAGACAAAGAACCAAGGAATCCCGATTAACGGAACAATGACCCAGTTTGTCTTTGCATTCCCTTGTAAAATTCCAAATAGAATAAAATCAATAAATCCGCCTGAGAAAGTTTGCCCAATCGTTATTTCAAAAATATGGGCCAACATAAAGGCTAATCCATCTAGGAATGCATGCAATACATATAGTAATGGTGCTAGGAACAAGAAGGAAAATTCGATTGGTTCAGTAATTCCGGTTAAGAATGAAGTTAGTGCTGCAGAACCCATTAGTCCAGCTACGACCTTCTTATTCTCAGGTTTTGCAGTTCTATATATAGCATAAGCTGCACCGATAAGACCAAACATCATGGTAATAAAGCGCCCAGACATGAATCTAGCAGTACCAATGTAAAATTGTTCAACTGATGGATCCGCAAGTTGAGCAAAGAAGATTCGTTGTGTACCTTCTATTAATTGTCCATCGACAACTAGTGATCCACCTAGGCTTGTTGTCCAAAATGGCATATAGAAAATATGATGAAGTCCAAAAGGTCCTAATAAGCGAAGTACAAATCCATAAATAAGTGTTCCAATATAACCTGTCGCTTCAACTAACCCACCCATTTTAAAGATTCCAGCTTGGATAAACGGCCAAACAAGAAACATGAGAACACCAAGAAAGATGGTGGCAAATGAAGAAACGATTGGGACAAAGCGCGATCCGCTAAAGAATCCTAAGAATGGAGGTAATTGTTTCTTATTATACCGATTATGAAGTAAAGCAACGAGAATACCTACAACAACTCCACCAAATACCCCTGTTTCCAGAGTATGAATGCCTAGAACCAAACCTTGACCCGCAGATGCTGGATCTTCTGTATTCAAGTCACCAGTTATCGTCAGCAAAGCCGAGATAGTTGCATTCATTACGAGAAAGCCGAGCATACCAGCTAGGCCAGCAGTCCCTTTATCGCTTTTCGCTAATCCAACTGCAACACCAATAGCAAAAAGTAAAGCTAGATTAGCAAATATAACATTCCCTGCACTGGACATGATGGTGAAAATAGATTGTAACCAGGCAACGTCTAGAAAAGGATAGGCTTTAATTGTATTTGGATTTGATAATGCCCCACCGATTCCGAGGAGTAACCCTGCAGCAGGTAATACAGCAATTGGTAACATGAAGGATTTACCAAACTGTTGGGCTCTTTCGAACAATTTTCCCATAAACATTAACTCCTTCTATTGATTTTAATAGAAATACCTTTCTACTACTTATACCCATATATGTTTTACATATGTCATTATTATCATGCATGGCAAAGAGGTTTCGATAATGAATTGGAGTATGATACAATCTATTCATTGAAATCAGAACGAAAAGGACGAACATAATGGCTAAATATCAATCACCCGTACAAAAAAACGATTATATAGATGTAACTTTTGAAGACTTAACACATGACGGAAATGGTGTTGCAAAAGTTGAGGGATATCCTCTATTTGTTCCCAATGCCCTCCCTGGAGAAAAAGCAAAAATTAAAGTTGTAAAGTTAAATAAAGGCTATGGTTTTGGCCGTTTGATGGAGATTTACGAAGAGAGTGAATACCGCGTTCAGCCAGAATGCCCTATTTACAAAGAGTGTGGCGGTTGTCAGCTTCAGCATCTCAGTTATAAAGGACAATTAATTGCGAAAGAGAAACAAGTTCGAGATGTATTAGAACGAATTGGGAAGTTAGATAATGTTGTAGTTCACCCAGTACTTGGGATGGATAAGCCTTGGCGTTATCGTAATAAATCACAAGTGCCAATAGGTGAACGAGAAGGTGGACTTATTGGAGGCTTTTATCAACAACGCTCTCATGACATCATAGATATGGATGCGTGTCTCATTCAACATGAACAAAATGATATAGTGTTACGAGTAGTGAAAGAAATTTGTGGGAAATATGGCGTAAGTGCTTATAATGAACAAACTCATAAAGGTACTCTTCGTCACGTAATGGCTCGTTATGGACAAGTAACCGGTGAAATTATGATTGTATTCATTACCCGCACACAAGAGATACCAAATGTGAAAAAAATCATTCAAGTCATTACGAAAGAAATTCCAGGAATTAAATCCATTGTGCAAAACATTAATTCAAAACGGACGAATGTAATATTTGGGGAAGAGACAAAAATACTTTGGGGAGAAGACGTCATTTATGACTTTATTGGAGATATTAAATTTGCGATATCTGCACGCTCCTTTTATCAAGTAAATCCAGAGCAAACAAAGGTTTTATATAATAAAGCACTGGAATATGCAGATTTAAGCGGAGAAGAATCAGTCATTGATGCATACTGCGGAATCGGAACAATCTCTCTATTTCTCGCCCAAAAAGCTAAGAACGTTTTTGGCGTAGAGATTGTACCAGAAGCAATTGCGGATGCAAAAAGAAATGCAGAATTAAACGGGATGGAAAATGCAGAATTTGCTGTTGGGGAAGCAGAGACTGTTATCCCAAAATGGTACGCTCAAGGAAATAAAGCAGATGTACTGGTTGTGGATCCACCACGCAAAGGTTGTGATCAAGCCCTACTTGATACGATAATAAAGATGAAACCGAAAAAGGTAGTATACGTCTCTTGCAACCCAGCAACATTAGCTCGTGACTTAAAAATATTGGAAGATGGCGGATATAAAACGATTGAAGTGCAACCAGTGGACATGTTTCCTCAAACGAATCACGTCGAGTGCGTGGCGTTGATAGAGTTAAAATAGCTTGGTATTAATGGTTTTGTGGTTTTCAACTAAATTTCGAAGTGAATTTTATGTTCCCTCGGACTAAAGGTTCGGGGGATTTTTTGACCCCCGGGGTCTTACTTTTACGCATAACTAGGTAGTGTTTTTAAGTTTATAGGCTAAGTTTATCCAGTAATAACTTCTCATAATTAGTTGGAAGATTTTTGTTATATTTATTTTATAAAAGTCATAGTGGTAGCAGGTTTGATATAATAATGGCAAGTTTATGAAACGGATAAAATATCAATGATACGAATGATAGGTGTTGTTGAGAGTTTAAAGAAATTCATTAGGTTGGGTAAAAGTGGGAAATCTAATAAGGATGAAAGTAAAGGAAACCCCATTACGCTATAATACAAATAAAGGTGAAGTTGATATATAAATAGATTATAACCCACATATATATTTGATCGAAAAAATGAAAGGTGAAAATTATTTTATGGAGGTAGTAAAAGATGGATGAAAAATTAGTGTTAAAGTCTTTAGATGTTACATCGGAGAAGATTGAACAGTTAAAAGATATCATTCCTGAAGCATTTACTGAAGGAAATCTTGATTTGCAAAAATTAAAACAAATATTCGGAGAACAAGCCGAGACTGAACAAGAGCGATATGGATTATCTTGGGCGGGTAAAAGTGAAGCAATAAAAAATATTCAGACTCAAAGTACAGGAACCTTAAGGCCAATTTTGGATGAATCAATTAACTTTGATAAAACAGATAATATGATAGCTGAAGGGGATAATCTAGAAGTATTAAAGCTCTGGTAGTGTCAAAAGTTCTATGAAAACTATGTAAAGTATAAGATCACTTCCATATTGGGGGACGTGAGGCCCCGCAA
>VEFU01000079.1 GCA_007679095.1 Paenibacillus bovis
GTATTTACTTTTTTGGCTCTAAACAGAAGATATAATAAAACTGAAAATTACGACATTATTTTTGCAACACTAGTGATTTTACATATCTCTGAAAAATTGCAATGTTATTAAGCGAAATAACTAAATAAAAGGAAAAATCCAAGCTCTTATAGTAAAAATAGACATAGAGTATATTTTGCCTCTTAATTTTTTAGGCTATGTTTAAGTTAATTGTTGATAAAAAGTAAAAAGACAGAACTTCCGTTTTGATATGCTCCCCTTAAGGTAGACAGATTTAAAAATAAAAAATCTGTTTTCCTTAGGGGGAGTTTTTTTGTCCAGTAAGAATAGGTATTACTCGACTAAATTTAAACTAGGAGTTTTAGATATTTATAGGAATGAGATTTATTCATTAGAGGAATTATGTTTGAAATATGGTATCCCACGTTCAACTGTATATCTTTGGTCAGAGAAATATGAAAAGTATGGAGTCGATGGATTAGAGGATTCCAAAGGATGGAAAACTTATTCTAAAGAATTAAAGCAAGAAGCCGTAATCGATTATTTATCAGGAAAGTACTCACTAAAAGAGATTGTTCATATGTATGAAATTTCTAGTAAATCGGTACTCCATAGTTGGATCAAGCACTATAATAGTCATAGAGAATTAAAAGATACGGGAAAAGGGAGAACACGCTCTATGACTAAAGGTAGAAAAACAACTTGGAAAGAACGAATTAAGATTGTACAGGATACTTTAGAGAACGGGAAGAATTATCAAGAAACAGCTGAGAATCACCAAGTGTCATACCAACAGGTTTATCAATGGGTACGTAAATATGAAGATGGTGGATGGGATGCGTTAAAAGATCGCCGAGGACGCTCGAAGAGCGTAGAAGAATTAACTCCAGAAGGAAAAATGGAGTTAGAGATGCGTCAAATCGAAAAAGAAAATGAACGTTTACGTGCAGAGAATGCTTTCTTAAAAAAGTTAGAGGAGATCGAAAGGAGGCGAAAATAAGTCAAGTAAGATTTGAAGATACATATATCGCTATTAAAGAGCTTCATGAAACTGATCGACTAAGCATTGTCTTATTATGCGAGATTGCAGGTGTTTCAAGAGCTGCTTATTATAAATGGTTAAATCGTACGCCTTCTTCTCAAGAGATGGAGAATGAGGAAATTATAAAGCAAATGAAGATTATCAATGAGAAAGTTGATGGGATATATGGTTACCGTCGAGTGAAATTAAATATCAACCGAAAGTTCGGTAAGAAATATAATCATAAACGTATTTATAGACTGATGAAAATTGCCGGAATTGAATCCGTTATACGAAGAAAAAAGAGACGGTATAAGCGTTCGACTCCTTAGCACATTGCAGATAATTTATTAAATCGCGAATTTACAGCTGAAAAACCAAATGAAAAATGGGTAACTGACGTTACCGAGTTCAAATATGGCCCTTCAAAGAAGGCTTATTTAAGTGCCATTTTGGATTTATATGACGGTTCGATTATTAGTTATGTTGTAGGGCGCTCCAATAATAATAAACTTGTGTTTAAGACGCTTGATCAAGCAATTAGTCGATTAGATGGAGAACAGCCACTTATTCATAGTGACCGTGGATTTCAATACACCTCACATGGATTTAAACGAAGAATTGATAAGACAGAAATGACGCACAGTATGTCTCGTGTTGGAAAGTGTATTGATAACGGACCGATGGAATCTTTTTGGGGTACACTCAAATGTGAGAAGTATTATTTACATAGATATCATACATTTAATGAACTATCGAAAGCCATTGATGATTATATTTACTTCTATAACAATGAAAGATATCAAGAAAGATTAAGCGGCCTTAGCCCTGCTGAATACAGAGCTAAAGCCGCTTAGATCATTTTTTATTATTTCCACTGTCTACTTGACAGGGGGCAGTTCATTTTATGGAGGTTCTGTTTGGTAATAATCTTATATTCAACTAAAGCTACCGAATACTTTAAGTGCATATTTTCACAATTTTTTTTATGAAAATAAAGAAAGACGGCGATTACAAGGTTTACTCTACATCTTTACAGTATAATCAAAAAAAGACCATTTATACTGGTTTTTTAATTGATCGTTTCTTCGCCTCTTTCTATCAATAGCTTAACAAATATAATACACAGTCAATTTGAGTATACCTTCACATTTACATAAAACCTCCAGCTATTGTCCGCAATTACTTTAAATACATTTTTTACACATTCAGCTAGTAAAAGTCAACTACTATCATAAGGAACGCCATAAACATAAAACCATTACTAGGACTTTAATTGATTATTATTAATCTGAAAGTTCAAACTTTTTTATTCTGTTTGTTCAATAAATGAATTATTTACCATACTTTTTTGTACCAACCCCACTCTTGGTCCCGGCTTCACTAGCATAATATCGAATGTTCATATAACTCTTTACTGGAACCTATTCGATTATGAAAAAATTGGAGCACCAACAAATATCTGAGATAAAAATAAGGATACCATAAATACTAATAAATACCAAGAAGCAAAGGAAAGATTGTTATGAGATAAGAAAGCTTTGAAGGCCATTTTATTAGTTTTGTGGAAATGAATTTGGAGTTTTAACCTTATTATCAAAAAGTTCTTTAACTTGCTTCCCTAATTTCTTCTATTGCCTTAGTACACTTAAAGATAGACAATCAATTTACTAGCTTTTGTTTTAATTTTTGGTTTTCCCAAAAAAATTGCAATAGAGTATATTTATACTTTTTTTAAATAATTCTGGTTACTTTTACTGACTATTATATTATACTCATATGAGAAAACGCTAACTAGAAAGGAAATAACATAATTAAGTGGATTTCCCCTGATTATACAGAATTTCTTATATATTGCGTTTTAAAAAAAATGGGGGGTAAATAGTATGATTTTAAAAAGCTTGAAAAAAACATTTGCAATACTTATTGTCTTGCTATTTATTGGAGGTAGTGGCATTTATGCTGAGCAAACTGGTGACACCAGTTCAGATGAACAAACACTACTAGTTAAAGAAATTAAAATTAATGAGAATGAATTAGACGAGACACTTATTCCATCGACTGAGGACCCAGATATTTCTATACTTTCTAGGCCAGGTGATAAGATAGAATTACTTGGAACTGGTGGTGGAACTGGCGGTATACCAAGTGGGAAATTTATAGACGGTAAGAAAGCACATGATATTGTAGTGAAACTAGGATATAATAGTGTACATCAATTCAAGACTATTTTAGTACGTGGTCAAAGAGACACAACAATATCACATTATAATATCTACAGAGTAACTAAGACTGAACGTGGTGGAACGAATGGGGATATCTATCTTCAACATACGACTACGAGAAATTTTTATAATACTTTTTATAATGAATATAGAGATGGTGGCGGGCACTATCCTATTCCATATTAAACGGTAGGAGGAAAACTTAAAATGGGTAGAAAAACATCAATTGAAGTATATTTTGCTCTTGTTAATATATATCCGGAATCTGACTTTTCATTATCCACAGTAACTGAGAAGATTGGTATTTCTCCAACAACGACACAGAAAAAAGGTGAATGGTTTAAACCATCCGACCCTAATCATGGACCGTTTAGGCCAAGACAACATCCTTTCACACAATGGAATTATAGTACTGGGATAATTGAAACATGCGATTTTGAAATGGTAACGATGAAAATAGTGGATCTCTTTAAGGACAAAGTCGATATTATTAATGAGTTAAAAAGAGACTTAAGACTAGAGCCTAAATTTCGTGCAGTTACTTATATAGAAGAGGGAATATCCCCTGGCTATTCTATCCCATTTGAAGTTATGCAATTTGCGATGAGTATTGGAGCAGAATTCGATATTGATCAATATATTTCTGAATTTGTTACTGAAGATATTGTTGACGTAATTGATATGGAATAATAAGCACAAAACGTACTAATTACTTTGTACTTATATTTTTGAACATCACAATATACCATTTAAGAAAAAAGCGCTCTGTCCTATATGGATAGGGCGCTTTTCCTAGATGTGCGATGCCAGAATAATTTTATTAATGGATTACGTAATTCGGCATCACTATTAAGAGCAGCATTAATATTAACCACACCAAAATCAGATGTCCTGATTGTCACAATATCTTTTTGTGGAGCACCAATAATGTCGTAAACTATAAAATGCATTTTTTAAATAGTTGCAAGCCTAAAAGTTTAATATTGAGCAACGATTTACTCGTTACTCAATGAATTGACTAGCATCCCTTAAGTTTTGACACCTTACGGAACTGTAATAGTCTGTTGTTGTTTTCAATACATAAAAAAACCGATTTCCATATTAGAAATCTAGATGTAGAAGGACAGTTAAGTCTAATCTATTATTGATTAAGAAACAGCTAGAATGCTAAAGAAAAAATAAAAATTAAATAATTGAAGGGTAGGGTGAACAAATTTGCCCACGAAATTAAAACAAAAGATAGTGTATATATTAAAGAAACTTCTAGTTAAACTTGATGAATCGGAAGATAAGGTAGAGAGCTTATTTGAAGACCTTACTCCTAGCAATGATGTCGATACTAACGGGAAATATTCTGATGCAATAATCTGGGGCCTAGAAAATAAAAAAGTGAAGAACATTGCTCTGACTGGTCCATATGGGTCTGGGAAAAGTAGTATATTAAGTACCTTTCAAGAGCAACATACGCAGAATTATAAATTCTTGAATATATCTTTAGCGACATTTCATACAGGTAAACTCGAAAATGATAGTAAGTTAGAGAAAAGTATTCTGCAACAAATGATTTATCGCGTACAGGATGAAACAATTCCTTTCTCAAGGTTTAAACGTATTAAGCACATAAGAACCTTAAGTGTCATTCTGCATCTAGTTTTCTTTGGTGCATTCATAATAGCAGGAATGTACCTTTTAAAACCCGATTCTCTTCAAGGAATATATGAAAAAACATTAATAGCCAAAACATATGGTAATGGTGATTGGAAGCAATTGGTGCCTGCTATATTTATAGGACTGTTTTTCTTAGCGTATCCTCTATTTGCTTTTAAAAATATATATCGTTTCACTAGGGCAAATCTCAATTTTAATAAGGTAACAATCGCCAATGCGACGATAGAACAGAAAGCTGGCGAGGGAAATGAATCTATATTTGATAAGTACTTAGATGAAATATTATACTTTTTCGAAGCTACAAAATATAATGTTGTGATATTAGAAGATTTAGACCGTTTCAATAACATCGATATATTTGAGAACTTAAGAGAGTTAAATGAACTTATTAATAATTCAGAATCAGTGAATCGCCGTGTTGTTTTTATTTATGCTATAAAGGATGAGATATTTGGAGAAGAGGATTCAGGTCTGTTATCCAGAAACCGAACGAAATTTTTTGATTTTATAATACCTGTAATCCCAATTATCAATGCATCTAATTCTGGTGATGTAATTAAAAAGAAAATAAAGAGTTCCCCTTATGCTGACAAAATTAACTATCACTTTCTTGATGATGTAACGATTTATATCGATGATATGCGAATTTTAAAAAATATATTCAATGAATTTATTGTTTACCAACAAAAACTTGGAGGGATTGATCTTGATTCTAACAAGTTGTTAGCAATGGTTATTTATAAAAACATATATCCGATAGATTTTTCCAAGTTGCAATATAAAAAAGGGATGGTATATGAAATATTTCAAAAGAAACAGCAGATTATCGAGGAACAACGTAAATTGATTGATGCTAGAATACAAGAATTAGAGGAAAAGTTAATTAATGTACAGACAGAGGCATTAACTACTATTGAAGAATTGCAACATGTTTACTTAAGCGATTTAGGGATATCCAGATTGCAGGCAAATAGTTACTATATTCAAGTAGATAATACTAACTATCACTATAATACAGCAAACATTGGACAATTATTTGAGAGATTGAGAAATGCAAGTTCTATTAGGTTTTATTTGCCGCATGGTAATAGAGTAGGGACCGTGAATGATATTGCAACTGTTTTCGGAAAAAAAAGAAACTACTTCGAAAGAGAGGAAGCAGTAAAGATTATAGAAGAAAATGGTATAGAAGATATTAAACAAAAACTTTCTCAATCAAAGAAAGAAAAACAGGAATTAAGCTCGCAATCTCTGAAGGTACTTATTGCCAAAAGCAATCCGAAATTGGTATTTTCAGAGGAGATTTACGAGAAAAAGTTACTTGTTTATTTGCTACGGCATGGATATATTGATGAGATGTATGACCATTACATCACTTACTTTTATCCTGAAAGTTTAAGTCTTTCTGATATTCAATTTGTATTTAGTATAAAAAATCATGAAGCTTTGCCTTTCGACTACGAATTAGAGAATACAGAAAAAATTATGGCTAAGTTAGTTAGTATCGAATTTAAACAGGTTGAGGCACTTAATTATAATCTACTTAACTTTATAATGGAAAATTGCAGATACAGTAGTTATTACGACAATATAATTGAACAATTGGGAAATGGCAGTGATATATCCATAAAGTTCATACATGAGTTTAAAGAAATAGCAATGAAGAAAGATACATTTATCAACTCAATATGTAACAAATGGAAAGATATGTGGAATTATATCAAATGTAAATCTAATTACACAGATAAAGAAAAAGATGAATATTTAGCAGATATTCTTGTATACGCTGATGTTGCAGCAATAATCCAAATGGACATCAATTCTGTTATGTCTGACACTATTTCTAAACATCCTAATTTTCACAACCTTTTTTCAGATGAGGAAAAGATAAAAGAGGTCCTATTAAAGCTTCATGTAAAATTTGAAAAATTACATCTTCTCAATGTATCAGAAGCATTATATGACTTTATTGTTCAACATAATATGTTTGAGATCAATAAAGATAATTTATTAGTCATTATAAAAGACACCCCTTATACAAGCTACGAATCCGTAAAAAAATCTGGTCAGCAATCTGTCATTGATTATGTCGATGAACATATCAATACATTTGTAAAGAATGTTTTACTTGATGTTGAAATTCACACGGAACCAGAGGAAAGTTTGCTAGAGTTGTTAAATAACGAGGAATTAGATTTAGAGATTAAAAAACAGATTGTTACGAACAAAGCCTTTGCTATAACAAATATTGGTGACCTGATTAATGAGTTATGGCCTGTGGTAATACGAGAAAAAAAGATGGTTGCAAGTTGGCCAAACGTTTTATTAGCTTTTATTGAATATGATAATAAAATTCCCAACTTTCTAGTACATTATCTGAACTATCCTAATAATGTAAGAGAGCTGGCAAAATATAAACTTAAGCATCTAGATGGGTTTGAAGAGGAAACTCTGGAGATTATATCAGATGAAATCATCAAATCTAAAAAACTCACTGATGATTCATTTGAAGAGTTATCTAACTGCCTTATGAGTTGGGACTTTTATCCCGCGGAGGATATGAGTGAAAAAAGAGCGAGAATTATGATAGGAAATAATTTGTTGCGTTTAACCCTTGAAAATTTTAATTCATTAAAATCGAATTTTGATAATCTTCATATCTTATTGGTTGAAAGGAATATAGAAGCATTTATTTCGGAACAAGAAACCTTTTTAGTAGATACTAGTGATTTAAAGCAACTATTGGATTCTAGTCAAATTCACGAACAGTATAAGGTTATGCTTGTTGAGCATCTAAATCCTGAAATTTTAAGAGAAGATGATACAGAGGTTCAAACTAACTTAATCCATTTTATTGTTAACCATAAAGTGAAAATTACAGATGGCCTGCAATCCTCTTTACTACAGTCAAGTGTTTCATTGCATGTAAGGATAGAGTTATTAACAGAACTAATTGAGTATCTCGATATTGAATCTATTACAGATTATTTATCAAAACTAGATGAACCTTATTCAGAAATTGCCGAAAGAGGTAGACGACTACAATTTGAAAAAAATAAAATTAACAAATCTTTAGTTGCTGCTTTAGAAAACAAAAGTTATATATCTTCTTCTAAAGAGGATGGAGATATAATACGTGTAAATACTAGAATGAAAATGAGTAGTGTTAATTAAGTGCACACATAAACACAATAAATAGTTTTTTATGCATAGATAATACTACAAATTTTTTGAATTAGAAATATACATTATTCAATTACTGTAATGCTTTAAGATGATTAATGTTAAAAAAATTTAATATCCTTTTTATTAACAACGTGTATAAAGTGTTGTACCTTTTTCCCATACCTTTGGGAGAAATTTATTACAAATATAGAGAAGATAGGCTTTAATATTTTTCTCCCATAAAATTCAGATGTACAAGTTTGTATTCAGCCGACCAGAAATACAAGTAAGTGGGTAAGAGATACGCCTGATAGTTTTCGCTTTGTTGTAAAGGCTTATCAAGGAATGACAGGTCACCAACGTAATGAGGATTCTACTTTTACAACTAAAAAGGATATGTTTGAAGCATTCAAGGAATCATTAAAGCCTTACGAGCATAAGTTAACGTTAGTCTTATTTCAGTTTCCACCGTGGTTTGATTGCAGAAAAGAAAATGTTCAATATTTACGCTTTTGTAAACAGATGATGGGGGATATCCCAGTTGCGTTGGAATTCAGAAATCAATCATGGTTTAGAGATAAGTATCGAGAAGGTACTCTTTCATTTATGAAAGAGGAAGGCTGGGTGCATTCTATTGCTGATGAGCCACAGGCAGGTGAGGGCTCAATCCCAATAGTTCCTGTTGTAACAGACTCTAATTTAACGTTAATTCGAATGCATGGCAGGAATGTGCATGGTTGGAATAAGTTCAATAATGCTAATTGGCGTGATGTTCGTTATTTATATAAATATAATCAAGCGGAATTGTTGGAATGGAAAGGTCGAATTACAACAATTTCTAAAGCTTCGAAAGATATTATTGTTTTGTTTAACAATAACTCTGGCGGAGATGCGGCAGGAAATGCAAAAGAATTCCAGCAGTTACTCGGTATTGAATATGAAGGGCTTTCCCCAAGACAATTAGATTTATTTTGATTTTAAACTCAAAACGCTATGATATTCACATTGAAATCATAGCGTTTTTTTGATGAAAAATTTATTTATTATTATGCATAGACAGCGATTGCATCGCGCATGAATTTAGCTAAGCCTTTGTGTCCGAACTTTTAGTCTAACGCTCCATACGCAGCTGCTCGTACTCGCAAATGATGATATTCCTCCATATTAGGAAACATTTGGTGCATATAGACGACTGCAACCTTTTCATTCGGATCAATCGATACCCATGTTCCAGCAGCACCTGTCCACCCAAATTCACCAACAGACGTGTTGGCATGTCCTTTTGCGATGTCCATCATTGTTCGTACGCCTAAGCCGTATCCGTAACCTGCTACATATGGGAAAGTAAAATCACGAAGTTGTGCTTCATTTAAATGATTACTGCGCATTAGATCGATTGTTTTCCTGCCAAGTATTCTAGTTCCTTTATAGACGCCTCCATTTGCAAGCATTTGGGCAAATTTCAGATAGTCTGATAGAGTAGAGTAAAGTCCAGCACCACCACTCTCATAGATTGCATCAGGCTGATGATATGCATCTAGGAAACCTTGGCTTTTCGATAGCTTTCCATCTTCAGAGCGCTGGTAAAGAGTCGCCATGCGTTCTTCAATATTATCGCGGAATCGATAGCCTGTGTCTTTCATTCCTAGTGGACCAAAGATCTCCTCTTGTAAAAATTCCCCTAATTTTTTACCGGAAACTACTTCTATTAATCCTGCAACTAAGTCATGTCCATAACCATATAACCATTGTGTACCTGGTTCAAATGCTAGTGGTACTTCAGCGAAAGCTTTAATTTCTGTCAGTAAATCATACTTTCCATGTTTTTCTCGCAAATCATTCCGTACTCTAGCTAACTCGCGTGCAGTTGGTGACTCCCCAGCTGCATAGGGAATGCCAGCAGTCATTCGAAAAGCATCTTTAATTAAAATTGGATTTTTCGCTTTTTCGACGTAGACATTACCATTTGGAGCTGTTTTATAAACGTTAGAGTTTTTGAATTCTGGGATATAATCATGTAGTGGCTCATTCAGTAAAAACTTCCCACGTTCATAAAGGATTAAAGCTGCTGTACATACGACCACCTTAGTCATAGAAAATAATCTAAATACTGTCTCGGGTGTAATTAACTTTTCTGCATCGAGGTCGGCATAGCCATGATACCCCTCATAAAGGACATCCTCTCCTTGAGCAACAGCGCATGCACATCCAGCAGGGCCGTTTTTACTAAAATTATGGAGAAGTGAATCCAGTGCTTCAAACTTTTTCATATTGACAACTCCCCTTTTAGAATAAAGTCACTTATCTATGTACATACAGGTTGTATAATGAATCCGTTTACATATGTATTATAGCAAATTAATAGTTTATAAGCGATATGAAATATAAACTATGTATACTGGAACTCTAATGAAAAGAAGAAAAAAATTTATGAAAAAGTGAACTTTTTCCTCGTCTCCATACTCATATAGACAGAGAGGTGAAGAAATGGCTGTTTCTCGATTGGTTAAAAAAGCAAAAAAGGGAAATAAAGAGGCTTTATTGCAATTAATTATGAAGCAAAAAGATGATTATTATAGATTAGCTTACTCCTATATGGGGAATGAACATGACGCAATGGATGCTATGGAAGACATGATCGTTCGCCTATATGAAAACATCCAGCACCTTAAAAAAAATGATTCTTTCTACAGTTGGAGCAAAACGATATTAGTAAATGGTTGTAAGTCGCTGTTAAGAAATCGACAAAGTGTTGTGTTGGTAGATGAGTGGAATGTTGAAAGGGAGTTGTGGACGATACGTCATTATACTCGTTTACACGTAGTGAGCTACAAATCGATATTTACCAATTGTTAGCAACCATAAATGAAAACCAAGCAGAGGCAATAAGATTAAAGTATTTCTTTGACTTGGATTATCAAACTATTTCTGATATCACAAAGGTTCCAATCGGGACAGTGAAATCAAGAATATTTGAAGGACTAAAAAGACTTAGGTCCCAATATGGAGGGGAGATCAATGGATAACATTGAACGAAACTTGTTGGAAGAGAAGAAGCGAATAGATAATCTCGAAGCCCCTCGGGAATTGGAAAGTCGTTTGCAGACTGCACTGCAAACTAGCAGTGAACGAACATGGAAGCTAAAAATATGGCCGACAATTGTGGCTGCGTTAGTGCTTATGATGTTTGTTGGCTATAACTTTAATGCTTTTGCTTATTATGGAAAAAAGATACTTGGGTTCGATGACATACTTTCAGGGACATTGAGAGATTTAAATGAAGCAGGTATGGGGCAAGAAGTGGATAAGACTTACCCACTAGGCAGTGGAGCAGAGTTAACAATAAATGGGATTATGTCAGATGAAAACCGAATGATTGTATACTATACCATCACACGCCAAAAGGGATTGCAGGATTCGAGTCGTGATATTTTCCAACCACAGAAAATTACCGGATTTTTTACAAGCTCTCATTATGAAGGTGGAGGAGGCATGTTTAATGAAACAAGGACAGAGTATAAAGGGACGATGGACTTTGAACCAGTAAGTCCATTTTCCAAAAAGCTAACATTACACTACTGGGAGAGTACTGAAAACGGTCAATTAAAGGAAGAATCTATTTCTTTCCCATATGACCCTAATAAAGCAATGCCGACCAATATTAAGCAAAGCATTAAGAAAACCGTTAAGGTCGATAAAGGAACTATTAAATTTGATTCTATTGTCGCCTCACCCACATTAACTGTTATTAAAGGCTCTATAAATGTAACGAACTTTGATCGAGCAGATTTAACTCTACATGGAATTGAATTAATAGCCAATGGAAAGCCGGTGGATATAATGGGCAGTGGGAGCGGGACTACATTATTGGGTGGAAGAGAATTCGATATCCGCTTTGATACCTTACCACAACCATTAGATTCTTTAGTATTGAATGTGAAAGAGTTTGTAGGATATAACGATGTAGATAAAAAAATATCATTACAACAAAAAACTGATGAAGCCATTAATGTAGGAGGAGAAGAACTTTGGATAAAGGAAGTATCTTCTTCATCAAAGGGGATGGAGGTTACCATAGTTACCGGGGAATCAACTCTGCTTGACGATGTATATATAGAAGTTAAAAATGAAAAAGTCCCATTAGAAACAACTATTAATCAAACATTAAACAAGGAGCAAGATGGTCGAATAATGAAGGAACGGACTCTTCTTTTCGAAACAAGTGAGAACCCTGAAAACCTCATAATAGGTGGAATTCACTACATGAAGGGTAAGCCCGTAATCAAACAACGCATACAAGAATCCAGCACCTCCTGCTAAGATAGAAATATCAATTGAAGGAGGTGC
>VEFU01000007.1 GCA_007679095.1 Paenibacillus bovis
TAGAAGTTTTGAGCGCTTTCGTGCCAAAATATTATTAACACATCGATTTAAGGGAATTGGAATACATGTTGGATAAAGACTAGAGAACCTTTGTATGTTTGGAGGGTCTTAGAACCTCCAAACATACAAAGGCCACCAAGCGTAAGCGCGGTAGCCTAGTATTTTACCCCAACAATTGACTTAGAACCGCAAAAAAGGATATAAGTTACAGCTTTTCTCTCGAGTTTTTAATTTTTAACTCTATCAAGCGCTAATGCTTTTTCTCCAGCTTCTAATACTTCTATTATCTTATCCACGTCATAAATACTACCATTCCACGTTCCACCACTTACCTTTTGCAATGCCGCCCACAAACGTGTATCATCGGGTAAATCTTCAGCTGCTTTAATAGCAATCCGTTCTCTCTCATTTAAAATAACTGCTCCTTGTTCAGGAGACACCGGTTTGTCTTCTGTACCTAAGAAATGAACATGTCCGACGAGTTGAACGGTATCTACTTTTACTTCAATAATATCTCCGTCGCGCAGTTTCCCAATCGGACCATCTGCCAATCCTTCTGGGCCGACATGTCCGATGCAAGCCCCTGTTGAAACTCCCGAAAAACGTGCGTCGGTAATTAAAGTGACATGCTTTCCAAATGAAAGATGCTTAAGTGCAGAGGTAAGTTGGTATGTCTCTTCCATTCCAGTACCTAGCGGACCACAACCCGAAACAACCATAATATCCCCTGCATTAATTCTCCCCTGTCTAATTGCCTCAATACCATCTCTTTCACTTGTAAAAACTTTCGCCTTCCCTTTATGATAAAAAATTCCATCTTCATCAATTTTTTCGGAATCGATTGATGTTGATTTAATAATCGATCCTTCAGGTGCAATATTTCCTGTCGGAAAAGTAATCGTAGAAGTCAAACCCTTTTTCCGTGCTTTTTCCTTTGACATGATTACTTCATCCGCACGAATATGATCAGCTAGTAGCAAACGATCCTTCATTTTTTTTCTTCGATCAGATTGCTCCCACCAATCCAAATTTTCACCTAATGTTTTACCTGTCACCGTCATGACGTCTTCATATAACAATCCTAACTTCCTTAATTCCAGCATCACTTCAGGCACTCCACCTGCTAAGTAAGCTCGGATTGTTGGATGATAATCCGGACCATTAGGAAGCACACTAACTAGTCTTGGTGTTTGACGATTTACTTTTATCCAATCTTCTACCATTGGAATTTCACATTTTGCCGCATGAGCGATTGCAGGTATGTGTAATAATAAATTAGTCGACCCACCAAAGGCTGCATGGGCAACCATCGCATTATGAATTGCTTTATCTGTCAAAATATCTTTTGTCGTTAGTTTTGCACGTTCCATATGAATCACTGCACGTGCTGAATTTTTTGCTAACTCTCTCCAAACCTCTTGTCCTGAAGGAGCCAAAGCAGAGTGAGGTAGCGATAGCCCTAATGCTTCTGCTACAACTTGAGCGGTTGCTGCCGTCCCTAAAAACTGGCAGCCTCCACCAGGTGTTGCACATGCTCGACAACCAAGTTCAGCTGCTTCCTCTAATGATATTTCATTATTGGAATAACGCGCACCTATCGTTTGTATTTTTCCAGCGTCTTCTCCATATTCAGGGGGCAATGTGACACCACCGGGAATGATAATCGTCGGTAAATCATGCATGGACGAAAGTGCTAACATCATTGCCGGCAATCCTTTATCACAAGTCGCAATGCCAATGACCGCTTTTCTCGTTGGAAGAGAACGAATGAGGCGGCGATAGACAATAGCCGCATCATTTCTATATGGGAAAGAATCAAACATTCCCGTTGTCCCTTGCGATCTACCATCACATGGATCACTCACATAAGCAGCAAATGGAATGCCACCCGCACGATTAATTTCCATTGCTGCTTCTTTCATCAACTGGTCTACTTCCCAATGTCCCGTATGGTAACCGAGAGCAATTGGAAATCCATCCGGCGCTTTCATCCCGCCTTGTGTACTAAGCAATAATACCTCTTTACCATTTAATTTATTCGGCGACCACCCCATCCCAACATTTTGTGAAAGACCAAATAAATCGCCACTTGGAGAATGACGTAACATATAATCTGTCAATGGTAGTTTTCCTTCAGGTCCCTTAGCTTTCGTTTCAATATTTTCTATATTGTTTGGAGCAGTATATAACAATTCATCTAAAGAATAGGTCATCATTGCACCTCTAATGGCAACTGCGCTTTCACTGGATTAATTAATTTCCCTATTCTCGGAATTTCAATCTCAACCAAATCACCATCATTTAATGTAAAATCATTCGGAGGGACGATACATGTTCCCGTTAATAATACCGTACCAGGGAACACGATATTATCTCTCATTAAATATTCGACAAGCTCTTCGTATGATCTCTTTAATTGGGAGGTATTTGCACTGTCTTCAAATACCTTTTCACCGTCTCTAAAAATTCTACAGATAATCTCAAAGTCATATGGATTTTCCACCGTCTCCGCTAATAAAATTGCAGGGCCGACTGAACAGGAATGCTTCCACATTTTTGCTTGTGGCAAATATAAAGGATTCTCCCCTTCAATATCTCTACTGCTCATATCATTACCAATCGTATAACCAACGATTGTTCCATTTCTGTCAATGACCAAACCTAGTTCAGGTTCAGGTATGATCCAATTAGAATCAGAACGTAAATAAAGCGGATCATTCGGTCCAATCGTTCTGCGATCAGTCGACTTCAAGAACAGTTCAGGACGTTCTGCGACATATACTTTATCGTAATAGGAAACGGTTGGCTCATTGCCTTGAGATTCATAATTCCTTGCATCTCTACTTCTTAAATAGGTGACACCACTTGCCCACACTTCATATGCATTGATAGGTAGACTGAGAGTTAATTCTTCCAAAGATTTATCTAAAGGTTCAATTCCAATAATCAATTCTTGTACGAGTGTAAGGTAACTCATTCTCTCTTCTTCACATTTTTTTAAAAAATCTTGGAAAGTCCTAAACGGCAAAGGATATACTTTTGAGCTATTTGTAACCGCTGCCAAATTTTCTGTTTGTGCGTCAGTACGATAATTGATGATTCTCATTGATCCCTCTCCTTTTTAGTAAAGCATTCACATCCATGTGGAGCGAATGCTTTACTTATATTTTTTTATATTAGCCTTTTACAAATACAGTTTTGATCGATGTATAAAATTCTATTGCTGCTTCACCTTGTTCACGTGAATGAGAGCTTGATTGTTTCATTCCACCAAATGGCGCTTGCAGTTCAACTCCTGCTGTCTCAGCATTGATTCTTACTAAACCAGCATCTACTTGATCAATAAACTGCAACATCGCTCCAATATTTTCTGTGTAAATAGACGCACTCAAACCAAACGGTGTATCGTTTGCAAGGTTAAATGCTTCTTCTATATCATCAAAAGGAATGAGTGCAATAACTGGTCCAAAAATTTCTTTTTGGGCAATTTGCATTTTACTATCTACATCATCAAAAATAGTCGGCTCTACAAAAAAACCTTTAATATACTCTGAATCTGTTAATCTATTTCCACCATGAATTAGTTTGGCCCCTTCTTCTTTTCCTTTTTCAATATAAGAAAGAACAGTCTCCATTTGTGCTTCAGAAGAACAAGGTCCCATCCAAACTCCATCTTCCATGCCATTTCCGATTTTTATATCTTCCATTGCAGAAAGTAATTTATCCGTAAAAGCATCTTTTATACTGCTATGAACGAGAACACGGCTGGTTGCTGTACATTTTTGACCAGTCGAACGGAAAGCTCCACTTATTGTACCTTCAACTGCTTTATCTAAATCGGCATCAGCAGCAATAATGACAGGATTTTTCCCTCCCATTTCAAGTTGAAATTTAGCTCCTCTTGCCACTGCTCCTTTGGCAATTTCTCTACCAACCGTATCAGATCCTGTGAATGAGATTCCCGTAATACCTGGATGATTCACGATACCATTACCAATGACACTTCCAGGTCCAGTAACCATATTGACTACCCCTTCAGGAATTCCAGCTTCATGAAAACACTCGATTACTTTTGCTGCCGTAATCGCTGTTTCGGATGCAGGTTTAATAATAATCGTATTTCCGTAAATCAAAGCGGGAGCCATTTTCCAAATTGGAATCGCAACAGGAAAATTCCATGGAGTGATGATACCTACTACTCCAAGTGGAACCCGCTTTGTAAACATAAATGCCTCATTGTCAGTTGATGGAATGACATCCCCAATTTTCCGCAATCCTTCTCCTGCATAATAACGTAAAATTGCGACTCCTCTTGCAGTTTCTCCTTTTGCTTCCGGAAAAGTTTTACCCATCTCTTCCGTCATCGTTTGGGCAATTTCGTCCAAGCGCGCTTCAATAAGATTTGCCACTTTATATAAGTAGTCACCACGTGCAGCACCAGATAATTTGGCCCAAGAAAACCTTGCTTCGGTAGCTGCATTCACCGCGGCATCCAAGTCTTCAGTAGTTGAAACTTGAGCACTCCCAACAACTTCTTGAGTAGCAGGATTAATGATTTCTTTCGTCTTCCCAGATGCAGATGGACTCCACTTTCCAGCTATGTAATTTGAATACGTTTTCATAATTGAATATCCTCCTTGAGAATTCTTAGATAGGACGTTACAGTATCATTCTACCATATTAGTAAATTACTTTAAATAAACCCTAGTTTTTACTATAATTACCCCTGTATTCTTATGGGTATTTGTTATTAAAAATAGTTTACTAAAGCTTTACTAAAGCTATATTTTATCATGTAAAATAAATTTAAAATGTAGGACCTATTCTCCAAATTCCGAAGTCATGTTGCTTTAAGATTTCAGCTTTCGTTTTCTTACCCATACATACCATAGCAATTTCATCTAGGATTCTATTCCCTACATCTTGTACTGTTTCCTTGCCCTCTATTATCGTTCCCGCGTTCAAATCTATATTTTCTTCCATTCTTTCAAAAATGGATGTATTAGTTGCAATTTTTATAGTAGGAACAATAGGTGATCCAGTTGGAGTTCCTCTACCTGTTGTAAATAATACGACTTGTGCTCCACCTGCAGCCATTCCAGTTAATTGTTCGATATCATGACCAGGTGTATCCATCCATACTAACCCTTTTTTTGTTGGTGTTTCTGCATAATTTATTAATTCTTGTAAAGTTCTAGTACCTGCTTTTGTGGCAGCCCCCAATGATTTTTCTTCCAATGAGCTTAACCCACCTTTAATATTTCCTGGGCTTGGGTTTCCAGTCCTGATGTCTACTCCCATCATAATCGCCCTGTTTTCCATAGCAGATATTACTTGATACACCCTTTTGGACACATGATCATCAACAGCTCGTTCTGCAAGTAAATGCTCCGCTCCAATCAGTTCTGTTGTCTCAGCTAATATTGCTGTTCCTCCCCGATCAATAATCATGTCACTCACTTCTCCTACAGCTGGATTAGCGGAAATCCCAGAGCATGCATCTGATCCACCGCATTCCGTTCCAATAATTAGCTCATCGAAGCAAAAAGGTACTCTTTGTTGCATAGATGCTTCTTGAACCATTTTGACTGCAATTTTAGAACCTTCAGCAATTGCAGATAATGTTCCACCATGGTCTTGTATAGAAACTGTTTCAACTGGTTTACCAGTTTTTTTAATTTCTTCAGCTACACTACGGGCTTGATGTGTTTCACAACCAAGTCCTAACACAACGACGCCATATACATTGGGATTAGAGCCCATCCCTACATATGTTCGAAAGGTTTGTTCATAATCGATGCCTACTTGAGCACATCCATGTTGATGAATAAAGGTAACTGTACCATCCACCAATTCAGTAATTTGCTTTGCAGCCTGTGTTGCACATGTGATAGTAGGCAATATTAGAACATGATTCCTAATACCAATTCGCCCATCCGGCCTTCTATACCCCATCAGATTATTATCTTGATTGTTCAACCCGATCACCCCTCCCACGTATTCCCTCTAAATTATGAATATGAACATGTTCTCCTGTAGCAATGTCTTTTGTTGCTACTCCTATGACCTCTCCATACTTCAATATATTTTCACCTTTTTTAATTGGTAGAATTGAAAACTTATGACCAAATTCAATATCATCAACTACAAGTACTCTAATTGTTTTAATCTGATGATTTATTTCTATAGCTGAATTCTTGGATATGTCTTTTATAGCAACCGCAACATTATCATTTTCATTCATCGTAACAGCTTGGAAAGTATTCACCTAAATGCCGTACCACCTTTCGTTTATGTCACTTATCATGA
The DNA here is from genome assembly GCA_007679095.1 of Paenibacillus bovis. Classification (GTDB taxonomy): domain Bacteria; phylum Bacillota; class Bacilli; order Bacillales; family Bacillaceae_C; genus Lederbergia; species Lederbergia graminis. The sequence goes on from VEFU01000007.1 coordinate 6,310, forward strand.
AACACTGACACCTCCTCTGAATAAGTTATGATTTCGCCACCGATATCATGATGACCTTCTTTTTTCAGACATTCCATACGAGAAAAATCGATATATTTCAGAGTGATATTTTTTATAATCAAGTATGACTTCTTACAAAAAGAAGTAATAGTATGAGACTTTAACAAAGCAGGACCGAACTATAAATTGATTACATAGTTCGGTCCTTTTCTATCATCTATACGATTATTGGTTGGTTTTACATCTAGTTCAAATCGTTTTGTACAACCTCATACATTACAAAGCTTCTTTTATTAGCTTTTTATAATATATTAATGATAAGATCCCGAAGATTGAATAGAGTAAAGTATAGAACACCATCACGATAATCATTGGTGTCCAGAGCTCGGTTCCAAAAAAGAACCAACCAGATTTCACCGCAAAGTAGCTATGGAATAGCCCTACAATTAACGGAATACCAAAATTAAACAATTGTTTCGCCTTAATCCCGTTTAATAAATCTGTTGTTGTAAACCCTAATTTACGTAAAATTGTATAGCTATCTTTTTCCTCTTCCCCTTCATCCATTTGCTTAAAATAAAGAATGCAACCAGATGTAATTAAAAAAGTTAATCCCAGAAATCCGACGATAAACATAATTAAACCCATTATCATTTTTTGCTTCATAAATGCGTCTAATTGCGATTCATGCCCCGCCCATTGACCTAAGTTTAGATCATTGAAGATCTGATTAGCTTTATTTAGATCTGAGCTTTTATCAATATCAAAACCGACATAAACAGAAAACTCATTCTCGACTTCTGGGTCAAAATCCGCAGCTAATTGTTGATATACTGTATCATCCACAACTGCTACTGGAAACCCACCAAGTGTTATTCGCATTGGAAGTAAGCGTTTATCTTCATATTTTATAAAGTTTAATTCAAATTTTTTTGATTTCCCGGACATCGTGAATAACCCTTTTTTAAAGGTCATCAGAGATTGTATAGCTGTATTACCATTGATAAACACAGATTCCTGCTCTGCCACATCAATTCCTTCAACAAAACGGTCCGATATCACTGTCATTGGTAGTTTTAGATTGTCTGATCCTTGTCGTTTTTCTGAATCCTCCACGACATTAGATAAATCCGTCAACACATTCATCAAGTCAATCTCCGTTTTGGTATAGCTAATTTGTTCAGCTTCCAGTAAATCAGAAAATTGTTTTGCACGCTCCTCGTTAGGAATAGAAAAATCATTGACTACAGACTCTATCGCTGTTTTTTCAGCTGAATAATATGAAATGTAAGTGAGTGATAATAACCCGAGCGCCAATGCTGAGACAGTCGTAATCACAGTTAACAGCATCGAATTCGATCTCATTCGAAACATAATTGATGATAAGGACAACACTTTATAAACCGACAGATATCCATTATCCTTTTTACGAATCAGATTAAAAATAAACCGAATAGAGCCCTTGTAAAAGAAATATGTTCCTAGAATTACCGAGGCAAGGATTGTTACCATTACCATAAACATTAGTTCCATTGTAGTAAACTGACCATTAAATAATTTTGTTGATAAATAGTAACCAAATATAATGAGCACAATTCCTAGAATACCCATGATAACTTCTAATACAGAAACCTTCCGTTTTGTCTCCTCAGAAGTTGAAGTTGTATGGAACAAGGATATGATTTGCTGTTGTTGGATAAACAACGCATTTTTGACCATGATTATCACATATATAACGGCAAATACAATGACGGTTTGAACAAGTGCCTCTGTGGAAAACCGCAATGTTGCCACCTCTTCAATCCCGATAACCTTTAATAAAATCATTAACATTAGTTTTGAAGACACAAATCCGATAAACACTCCAACAATCATCGAGCAAAAATAAAGAATCATATTTTCAACACTTAATATCCAAAAAGTTTTTCTTTTAGAAATTCCAACTAGCTGGAGCAATCCAATTTCCTTGCCACGACGCTTGATAAACAACGTATTCGCATAGATCAGGAATACTATGACGATAGCGATTAGCATAACGGCCGCAACTTTCATCGCTGCCTCCCCTTTAATCGATCCTTCCGCAGCATCCATCGATGGATCAAACTGTAGGGTCAAGAATGCAAAATACAAGGCAACACTAAAAATAAGTGCAAAAACGTACAAATAATAGTTTTTGATGTTCTTTACTAAATTTCGAAAGATGAGATTTTTGAAGCTCATACCCCTACCCCACCTAATACAGCTTGTGTCTTAATAATATCGTTAAAGAAATCCTGTCTGCGCTCCTCGCCACGATTCAATTTCGTAAATATCTGTCCATCTCTAATAAAAATAACTCGGCTACAATAGCTTGCTGCTTGTGGATCATGTGTGACCATCACAATAGTGGATTCTCGTTTTGCATTAAGGTCGCTTAATTTATTCAATAGATCTGAGGCAGATTTCGAGTCGAGGGCTCCTGTAGGTTCATCTGCAAAAATAATACTAGGTTCATGAACGAAAGCACGTGCAGCTGCAGTCCGTTGCTTTTGACCCCCAGAAATTTCATTTGGATACTTATCCTGTATCTCCAATATTCCTAATTCCTGCGCCACACCCTCAAACATCTTTTGTGCGACCTTTTTGGAAAACTTATTGACAGTTAGTGGGAGCATAATATTTTCCTTGACTGTTAAAGTATCTAATAAATGATATTCCTGAAAAATAAATCCGAGGTGGCGTTTTCGAAACTCTGCTAGTTCCATATCATTCATACTCGTGAATTCTTTCCCATCCACTCGAATTGAACCTGAACTCACACGGTCAATAGAGGAGAGCACGTTTAACAAAGTTGTTTTACCAGAACCTGAGGGACCCATAATCCCGACAAACTCTCCCTTTTTCACTTCTATATCAATTTCTTTTAACACTTCTTGGCGGTTCCACTTGTTTCCGTACGTTTTTACTATTTTATTAGACTCTAATATATTCAATCTTATCAACTCCTTAACTTTATTTTAGATGGGATTATGTCCTTTTTCCTTCGAATTGGCGAACAAAACACGAAAGCATGTGACATTTTTGTCACATGCTTGTTAGCTTAATAAAGTCATTGCTTTTCGGAAAGGTCAACGTAATCTTTGTTCCTACTTCATACTTAGATTGGGCATCAATCTTAATTTTCAACGGTTTTGCTGCATTTTTTGTAAGGTATAGGCCCATTCCTGTTGCTGCGTGATCCCGATGATTAGTTGTGGAGGTAAAGCCTTTTTCAAAAATGCGCGGTAGGTCTTTCTCCTTTATTCCCCGTCCGTAATCTTGTATCTCCAGAACTACCGCACCATTTTTTTGATAACTATGTATTTCAATCTCAGCATTTTCACTATACTTAACCGCATTGGATAAAATTTGTCGTACAATAAATTGAAGCCACTTCCCGTCAGAATAAACTTCAGGAGCCTCTAATGACATATCAAACCCAATACCCTTTTGTAAACACCATGTTTGCAAGGAACGTATTTCGGAAACAATTACCTTTTCCAAATTGACTCGTTCAATAAAAAGATCGTTTTCCATGAAAGGAATTCGACGAAGATGCAATTGTTGATCGAGAAGCAAATGTATCCTCAACCATTCAGACAATAATTGTTCTTTAAATTTGTCATCTTCTATTCTTTCAAGCATTAATTTTATCGTTGTTAATGGTGTCTTCACTTCATGAATCCATGATAATAACTCATCCTTTTCCTGCTCGACACTAGTTACATGATTACTTATTTCTTTTATATAGTATGAATGTTGCTGTTTGATAGTAGATTCTATCACTTTTTCAAATGGTGTCTTTCCTTCCTGAATATTTTCAATACCAATTTTGGGGTCCCATTCTTCCATATTTTTATAAAATAGCACTTCTCGATTATATTGAATAACAAAAAATATAATAAAAATGACAAAAAACAACAATACAATATATAGCATAGATTGAAATGAAAGAGATGGATCCAGATACCCGATTAACAGGATTATACCTTGAAAAAAAAAGAATAGTAGAATCCAACTCCACCTTTCTAACAGATATTTCTTCATCATTTCGAGGCATCCTCTTCTCTTGCCATGTATCCTTGTCCAACTTTTGTTTCAATATATTGACCAAGATTAATTTCTTCTAGTCGTTTTCTTAATCGGTTCACATTTACTGTTAAGGTATTGTCGCTTACAAAACGTTCATCATCCCATAAACTTTTGATAAGTTTCTCGCGGCTGACGATTTGGTTCGCATGCTCGATTAGGTTTTTTAAAATAAACATTTCATTTTTCGTCAACTCTATCTTGCCGACCTTATTTTGCACGGTATTCTTTACGTAATCTACAGAAGCTCCATTCCAAACTTTCAGTTGAATTTGATGCTCAAGACTATAGTTGTACACTCGCCTTAGGATTGCCTGAATCTTTGCAATGAGTACATCAAAATGAAACGGCTTCTGTACAAAATCATCTGCTCCAAGCTGCATGGACATAACCATATCTGTCGGATGGTCTCTAGATGATAGAAAAATTATGGGAACCATTGAATACGTTCGAATCATACGACACCAGTAAAAACCATCATACTTCGGTAATTGAATATCAATAATGACAAGATCTGGCTGAATAGTCGAAAACTCCTTCATCACGTTGTTAAAATCCTCAACACCATACACATCGTACGACCATTGTGAAAGCCGTTCCTTCATTTCTTTATATAACGTAATTTCATCTTCAACTAACAGGATTTTAAACACAATATCACCATTTCTTTCAGTTGGACATTCCGACGAGACTATGTCCTATAATACTTTTATTATACCAAATGAAAGTTGGTAATTTTAATCTATCTTTCAATAATGTTTCTTTAAGCTATACAATACTTAAAATAAAGAATTTTTATTATCAATATTTCTCCTATTAATAATTTTAAAAGGGAATTCCTCTAATTCAAATCGAATAGTTCCTGTTATATATTTATGTAAAAAAATAACCCTCCAAACTTAAGTCTGTTCGGAGGGTAAATGTTAATCTTCTATATCTTCTGTATTGCCATGTTCTCCACGATTGTTTCCATTTTCATTTCCATTGTTGCCTCTGTTCTCATTATTACCGTTATTTCCTCTATTGTCGTTATTTCCATTATTTTTATCTTCATCTTTCCCTTTATCATCGTCAGGGTTTGTCGGTTCAACTGTTTCTTCTTCACCAACAACATTAGATGGTGCTGATTCAGTACCAGCGATGTCAACTGCAACAACGTAGTAACGACCTTTTCCTCCATTGAAAGCAAGATCTGCGTCAGCAGTAATTGCTGCTAGTTTGTCTCCAGCTTCAGAATATACTCGGTAACCAACTACATCTTTACTAGAGGAAGGTTCCCATTTGATTTTGCCATCCTGAACTGACGCTTTCACAGTAGCAGGTGCTGAGCCATCATCCTCTATTTTGGCATCTGCAACAAAGATGTCTTTCCACTTGTTATCTTTTGGAATTATTTGAGAAAAGTCTTTTACATAACCTAGTGAAATTTCTTTAATAAATTCCGGATCTATTAACATTCCTGGCTTCGTAAATTCTTCTGGTGTAGACGGGAGTGCCATGTATTTCTTATGGCCAATCGCTACATAGCGACCATTCCCTAGCACATCATCTGCTTTATCAGGAACGAATTTCGCGTTGAAAATGTCAGTGTTAATAAGACCAGCTTTCGTACAAGCATCCGATGGCAACATACCCGAAACGGAACAATATGATCTATTGACAATTCCACCAGGCATTTTAAAGCGCTCTTCCCCATTGACTATTTCTGGAGCTACTTCATGTGCTGCATTCATTAAATTTGCCCATATTTGATAATTTCGGAAGCTCTCGCTATTTCCTGGAACTGTTAGGCTTCTATTCGATCCATATCCAATCCATGTTCCAAATGTAACATTTGGATTAGAAGCAACAAGCCATGAATCCCTCGCTTGATTGGATGTACCAGTTTTACCAGCTAAATCTGTTTTAAAATTTAACATACCTGGTATAGCTGTTGCAGTACCGTATTTAAATACGTCTCGCATAACATCTAGCATTAAATAGGCTGTTTGTGGACTGAACACATCCACAGGCTCCACCTTATGTTCATAAACAACATTACCATCTTTGTCTGTAATTTTATCAATCATGTAAGCATCCACAAATTTACCACCATTGGCAAAGGTAGTGTATGCATTCGTGTTTTCTTCAACAGTTACACCATTTGTCATACCACCAAGAGCAAGTGATGGATACGTATACTCCTCTGGTGTTACACTCGTAAAGCCCATTTTTTCTAAGTATTTTGCAGGCTTTTGATCTAAAATCCTCATATATGTTGCAACTGCAGAGGCATTATATGATTTTGCCAGTGCATACCTAGTTGTAATAAGCCCGTAAAATCTTCCTACAGAAAAGTTATTTGGCGTATAAGGCTTTGCACCAGGAATCGGAATCTCATATGGTAAATCAGCTACGATTGATCCCGGTGCAGCAGCTCCTAGCTCGTATGCTGGTGCATAAACAAGTAATGGCTTCATTGTAGAACCATTTGGACGTTTTGCATCTGTAGCGTGATTCATTTGCTCTAATTCAAAATCACGTCCACCAATAAAACTCAAAATTTTCCCAGTGCTATTTTCAATCATAATCCCACCAATTTGCACCGGATCATCTACAGTTTCAATTTCTCCAGTTTCAGGATTTTTTCTTTTTGTTTTATATGTTGGTCCATAATTTTTATAAGCATCTTTCGTTTTCTGGTGTATATCATATATTTCTTTTTTAATTGTTGAATGGATATTATACCCATTTTGGCGTATATCTCGGTTTGCTAATGTCGAATACTTCTCATATAACTTATTATCCGCATCTAGATCTTCCTTTGTATATCCATCTTGTTCCGCAAGTACATATGTCATCACTTTGACTGCTCTTTTTTCTATTTCAAAAGTTAAGGCTGGATATTTTTCAAAGGTTCTAGGTTGTTTCGGAATAAAATCTTTCGTTATATCATATTTTATTGCTTCTTGGTATTCTTCCTCTGTTATATATCCCTCTCGCAACATTCTACTCAAAACAGTTTTCATTCTGTTAAGCCCAGGCTCTAAATATTCAGCATCCTTTACTTCACCTTTATTTGTAAAAGGTGTATATCTGAATGGACTTTGTGGCAAACCAGCTATAAAGGCAGATTGTGGTAAATTCAAATCCTTTGCATCGATTCCAAAGATTCCCCTTGCTGCAGCTTGTACACCACCAATATTTTGCCCAGATGAGTTACGACCGAATGTCGAAACATTTAAATACGCTTCTAAAATCTCGTCTTTTTCCATAAACCGTTCTACACGAAGTGCAAGGAGTACTTCTTTAGCTTTTCGATCAAAGGAAACTTCATTTGTTAATATTTGGTTTTTAATTAATTGCTGTGTTAATGTACTTCCACCTGATTGAATAGCTGAATTAGTAAATTCCTGAAATACGGCACGGAATAAAGCCTTTGGTACAACACCATTATGATCATAAAAATATTCATCTTCTGTAGCAATTACTGCATTTTTCAGATGTTCTGATACATCTTCAATTGCAACTTCAACCCGGTCAATGTCGGATCGCAACTTACCCAATGGTTTATTATCAGCAAAATATAAAGTCGAGGTTTCTTCATATTGATAAATATTTTTTACCATTGATTCTTCTGCTCTTACTTTTTCATCTTTCACTAGAGATGCAAAATAACCTGCACCCACTCCGCCTACAAAAGCACCGCCAATTAACCCTACAATAACGAGTAACAAAACAAGATTCCAAACGACTCCGTATGTAATACGTAATCCTTTGACAACTCGCTTATATCGAAGTGTTGAAATAGATGATTTCAACCTCTCCCAACTTTTATTCCAATTTATATTCATTCATTTATTCCCCCTAAAAATCATTCCTATTATAGCATACTTACATAGGTTGTCAGAAAAAATTTCAAACGCTATTTGACAATCATCTTTAATTATGTTTAAAATACGATATATTATTGAATAATTTTAACTTTGATAGGAATTAGTAGTCAACTGTCCCTGTAGTATAGAGAGCCGATGTTTGGTGCAAATCGGCACATACAGATTGATGAATTACCTCCTTGAGTTTTTATCGTGAATATAATGACATATTTCATGTTTTTATTATTAGCGATAAACGGTGAAAATCACCGTTATAAATGTGGAGTGGGGAATTTTTTTCCCAAGTTGGGTGGTAACACGGTGAATAATCGTCCCTTCGTTTATACGAAGGGGCGTTTTTTATTACTCGAAAACATGAAAGTGGGGATAACATTGGAACAATTATTAGAAGACTTAAGATGGCGTGGCATTATATATCAAGAAACAGATACAGAAGGAATGGCAGAGACGTTAAGCAAAGAAAAGATCTCCTTATATTGTGGAGTTGATCCAACTGCTGATAGTATGCATATTGGTCACTTATTGCCGTTTCTAACGCTAAAAAGATTCCAGCAGCACGGACATCGACCAATTGTGCTTGTAGGCGGTGCAACAGGTCTTATTGGTGACCCTAGTGGAAAGAAGGAAGAACGTAAGCTCCAAACTATTGAACAAGTTCAAAAAAATGTCCAAGGGATTCAAAAACAATTAGAACAAATATTTGATTTTTCTGGTGAAAATGGAGCAGTCATGGCGAATAACTATGACTGGGTAAGTTCTATTGATTTAATTTCATTCTTGAGAGACTACGGTAAAAATATTGGTGTTAACTACATGCTTGCGAAGGATACTATCGCATCTAGATTAGATACTGGAATCTCATTTACTGAATTCACGTATACTATACTCCAGGCAATTGACTTCTACCATCTATACAAAAATTTTGATTGTAAAATGCAAATTGGTGGTAGTGATCAATGGGGAAACATCACTACAGGTCTTGAAATGATTAGAAAAATGGCAGGAGAAGGTGCTAAAGCTTACGGAATGACGATTCCTCTCGTTACAAAAGCAGATGGTACTAAATTTGGAAAAACGGAAGGCGGAGCAATTTGGCTTGATCCAGAGAAGACTACTCCTTATGAGTTCTATCAATTCTGGGTAAATACTGCAGATGCCGATGTTATTAAGTACTTAAAGTTCTTCACATTTGTAGAGAAAAGTGAAATTGAAGCATTAGAAATATCAGTGAATGAAGAACCACATTTACGTAAAGCACAACGTAAATTAGCAGAAGAAATGACAAAATTAATTCATGGAGAAGCCGCTCTTGAACAAGCACTTAAGATTACGGAAGCTTTGTTCAGTGGAGATATTAGCAGTTTATCTGTAGATGAAATCGAACAAGGATTTAAAGATGTTCCATCCTATCAACATGACAGTGATGAAATGGCATTAGTAGAAGTACTCGTAGCTGGTAAAATCTCCTCTTCTAAACGCCAAGCTAGAGAAGATATCCAAAATGGCGCAATCTCTATTAATGGTGAACGAGTTACAGATGTACAGTACAACTTAGAGGAAAATGACAAAATTGGTGGTAAATTCACTGTAATCCGTCGTGGGAAGAAAAAATACCATTTAGTTGAATATAAATAAGGCATTTTAACAAACCTAAATAGTATATGAACAAAGGTATAATTCTCTTAATCAGAATTATACCTTTTATTCTGTACACTTGTTCATCTACTGCAAGAACTAATATAATTGTCCGCCTCTGAAGGAGGTATACTTAATTAATGAAACATAATAAGACATATCATTCAAAAGAAGTTAGAACAATAAATGGTCCCCTCCATATTGAAGGTCCTATTACAACAGACCTGTTATCTTCTTTAGATTTTCACGAAGACTTAACAGCATTTCGACCTGCCAAGCTACAACATAAAGCCCTCATTGAGATATCTAAGCTACCGGAAGGAAGAATCATAATAGCTAGAAATGATAATCAAATCGTAGGTTATGTAACTTTTCTATATCCCCATCCACTTGAAAGATGGTCTCATGGAAAAATGAAGGATTTAATAGAGCTTGGTGCAATTGAAGTTATCCCCTTTTTTAGAGCTTCAGGAGTTGGAAAATCCTTATTATCTGTTTCCATGATGGATGAAGCAATGGAGAACTATATAATTATCTCTACTGAATATCATTGGCATTGGGATTTACAAGGAACTAACTTAACGATATGGCAATATCGAAAAATGATGGAAAAGTTGATGCATCATGGTGGTTTGCGTTTATGTGAGACAGATGACCCTGAAATCACGTCCCATCCAGCTAATTGTTTAATGGTAAGAGTAGGTAAAAAAGTTCCTAGAGAATCACTTCAACAATTCCATCGTCTTAGATTCATGCATCAGTATAGTAAAGATTTGAACTAAATCACTTACATTCAAAAAAATAACGGGCACAGATAAATTGCACACTGTACACCGCCCGTTATTTCCTTATTTTGTTGTTGATCTAAATTCAATTCGATGTGGCAATATAACTTTATTTTCATCCACTTTTTCTTTGTTCATAAATTTTGTTAATAAGCGCATCGCTACAGCACCAATGTCATATAAAGGTTGCACTATAGAGGAGAGCTGAGGTCTCACCATTAACGTAAGTCTTGTATCATCAGATGAAATTACTTCTAAATCATCTGGAATAGACAACCCTTGATCTTGCGCACCATGCATTATACCTAATGCCATTTCATCATTACCAGCTAATACTGCTGTTGGTTTTTCATCTAATTCTGTTAATTTTGCCCAAGTTTCGATACCAGAATCGTAAGTATCATCACCTTCAATGACATAATCCTCACGATATTCAAGCCCTGCCTTTTCTAACGCTTCTTTATATCCTGTAAGCTTTTCATCCTGATTAATAGAATTATGAAGAGGTCCAATCGCATATGCTATTTTCGTATGACCTTTCTCGATAAAGGAAGAAACAGCGTCAAATGCAGCTTGTCTATAATCAATATTGACAGACGGGATTACACCTGATTGTTCCATCGTACCTGCTAATACAATTGGTACTGGAGAGCGTTTAAATTCCTCAATATGCTTATCCGTTATATTTCCACCCATAAATAGTATGCCGTCTACTTGTTTTCCAAGCATATTATTTAATAACAACATTTCTTTATTTAAGTTTTGATCAGAGTTACTTAGAATAATATTGTATTTATACATTGTAGCTATATCATCTATTCCTCGAGCAAGTTCAGCATAAAGGATATTTGATATATCAGGAATAATTACACCAACAGTGGTTGTTTTCTTACTAGCTAGTCCACGTGCCACTGCATTAGGTCGATATTCAAGTCGATCAATCACTTCTAATACTTTCTTACGGGTTGCGGGTTTAACATTAGGATTACCATTCACTACTCTTGAAACAGTTGCCATAGAAACATTAGCTTCTCTAGCAACGTCATAAATAGTAATATTCATTCCATTCACACTCCTAAATTAACATCAAATTTATATGGTTAATTTACCTGTTCCTTCTTAGTATTGCTTCACATCATCATAAGATACAGCAAAACCTTCTGCAAACTTCACTTAAATTCGACAATTTTCTCAAAATTTAGTGATTTGTTTCACAATCATTATTAAAGAATTGGGAAAAGGAAGCAAGTAATTCCTAGAAGATTCTACTAACAATGTAATTCCAGAAACCTTCTTATACTATAATAACAGAAAAACTTAATTTGTAATAATATTCCTGCTCATTTAAAGGAATTTTTTAAATACAATAAACAGGTAGCATTTTTTGCTACCTGTAATATAACATCAGCTATTATGATTGTTTAACAAATTCAGCTTCATTAGATACAGTTGCATTATTGATTTCTTCCGCAACTTCATTATCTACCTCTGCGAGTTCAGCTGCTTCTTCCGATTGATCTTGATTATCGGATTTCTTTACAGTACTTTTCAATTGTTCTGCTTTCGCTTTAACTACATCTTTCACATTTGTGCCTGTTTCCATTGCTACTTGACGAAGATGTGCTGTTTTTTCTTTCGCTGTTGCAGAAATTTCTGTCCCTTTTTCCATGACGGTTTCCTTCCATTCGCCTGATTTATCCTTTATTGTACTAACTTGTGTATTAATATCGCTTCTAAGTTCTTTACCGGACTTTGGAGCCAACAAAAGTGCTGTTGCAGCCCCCACAATACTACCGACAATAACACCAGTTAAAAAATTTGTAGATCCATTTTGATTATTACTCATTTTTCCTCATCCTCCAATAATGTATTGTTCAAAATATATTAACCACGACCTGTTTCTAGTTGGTGTGATGTAACTGTTGAATCAGTATTTACATTTTTTCTTCCTTTGGTTGAATGATTTTTTTCCCTAAACCATTTATCCCTGATTTCCTTCACAATGGCTGTCCACTGAACTACTTGTCCAACCTTATCTTGATTTTTCTCAATCGAAGTAGCAACAGATGATGTTACTCTTTTTAACGTGTTGTTTAGCTCTTGCACCGTATTTCCTACATCCTGTACAGCAGTTACAACTGTTTCTAGTTTTTCTGCTTTGCCTTGGAAATCCTCTGCTAGTGCATTCGTTTTATGTAACAGAATGGTTGTTTCTCCTGTTACTCCTTGTAATTGTTTTTCAAGTCCGTCTAGTGTGTGTGAAACACTTTCTAACGTGCCTTTCATTGCTTTTAACGTTTTAATTAGACTAATTACAAGTATGAAAAATGCTATAGCGATTAAAGCTACACTTAAATATAAAATTATTTCCATCCTTTGCAACACCTCCAAATCTGTCAATTCCACTTTACCCTTTTCACTTAAAAGATAAACAACTTTTAGATATACTTCTACATAAACTCTGATTTTCCTGCATTTTTACACTAAAATATGAAAATGGTCGGAATATGTATTTATGTTTATCTTTTTATTTCAGTCCTATTCATAGTGTCTTATGTACTTACCACCATAAGAAAAGAAGAGGAAGCCATTATCTTGGTCTATATTTGTGAAACCAAAGAAATAATGGTTAACCTCTTTTTCTACATGTATTATTGAGCTTTTTTCAATTGTTGCCTTAATAAATCTTCATATGCTGATTGAAATTTTTGAATATCTCCAGCACCCATAAATAGTAGGATTCCTTTATTTTGCATCAATAATGGAGATGTATCTTCTTCCACTATTAACTCTGCACCAGGTATTTTATTCTTTAAATCATTCACTGTCAGTGTGCCATTAATTTCTCGAGCAGATCCAAATATTTCACATAAATATACCTTATCTGCTCCTCTTAGACTGTCTGCAAAATCATCCAAGAACGTTTGGGTTCTTGAATACGTATGTGGCTGAAACACTGCAACAATTGGCCTATTAGGATACTTTTGACGTGCAGCATTAATTGTTGCCTTAATCTCAACAGGGTGGTGTGCATAATCATCCACTAGTACTTGATTTCCAACCTTCTTCTCTGTAAACCTTCTTTTTACACCTTGAAATGTTTTTAAGTATCTCTTTACGACATTTGTGTTTATATCTTCATAATGACAAAGAGCGATTACGGATAATGCATTTAAAACATTATGATCTCCAAAGGAAGGTATTTCAAATGTGTCATGAAAATCATTACGAACATATACATCAAATTTTGTTCCAGATGAAGATGTCTGTAGATTTCGTGCTTGGAAATCATTCCGTTCACTAAAACCATAAAATATCACAGGAACTTCTGCTTGGATTTTTTGTAAATGCTCGTCATCACCATAGGCAATAATTGCCTTATTTACCTGCATCGCCATTTGTTGAAAAGCTGAGAATACATCCTCAATATTTGAAAAATAATCTGGATGATCGAAATCGATATTCGTCATAATCGCATAATCTGGAGAATAGGACAGAAAATGGCGACGATACTCACATGCTTCAAAAACAAAGTACTCAGAGTCCTTTATCCCTTTACCAGTACCGTCACCGATTAAATAGGATGTTGGTTTCGCTCCTCCCATCACATGTGAAAGTAAACCTGTGGTTGACGTTTTTCCATGAGATCCTGTTACAGCAATACTTGTAAATTTCTTCATTAAATCCCCTAAAAATGCGTGATATCTTACAATAGGAATATTTCTATTTCTCGCTTCTTCAATTTCTTCATGTGTATCAGGAAAAGCATTCCCAGCTATTACTGTCATACCTTCTTTTATATTTTCTCGTTGAAAAGGTAAAATAGTTATATTCAAATTTTCAAGTGCTGCTTGGGTAAAAAAGTATTTTTCCACATCGGAACCTTGTACTTTATATCCCATATCGTGAAGAATTTGCGCTAGTGCACTCATTCCAGATCCTTTGATACCTACGAAATGGTATACTGTCATAATCGAACCTCCAACTTCGGCTGTCATTTTTATAATATGATTTTACGTTAGATTTGCTAAATCACTATGTTTTATTATTCATTATTATTTTCTGAGAATTAATTTGTATGTAAAAACATGAATATGTTTTTACATATTTTTTTCGTATTCTGCCATTATATCATTTATTAAGATCGAATGCCTAATAGTTGTAATTACTGCCAACCAGATGGATAAAGTCTTTCAGGCATAAAGATAACCTTATACAACATTATAGGCTTCTTGTGAATATATGTGCTTTTAACATGGTATTTTATTAGTTATCTAAGTATATACCCATCCTTTGAAGCATTTACACGGTAGCTACCTTAAAGCTGATTAGCTTCATTACTGAAGTTGTAACGTCTCCTTCAGTTTTTCTAATTCATTGTGATTAATAAGAACATCTCGTGGTTTACTTCCTTTTGGTTCTGAAATAATTCCTTGTGTTTCCAACATCTCCATTAGTCGAGCTGCACGATTATAACCAATACGGAAATTTCGTTGTAATAATGAGGTAGAAGCACTACCTTGATTAACAACAAAATCACAAGCGTCCATTAATAGCTCATCTTCATCTTCCTGAATTTGAGCTTTCTTAAGTAATTCCTCTTGTTCAAATAAATAATTAGGCTCTCCTTGATTACGCACAAACTCTATCACCCGATCAATTTCTTCATCAGAAACAAAGGTTCCTTGAAGTCTAACTGGTTTGGAAGAACCACTTTCTAAAAACAACATATCACCTCGACCTAAAAGCTTTTCTGCACCACTAATATCAATTATTGTACGAGAGTCCACTTGTGAGGAGACCGAAAAAGCAATTCTTGTTGGCACATTCGCTTTTATTAATCCCGTAATTACATCAACAGATGGACGTTGTGTTGCAATAATTAGATGGATTCCACATGCCCGTGCCTTTTGAGCAATCCTACAGATTGAATCTTCTACATCATGTGGTGCCATCATCATTAAATCTGCTAATTCGTCGATAACTATTACAATAAAAGGAAGTTTTTCATGATGCTGCCCATTTTCTGTAGCAACTATATTAAACCGATTAATATCTCTCACGCTTGCATGAGCAAATAATTCGTAACGACGTTCCATTTCATCTACGGCCCATTTTAAAGCTGCAGTCGCTGCCTTAACGTCAGTGATAACTGGGCTTACTAAATGAGGGATATGATTATATGGAGCGAGTTCTACCATTTTCGGGTCAATTAGCAATAATTTTAAGTCTTCAGGTTTTGCTTTGTATAAAAGACTAACTAATATTGAATTAATACAAACACTCTTTCCAGAACCAGTAGCACCGGCAATTAAGCCATGTGGCATTTTCTTTAAGTCTGTCACAACTGGTATACCAGAAATATCTAAACCGAGCGCTGCGGTTAATGGCGATTCACTAGATAGAAATGTTTCGTCGTTAATAATTTCACTAATTTGAACCGGTCTACTTTCGTGATTAGGAAGTTCAATACCAATAGTTCTCTTACCAGGTATAGGTGCCTCCATCCGAATATCTTTTGCAGCTAAACTTAATTTAATGTCATCACTCAAATTTGTTATCTTATTTACTTTCACACCACGCTCTGGATGAACTTCAAACCTTGTAACAGATGGTCCTTGACTAACATTTACAACATGTGCATTCACATTAAAATTTAGTAATGTTTCATCTAGTAGTTCGGTTTGCTCCGCGATCCATTGCTTATTTTCAGCTTTCACAACAGGAGGATGCAGCAGCTGAATAGGTGGAAATACATACGACTCTAACGTCTGTACCGTATTGTCAGTCGAAACAGCAACTTCCGTATTAATCACTTCTTTGTACGCTTGTTGTAATTGTTGTGTATCTTGTTGTAGATTTTGGCTCTCTTCTTCTTTTGTTTCTAGTCTGTTCTTTTGACGTTCTTGAAAAGATTTTCGATCCTGTTTCAACATTAATACATTAAATGGCATGTTTCTTCTCGGTTTCTTCTGTTTCATGTCTTTCAGATTTGTAGGATTTGACTCTTTTGAATCCTCTTCCACAAATTCATCGTGATTTGAAGACAGTTCCATTTCATTAATAACGGGCTCATTTTTTTCTTCTGTTACAATTTCCTCGCTTCTCTCATACTGTACTTCCTTTTCTGTTTCATCTTGGTGTACATGTTCAGGAATATGTACCACTTCATGAGTATCCAGATTATTTTCCTGTTCTGTCTCACTCTCCGCCGTCTGTTGCGATAAAGGAGTTTCATCTACAGAAAAAGGTTTTGCTTTTCTTGGATCATTAAATCCATATATCGGTGACGGAACTGTTGAAGGTCGAAATGGTTGCCGCGATTTTGATTCTATCTTATTTGAAGTTGGTCGTCTATCCTTCTTTTGAAACACAGATTCAGGATATTCCTTCCCTAATGTTTTAGGGAGTCTTTCGCCATCATCTACTTGAGGTGGCGAAGAATAACGATTAGGCTGCCTATTATAGCTTGCACTTCTATTCGTATTTCGTTGATTATCGGGCTGCTTTTGGATGGAATGCCTTTCTCGTTTTGGTTCATCTTCAATTAATGGAAATCTAAAATTTCCTTTCGGATAATGGTATGTCATTTTTGTATTCATTTTAGGTATGTGATAGTCATTTTGTAATTGCTTATTCTCGTAACTTGTTTGACTTTCTTCGTGCTCACTATCTAGAAATTTCGAAAAAACCTTTCTAAACCAGGACATATTATCCCTCTTTCTATATGCAGTTTCCTAAAGTTGTTAACTGCCTTATTATATCAAAAATACAGCATAAAAATTGAGTCTTTTGGAACATTATTAAAGAATCATTTGTGAAGAGGAGGATCATCTTGAGGATAATTAAGCCCATAATATATAGCAGTTTTGTCTCACTTATGCTTGTTGGATGTGGGACAAATAATGGTAACAATAATGAATTTGCGTACGATAGTTCTCCGCCCCCACAGAATGGCCATTATGATGGAGTTCAAAATACTAGCGATTGGACTGACTACAATTACAATAGTAACTATACAGGTAATGATCGATTTAACGCAAAATATCCCATGAATGTGAATAATGGTAATCAAGCTACTGATAATATCGATGTTGCCGATGACATTGATGTTGCAGACGACATTGATGTTGCAGACGACATTGCTGTTGCAGTCGCCCAATTAAAAGAAGTAGACAATGCATATGTTCTTGTTACAAGAAGGAATGCGTATATTGCTGTTAAATTAACGAATGACTCCCGTAACGAACTCACAAAAAATATTGAAGAGAAAATAGCTAATAAAGCTCGAAAAGTCGATAAAGATCTTGATCACGTTTATGTATCAGAAAACCCTGATTTTTATGAGCGTATGCACGAATATAGAAATGATTTAAATAATGGCGAACCAGTTAGTGGCTTCTTTGAAGAATTCAACAACACCATACTGCGAATCTTTCCGAGTTCGCGTTAATAAACGGACTTATTTACAGTAAGTTTTACAATTCACAAGAAAAGGCTGTCCGTTTTTCGGCAGCCTTTTAATTAATAAAATATACCTATTATGACAAGCGCTCCGAGTATTAATCCACCAATCGTACCAATTGTTTCTGTATTAAGAATGGGTTTCGGAGTGAAAAATTTAATATCCTCTATATCTGTTTCTAACTTAGAGATCTTTTCATTTAATTGTTTTATTTCTCTTAATAACAATTCATTTGTTTCGTTATCCTTATTACTCATCATCTCGCCCCTCCATTCACTATACATTATATACGAAGTACTATATGAATTGTTTCATTTTTTCAAGAAATTCATACTAGTAAAATACTCATCTACAAAAAATCTATTTCTCAGTCGCACTAAGAAAAAAGCTGTCATCGGATTACTCCTAGACAGCTTTTGTTTTATTCATCTTCTTGTTTTTGATAATTATATTTTGAGCGATCGACTGGTTCGAAACCTTTAGGTGTATGGAAGCGTAATAAATCACCATTTACAACATGGTCTGAAAGTGCCAATTTGTATTGTGCAAGTTCACGATATTTTTCTGCTTCTTGTAACATATCTTCCTCTAATAATTCACCAGTCTTAGAATCATAGTACTTGTCACCAACACTAGTAATAGTTGGGCTTACGAAGTCACCATTTCTAAATGGTACTAATTCATCATGTTCATCAGAGAATAAATCTGTACCGAAATGTACATAATCTCTCGAATCAATACCAAGCAAATGCATTAATGTTGGTTTAATGTCAATCTGAGCACCATATTTATGGTTTATACCGCCTTCCATTCCTGGAACACGAATGAATAATGGTACACGCTGTAATGCAGCATTATCAAATTCTGTAACTTCCTTACCTAATACCTGGCTCATCGCTTCATTATGGTTTTTAGAAATACCATAGTGATCACCATACATAATGATAATGGAATTATCATATAATCCAGATTCTTTTAGATAAGTAAAGAACTCTTCTAATGCTTCATCCGCATATCGAGCAGTTTGGAAATAATTATCTACAGATTTATCTCCTGTCGTATGTGGCGCGATTGTTGCATCTTCATCACTTATCGGATAAGGATAATGATGAGTAACCGTAATAAATTTCGTATAGAATGGTTGTGGTAATGATTCTATTAATTCCTTTGATTGTTCAAAGAACGGTTTGTCCATTAATCCATAATCAGTTAAGTCCTCTGGATTCACATCATAAAAATTCTCATCGAAGAAATGGTTAAAACCAAATGATTTATAAATTTCATTTCTATTCCAGAAGCTTCCTGCATTCCCATGAAATACTGCAGATGTATATCCTTGTTGCCCTAGAATAGCTGGCGCTGCATGGTATACATTTCTTCCTTTCGTTGTAAAAGCTGAACCTTGTGGTAAACCATATAATGAGTTTTCGATCATAAATTCAGCATCTGCAGTTTTACCAGCTGCGACCTGATGGAAGAAGTTGTCAAAGTAGACTGTGTTTTCCTCTCTAGTTAAAGAGTTTAGGAACGGTGTTACTTCTTCTCCATGCAATTCGTAATCTATTAGGAATGATTGAATAGATTCTAAGTGAAAATAGATTACGTTCATCCCTTCACCAATTCCAAAGTATTCTGGATTTGGTTCTGCATAATTAGACTTTGTGAAGTTAAGAATTTCTGTAATATCATCACTGCTCGCTGTAACTCTCTGTGCAGATGCCTTCGTACTTTGCACTGCATCGTATATTGTATAGTTGTACATACCTAAATATTTCACAATATAGTTACGATCAAATCCTCTAGTTAATAATTGAGGACGGTCAGTTTCAGCTAAACCAATATTTGCACTGATAATTGCCAATGATAATGCGAACAAAGCCGCAACTTTTCGAAGTTTCATATCTTCCTTTTCTATTTTCACGAAACGAAATACAAGTAATCCCATTAAGAAAAGAAAGTCCATAAACAATAGTATGTCCGATGGCTTTAATAATGTTAAAATACTTCCACTAACATCACCAAGATTTTGTGTCTGTGTTAATACTGGTAAAGTTATAAAGTCAGTAAATGAGCGGTAATACACAACATTCGCAAATAAGATAATGGATAACAAAAGATATATAATCATTAATGCTATATATTTTTTGCGACCTTTAAACAAAAATGCAAAGCCAAGAAATAATAACGAAGAACCTAAAGGATTTAGGAGCAATAAAAACTCTTGAAATGTTCCTTCAACTCCTAAGTTAAACTGTGTTAATTGTACTGCGTATGTTTTTATCCAAAGAAATAGCACAGCTAAAAAGAAGAATCCTATATATTTGTTGAAAATACTTTGGAATCTAATCAAAAGGTTATTCATATTTGCACCTACCCTCTAGCAAGATATTATGTCATATTTATATAGAAAATTAAAGGTCAAAATTAAACCAATTAAACTATTATTTTCTATTACAATCTCTAATTTGATGTTATAAAAAACATCAGAAACAAATTATACTCTGTATTAACAAAATGTCAAGTTGTTAAAAACCCACTATATATTATATCACTTTTTCAAGAAATTTTCAGTGTAATACGGTCTCCACTCATCATTAAAGGAAACACCCACTCCTAATTCTTCAAAATCCTTTTGTAATATATTTTCTCTATGCCCAATTGAATTCATTAACCCTTCATGGGCATAAATACTACTAATCTGCCCGGAAGCTAGGTTTTCTCCTGCCATTACATAATGAATATTATCGTTCTCCATTCGTTCAAAAGGCGACAATCCATCCAAATTTGTATGGCTAAAATAATTATTAACAGCCATATCCTTACTATGTTTACGGGCTGTTTTCATAACTTCTTCATTCCATTTTAATATAGATAAACCATGATTAACTCTTGTTGCATTCGTTAGGTCAAATAATTGATATTCAAATCCTTCTTTCAATTTGGTATTTGGCTCTCCAAATATTTTCTTCTTCTGATCTTCCAGCTCTTTACTAATTATTTGTATTGCAGTTACAGTATTACTCTCATGTTTATCATAGAATATTGTTACATAATTGCCATCCATCCGAAAAATGTCATATTCATCATTATTCTGAAATTGGTAATGAACCCAGCCCTTTTGAATACTTGTAAGCGGCTTATATGCTTCGAGAATTACATCCCTTGTACTTTCAAATGTAATGTTCATTGTAGATGATAATAAATCTTGGTTTGAGTAAATTCCTGCCACCTTATCCTCTTTATCATATGCAATCATGATGAAATTTTGATAATTATTATGATATGTCACCCAATTGACACCATATTCATTCATAGAAATTCTTTTGGGAGCACCTAATATTTTTTCTATTTCAGCTTTTTCGTCACCTATTCTTATATTATTCATAGAAACGGATTGATTCTCAGTGGGATCCGCTTTGCTTTTATCTGTTATTAGATTATCTTCAACACCCGCGTTATCGGAAAATTTATCTTTCCATAATTGAAATTGTTGTATGATCTTCTCTTCAACTGCATTTATTGTAGGGTGTTCTTGTATCCTCTTCATGTCTTCTTGTATATCGTTTGCAACGCCATTTATTCCTGATTGTTTAAAATCTTCTCCGTAAAAATACCAAAGGGCGCCTACTATTAATATGATAGGAAAAAAATATTTTATTTTCGACATAATAGTCACCCCTGCTTGTTCAAATTTTTATTTTAGAGACTAACGGATGTGTCATAATTCTAAATATTAAAAAGCCATTGTGTATTCTTACAAATCATAGTAAGATTTACCTAAAAATAAGAAGGAGGGCGAATGTTGGAATATTTAATCATGCACTTTCTTTTTAATATATCATTATTAGTAGTGTTACTTTTCCTTTTCTTTATATGGATTAAAATAACAGAAAATATCGAGTCATACAAAAAAGCATTTTTAATATACTTTATCCTTTCATTACTTTTATGTAACTTATTCACGTATGAACTAAGTGATTACATAGCACTTGATCTACGGATTATCCCTTTCCTAATTGGTGGCCTTTATTTTAGATTAAGTCCTATTTTGGGTTTATTGCTAATTGCAATGCGCGGGTTCCATGGGATAGATCTTGGATTCTATGTTGGTGTCATTTTTTACGCAATATTTAGTTATGTAATTTGGAAATTGTCTCCACTATTTCTAAAATTATCAGAGAAATATCGAATTCTTTCTTCCACAGGAATTACCTTCATTGTAAGTTTGGGTATATTAGCACTTTTAGAAATAGACAGTACTCCACATCGGATTATTGATGTCTGGTCTGCGTATATCATAGTACCTCCACTTGGTGTTGCTATGCTTGCTTATCTGATTGAACACATTAATAAAAACGTTATATTAATGAAAGAATTAATTAAATCAGAAAAATTTGAAGTACTGGAACAAATGGGGGCTGCTATATCTCAAGAAATTAAAATTCCAATCACTAATAGTCTTCAATATATCCAAAATCTTAACAATTTAACATTAGATTCAAATGATAAAAAACAACATTTGACTAACATTCACGATAGCTTAACTTCTGCGGAAATGGTGATTAAGGATTACTTGTCGTTTTCAAAACCATCTATTCAATCTATTGAAAAAATAGATGTGAATGAAGAAATAATTCAATTAATTAAATTGATACATCCTCTTACAAAACAAAATGCTATACAAATACATACGAATTTATCCTCAAAAGGATGCATAAATGGAAATAGACAAAATTTTCAACAATGTTTAGTTAATATAATGAAAAATGCTGTAGAAGCGATGCCTAATGGAGGTGATTTAACAATAGAAACAATTTCTACATTAACTACAATTACGATAATGATTGAAGATACTGGAATTGGAATTAGTAAGGAACAGCTTTCTAGAATTGACGAGCCTTTCTATTCAACTAAAGGCGAAAAAGGAACCGGAGTTGGATTAATGGTTTCCTATAATATAGTACGTTCAATGAAAGGCACTATTAATGTAAGAAGCGAACTTGGAAAAGGAACTTTATTTCAACTTACATTCAGAAAGTAACTCTCAAAAAAATCTATAAGTACTATTAGGAGATGCTGTCTTTGGAATTAACCATTCACTTCTTATTTAATTTATCGCTTTTATTAGTATTATTATTTTTTTGTATTCTATGGAGTGAACGATTAAATAAATATGAATCGAATAAGAAGATTACAACTGCATATTTTTTATCATGCCTCATTATATCCAGTATTTTTACATACGAGGTTCACAATGGTATTTTACTTGGATTGAATAATGTTGGATTTATCGTTGGTGGACTTTATGCAGGACTAGGCCCATTATTAGCACTTGTTATTATTATTATCAGAGGTTTTTATGGATTTAATATTGATTTTTGGATAACGGTGTTATTTTATGGTGGTATGGCTTTATGTTTAAGATGGTTATCCCCTTGGTTTGTATTAAAACGAAAGAGATATAGAGTTTTTATTACTATTGCTTTAACATCTTTCTTGAGTATTTTACATATTGTTCCGTTAGAATTGTTGTACATAACATATGAACGCATAGATATTTGGTTTGCTTGTTTTGTCATTATCCCTTTAGGTGCTGGGTTAATTTCTTCTATCATGGAAGAATTGTGCAAGATATATGCTCTACGACGTCATGTATTAAAAGCAAGAAAATTAGAAGCTGTTGAGCAAATGGCCGCAGCTATATCACATGAAATCCGAAATCCACTTACATCAGCTATTGGGTTCATTCAACTTTTACGAGAAGGCTCCATAGATAAAGAAAAAGAAAATCAATACTTATCTATCATTAAGACTGAACTGAAGTCTGCGGAAAGAGTGATACAGGATTACTTTACTTTCTCATCTCCTAATACGAATATTACTGAGACGATAAGTATTGAAAAAGTATTACAAGAAGTATTAGATTCGTATCACCTAATGAGCAGTCTACAATCTATACTAATTAAAACAAACTTTCTCAATACTTTAAGGGTCGTTGGAGATGAACAAAGGCTACATCAGTGTTTAGTAAATATTATTAAAAATGCGATTGAAGCCATGAACAGCGGCGGAATATTAACTGTAGAAACTGAATCAGTTGGAGAAAAAGTATTTATTCGCATTAAAGATACAGGTATTGGCATGAATCAAGAACAAATTGATCGTTTAGGTGAGCCCTATTACTCAACTAAAGGTGATATGGGAACTGGGCTTGGGTTAATGGTCTCCTATAGCATCGTACGTGCAATGGGTGGTACTATTCATGTAGAAAGTAAGGAAGGAGCAGGCACCTGCTTTCATTTGACCTTACCTGGTGTAAAAGTACATGGATAAACAGATAGAAATATGGGACTGAGCGTGATTAAAAAAACTCGGATAAATGATGAAAATAAAGAAGTTGAGACAGAGGGATATGGTTGCAAATAAAAACCGAACTATAACCTAATTTCAAATCAGTTTAGTCCGGTCTCAATACCATGAAAATAAAAATTCTAGTTACGAAAAAAAAGATAACAATAAATAAAACCCTTCTATTTCGTAAAAAAAGAGCTATACATACCATGTGGCAATGGATAGGATATATCAGTTTAGACTGCTTAATCCATTTTCATCCTCTGTGTGTATAGCTGGTTTTGTGATACATGGTTGACTGCGGGAATAAAGGGCTCGATGAGACCCCACAGTCAGAAAAGCGAAGTCGACTGATCAGCGGAGTACGAGCGGTAGCCAGTCCCTTCTTAAAATAAGGCTCTGTTAAAGTTCATTGTTGTTAACAACTTAGTTGATTGTAGCGGATGTCCACGAGACTCCTGCGGGAACAGCACGAGCCGAAGATCCACTTGGCAAAGCAGTTTTCTTTGCCAAGTTAGCTGAGGCCGTGCCCGCGGAAAGTGTAGTGTATTTCCGAAGCGATATAGGTACACCAACATACCTCTAATTACTTAACTAATCGTGTTTGTATTACCTTATTAATCTCCATTAGTATTACCGCAGCTAATGCTAATCCAGCTGCAATCAACCACTCGTCCCAACCAAATGCTGCAGGTATTGCAAATATTTCTCTTATTACCGGAAGAACTGTAACACCATATAACAAGAAACAAACAATTACAGCACCAATTACATATTTATTGCTAAAAAATCCTGCTCCGAATGCTGTTTGAACATTGGATCTTGCCGCAAAGGTCTGTAAAGTTCTTGCTAATATAAGTGTCGTAAATGCCATCGCTACTCCCATTTCTGTAGATGTTTTTAAGCCAATGTAGTGTGAAATGATCACTACAATCCCAATTAATAATCCACGAGTGATGACAGCTTTTAATGTTCCCCCTGCAAAAATCCCTTCATGAAGATTACGTGGCTTCTTCTTCATCACTCCGGGCTCAGCTTTCTCCATTCCTAACGCAATCGCAGGGAGTGAATCATTAATAAGATTAATAAAGAGAAGTTGTAATGCAGTAAATGGATTGGGCATATTCATAAATACTGCAAAAAGAATGGCAATAATAGCACCTAAGTTACCTGCAAATAAATAACTAATTGCTTTTTTTATATTATTGTAAACCGTACGGCCGACACCTACAGCATTTACAATCGAGACAAAATTATCATCTGTTAAAATCATTGCCGAGGCATCTTTTGCAACCTCTGTTCCACTACCCATGGCTATGCCTATATCTGCTTGTTTCAATGCAGGCGCATCATTTACACCATCACCCGTCATTGCTGTAACATTCCCTTTTTTTTGCCACGCCTTAACAATTCTTATTTTGTTTTCTGGTGAAACACGAGCATACACTGATATTCTTTCTAACTTTTCATTAAGTTCTTCATCCGTTAACGCATCAAGCTCTTGACCTGTTAGTGCTATATCATTCTTGTCCATTAATCCAATATCACGTCCATTTGCTTGGGCAGTTGTCTTATGATCACCAGTAATCATTATGGTCCGGATTCCTGCATTTTTCGCTTCCTTAATAGACCCATAAACAGCTTCACGTGGTGGATCTATCATCGCTGTTAATCCAACTAAGACTAGTTCATACTCATCTTCTATGGATATATTAGTTTTTTCGTCTGGAATCCGTTTATATCCATATGCTAGTACACGTAAGGCTTGCTTAGAAAACTCCTCATTCGCTTTTTGAAAACGTTGAAGTATTTCAGGTGTAAGTGGCTGTACCTTCCCATCCAGATATACGGAAGAGCAACGCTTAAACATTACATCTGGACCACCTTTTGTTAGCATTGTTTTACCACTATTAAACGTGTGTAATGTCGACATTAGCTTTCTATCCGAATCGAAGGGTATTTCAGCTTCTCGTTTAAAAGTAGCGCGGATTTCTCTATAGTCTTTATTATTTTTATTACAAAAATCAATTAGGGCTACTTCCGTTGGATCCCCTATCTCTTGGCCGTCTTCGGATATATGAGAATCATTACATAACACCGCTATCCCCATTAGACGAGTTTGTGCATTATTCCATTCTTTTGGATTTTCCGGAAAACTTTCCTCTGGATTATCCGGTAAGAAATAATCAGTAACGGTCATTTTATTTTGCGTCAATGTACCTGTTTTATCTGTACAAATAACACTTGTTGACCCTAATGTTTCAACTGCAGGGAGTTTCCGGATGACAGCATGTTGTTTTGCCATTTTTGTTGTACCAACTGCTAGTACAATCGTTACAATGGAAGAAAGCGCCTCTGGAATTGCTGCGACAGCAACGGCAACAGCAAACATAAAAGCATTCAACATACTTTCACCTAAATTGGCTGTATTCTGATTAAACCAGATCCGTCCCGCTTCTGCAGCAAAAATAATAATACATAAAACTAGTATTCCAATACTAAGTTTTTTACTAAAGTCGTCCAATTTTTGTTGTAATGGAGTTTGTTTAGATTCTGCAGTTTCAATCATATGAGCTATTTTTCCAATTTCCGTTTCCTTTGCAGTAGCAGTTACAACAAATTTCCCGCGTCCATATACAACAAGTGAACCACTATACACCATATTCCTACGATCACCTAAAGGCACTTCTTTTGTAAGAGTTATTGTATTTTTCTCGACTGCTTCTGATTCACCTGTTAGCATACCTTCGTTCACTTTTAACGATCCGCTTTCTATAATTCGACCATCTGCCGGTATAAAGTCACCCGCATCAAGTAATACGATATCCCCTTTTACAAGTTCTCTAGCAGGGATACTTATATTACTCCCATCTCTCAGTACTTTTGCAATTGGAGAAGACATTTGTTTTAAAGCATCTAGAGAGCTCTCCGCTTTTCGCGTTTGTATTACACTTATAATCGCATTAATGATTAGAACTAAGAAGATAATAATGGATTCAACTACTTCTCCAAGTAATAACTGAATTGCTGCGACGATTAGGAGAATAATTACCATCGCATCTTTAAAAGTTGATAGAAATAATTTCCATGTTGGTTCTTTTTCTTTTCCTTCGATTTCGTTATATCCATTCGTTTCTAACCTTTTGGTAGCTTCTGAAGATGAAAGGCCATCTTCTGTTACATTCAGTTGCTGTATTACATCATCAGGATTCTTTTGATAAAACTCCATTTATTCATACTCCTTCCTACAATCTTCTTTGTTATTGTACCCAACGATAGAAATTAAAAAAGCGAGACCTTTGCCGTTGAAGGCAAAGGTCTCGCAAAACAATTTCTTGTTAATAAAGCCGATGTTACATAACATGAAATGACGACTTTATTTAGAGCTAATACAAATAGCTCTAGAGCTACTCCCCTTTGAAATTTATCAAAGTATATAATAAATACTATCATTGAAAGGCTGCAAAAGAAAAATAATTTGATTCCTTATTCAGAAAATTTTTCGTAATAAATTGTTTCTTCTATAGGAAGAAGTTTTTTAGGGTCAGGTAATTTTTTCGGGTAGCCCATCCCTATTATCGCCACTACACGCCGATCTTCAGGAATGTCTAATTTACTCCGAACATAGCTTTCTCTTTGTTCAGATTCTTTTTCATCCTCAGAATGGTAAACTGCACCAAACGCAGCTCCTAATCCGAGATCGACAGCATTCAACCATATAAATCCACATGCAATCGATGTATCTTGTAACCAATATTTACTAATATTAGGACGTCCTAAAACAACAACAGCTGCCATTGCTTCCCTCAGCCATGGCATATAAGGGGTCGTTTGCGCTAAATAATCCAGCGTTTCTCTAGTACGAACAATAATGAATTCTTTTGAAGGTAAGTTATTTCCAGAAGGAGAAAGATAAGCTGATTCGATTATTTTTTGAACTATATCATCTGGAAGCTCTTTCTGCTCAAAACTAGTTATTTCCCTTCTTTGTTTAATTGCCTCTAATACATTCATATTCCTCTCTCCTAATTTGAATTTTAGAAATATTCCATTCTTATTATAACATATTCCCCCTTAATTCAACGTAGTCCAATAGAATTTATATGTTTATAAACTAAGTAAAATGATGACGCATTAAAAGAGAGATTGCGACAAAGGAATATGGTTGCAAATCAAGAGGCTGGGACAGAGGTATATGGATGCAAATAAAAACCGAACTATAACTTGTTTCAAAACAAGGTAGTTCGGTCATTTTATCAATTATAAAAATTTTATAGTTACCAGCGAAGTGTATTTCCGAAGCGTTATAGCTACACTTACATTGTTCGGATTTACATCCAGGTCAAATCGTTTTGTCTCAACCTCTAGTAAGTCTCTCTACATACCTAGGTCTCCTCGTTGTATTCGGTCTGTTTGTTTTAATTCCTCTATGTTTTTACAACCAGTAGCAAACATGGTGAGTCGTAATTCTAGCTCACGAGTTTCCATTACCTCAAGCACACCTTCTACTGATTCTGTTGCTTCTTTTAAAATTGAACGACCATAACCAGCAAAGTCCGCTCCTATTGCTATGGCTTTAGCTGCATCTAGTCCTGTTTTCATCCCCCCACTAGCAATGAGGGGCACCGGTATATTTTCTTTTTTGACAGAATTAATACAATCAACTGTAGAGATGCCCCATTCTGTAAAAGCTTCTGCAGCTTTTCTTTTAACTGGATTTTTGGAACGCATTTTCTCCACTTGACTCCATGATGTTCCTCCTGCTCCAGCAACATCAACAAACGATATTCCTACATCATATAGTTTCTTTGCTGTTTTCCCGTCAATCCCCCAACCAACTTCTTTGACACCAACGGGAACAGATAATGTAGTACAAATCTCTTCTATTTTAGTTAATAAATCTTTGAAGTTTGTATTGCCTTCTTCTTGGATTACTTCTTGAATACTATTTAAATGAAGAACAAGGGCATTTGCATCTGTTATATCTATTATTTGTTCACACTGTTCTACTCCGAATCCATAGTTAAATTGAACTGCACCCAAGTTAGCAATTATCGGGATATCTGGAGCATATTTTCTTACTTGAAATGAGGAATGAAACTCTTTACTTTCTATTAGTGCTCTAGTGGATCCAAGCGCTAAAGACCATCCTCTTGCTTGTGCTGCTTGTGCCAAATGACGATTTATTGTATCCGCAAATTCCGCTCCACCAGTCATCGAACTTATAAGGAAAGGCGTTTTACAGTCTTTACCTAAAAAGTTAGTTGCGATGGAAATTTCATCAAAATCTATTTCAGGAAGTGCATTATGAATAAAAGTAATTTTTTCAAACCCTGTTGTTATATCGTTACCTGTTACTTTTTCATTTAATGCAATTTGAATATGTTCAGATTTACGCTTATTAATTGAATTAGACATGATTCACTTCCTTTCTAATAGGGGTTCTATTGTTGCTCCATCTTTTGATACCTGTAAATCAAGCGGCATAATTCCATGCGATTGCCATTCGTTTTGTAGTGGTGTAACTAAAGAAGGATCTGTGATAAATGCAATACCACAATCACCACCACCTGCACCAGATGATTTCCCAGCACCATATTTATTAGCGATCCTTATTAAACTTTCTAATTGTGGTGTTTCTATATTAACTCCGGCATGTTCTCCAAGCTTTTTTAAAGCCATTCGATTTTGTTTCAAACTATCAATCGCAATTTTTCCATTGTCATCTAAGAAACTATTGATTAAATTGTTTACTGCAATTTTACTTTCTTTTAAAAATCGATCATATAATGATGGTTGTTCTTGCTTTAGTTTCATAACAATGTTCACCATTGGAGCTGTAGATGCCTCACTGCTTGTCCATCCAACAACTAAATTAAAATATTCCGGAGGTGTCAGTGGCTTGATTATTAAACCTGGCCATTTTTCGCGAAGTAATGTTGAAATATGAACTTTTTCCTCTATTTGTTTCTTTATCCAATTCAATTCGAACGTACTGAAACCTAACCATCCGCCAAATGTCGAAGCAGCAATATCCGCACATGAACCATTACCTTGTGTCTTAATATGTGCCATAGCAGCTAGCTTGAAGATATTTTCCTTCTTTGGCTTTATTTTTTCATTTTGATAAAAATGAAATAGAGCAGAAATGACAGAAACTACGACTGCTGCGCTAGACCCTAACCCGTACTTCTTACCTGATACATCATCTAATTCACTCGTTATCGATAATGCAAACGGTCTTATTTCAACAGAGTTTTCCTGCAAAAGCGTATAAAACAATGAAATTGCATTCTTGATAAAAGCTAATTTAGAACCTTCCGGATGAAAGGTAAGCTCACCATCTTTCCAGCTCCAACTAACAGAATCATACCCTAACTGTGGCAAATGTAATTGATTTTCCTTATATGTTTTTATTTCCGTTTTCATATATCGATTAACAGCGATTACGATCGCTAAGTTTCCAGGCTCCAGAACTGCATATTCTCCTGCAATAAATAATTTACCAGGAACTTTAATTTTATATGAATTATACATTTGTTACATCCCCATTTAGTAGATCACATGAATGAATCTCCTTCTTATTTTCTAAGTAGCTAATTCCTGGGCCAGGTTGACAAGTATGGACATCTTTCACCATTGGAAGTCCTTGAAGAGTTTTAAAAACTATTTCTTCATCTTTTGATTCACATATAACTTTGACATTTGGACCAGCATCGATTGTAAAATATGCTTCAATACCTTTAGCACGCAATTCTTGAATCACATTCATTATCTCTATCGTCGCACCTTGCCAATACATAAACGGTGGATTAGCCCCTAAAGTAGTGGCATGCATCTTCAAAGCATTTTTCTCTAAAACCGTTCCTAGCTTTTCAAAATCACGTTCATTTATTGCATGACGTGCAATAGAAAGATCTTGGTCAATCGTTTCTAGCCAACCGGAGTAGAAAACGGAAGTTTGGACTGTTCGTTTCATCCCTTCTCTACTTAATATCTTCTTCGGTTTAGATTCCAACAGTACAGACAGTATGCTTAGCTTCCATTCATTTGGGTGTAACAGTTGTTCTGCATAGGAGTCGGTTCCATCCTCTTTTTCCCCTTTATGCCATTCTACAAAGCCACCATATATGGAGCGACAAGCTGATCCTGAACCTTGTCGTGCAATTTGTGATAATTCTCTAAAATCTAGATCTAAACCAATTGCCTTTATTGCTGCAGCTGCCAATGCAGCGAAGCCAGATGCAGATGATGCAAATCCTGCAGACGTCGGAACATCATTAATGGAATCTACTACCGCATAAATATTCCGTCCCACTAGCTTTCGAATTATATTCAAGGGCCGCGAAATCTTTTCTGTTTCCTCTTTACTAGCGATATTTCCATTTAATAAAAATATATCTTCATTTAAACAAGAACAAAATTGCACTGTTGTTGTCGTATAAAACTTATCTAATGTGATGGAGATACTATTATTCATAGGTAATATAAGTTCTTCATTACGTTTACCCCAATATTTTATTAGTGCAATATTCGTGTGGGCACGTGCTGTCACTGCCTCCAATTCATTCACCCCTATCTAAGCCAATTTGAAAATACCATGTTTGGTTCGCTCCTGCTTTTTTTAATTGTTTTGAAACGATTCTCGCATGTTCGATACTATTTGCCAAAGCAATAATGCAACCGCCTCTTCCTCCACCTGTTAATTTAGCTCCGAGTGCTCCTTCTTGCAATGCTACATCTACTAAATAATCTATACCTTGATCACTTACACCTAATAGAACTAATTCCTTTTGTGCAAGATTCATCATTTCTCCAAGTGTAGTCGCATCACCTATTAGTAAGGCTTCTTTTGCTTTATACGTATATAGTTCTAGTAGATTGATGGAATTCTCTGTTCTACTTGGTTCTGCTATATACTTTTCACGTATACTTTCAACTGCAGTACGTGTATCACCGACTCTACCAGAATCTCCTACAACGACATAAAACGGGTCTTGTATATGTAACGGAATGATAGGTTTCTTTTTTTGAAACCAGATGGGGTGCTCGCTGGATGCAGCAAACATATCTATCCCACTAGGATTCCCGTGAGCATATTTTTCAGCATTATGGACTAAATGCATTAGTAATTTTTCATCGATAGGTAGCTTATAAAAGGAAAATAAACTGCGAACAATCGCAATTGCTAATGCAGCACTAGACCCTAATCCTCTCCCAATAGGAATGCTGGAAGATATTCTTATAAGAAAACCCTCCTGAGGCTTATTTAACACCTTACAGGTTTCCAATATACAAGCAGAAATTCCAATAAGCATATCTGGGATTTCTGATAGTAAGCCACTATAGTAAGGAGATTCCATCATAATCGGACCATTCATCCCAAATACTTCTGACTTCGCCTCTATCGTTGGAAAAGGAAGTGCTATTGCAGGTTTTCCATAGACTACCGAGTGCTCACCAATCAATATTAGTTTACTGTAGGATGTACCAATGCCGAAATCATTAGAGGTTTTATTCAAATAATACACCTCCATCTTTCCATCCTTTTTACATGTTGATTATCCCGCTAATTTACTTATTAACCAAGGTGCTGAATAAAGTATCATGAATAAGACACCGTAATTTATTCCCCAACGATGTAATAATCCCGCAACTAAACCAATTAGAATTACACCACCAATGTTTAACCAACCTGCGTCCATAAATGCAAGTAAGATGACAAGGCCAAAAAATAATCCTAGCATTGCTTCATGAGGAACCCATTTAAAAACAAAAACACAAATTTGTTGAGAATACTTCACAATCACAAAATAGGTTATGCCTAGTGCAACGATAGCACCTATTATAGTAGCCCATACAAAATCAGACATCGACAATATATGATGCATGTTATGTTCTAAAGTAAATACAGGAGGTGCATTAAATAAAGCATTTGCAGGTCCCAAGGCAACAGAAGACAAAGGGATCCCTAATGCAATTAATGGGATAAGTGTACCGGATATGTATGTAGCATTTGCTAAAGCCTCCATACATGCTATTGCTAACGATGATTTCTTTACTGAATCTTTGATTCGACTTGAAAACAATTCCCCAACTAATACAGTTGTTCCAACAGCACTCAATATAAAGGTCATTGAACCAATTACAGAAGAAATAGAGCTTTTCACAACTTCTTCCCTTGTTAATATTTTAAATGGATTTGGAAATTTCATTTTTTCTTTGTTTTTATTTAGGAGAATTGTTTTTTTACCATAACGTTCAAGGCTATTTCGTTTTTCTTTATTTAGTAATTCAAATAATGTAATAATAACTGGCCCAATTGTAATTCCTAAGAAAAAAGATATAAATACATTTGTGCCTTCAGGGACAATTCCTAACCCCCAATATAAATGTCTTAATCCTTGTATTAGTAATGCAAATGGAATGATAGCTGCAAGTGCAAGTAACCTATTTTTTGATAAAAGTGCTAATATAATCGTACCGATGAAAAAAAGAGGATTGGCAAAATCTTTTATGGCGTCAGCTACTGGTATTAGTGCATTTGCAAGGAGCAAACTAACTGGTACTGCTACTAATGTTCCAACAACGGATCCGGAGACCATCTTACGAATACTCACATCTGCAAATCCATGTTTTTTTAATACTAGAGCATGTTCTACCATAGGAGTTGCCATTACTCCCCCAGGAATTCCGGCAACAGCAACTGGGACAGAATCAGTTAATTTATTTGCAATGATTGCAGACATAAAGAAAGTTAGAACTAATATTGGTTCAAGCCCAGATAATACAATTACTAACATTACAGGCGCTATCGTTGCCGTTTCATCTGTACCTGGGGCGATTCCAACGATTGTATAGATTACTGCACCTAATATCGCAACCATTACCATTTGTAATAACAATATCGGATCCATTATTCATCGTCCTCTGCATCTTGAAAAGTTCGTTTTGGTTTTACTAGAATACTGCATATAATAAAACCGATTATTGCGCCTCCTAAACCGAAAAACAATGGCTTTGGTGGATCATTAGGTGCAATAAAATACCCAACTAACGTCGTTACACTACATATTAAAAGTGATAGTACTAAATCTTTAATATTAACAAGGTCTTCCCATACCTCCACATTGTTCCTATCTTTATCGATAATTATCCGATTACTATCTCGATTATTTCCCATTATCAAAACCTCTTTCTCTTTCAAACCTTCATAACTAGTTTCAGTACAATTGAAAAGGATTATTCACACTTATTATATTGATATTGAGAATCATTATCAAATATATTGTTGCTAACTTCACAATATCTCATAGATAAAATTATTTGCACATGATATAAAAAATTTAGTTCTTTATAGGAGTGCATATGATTAGCTTTACCGTTATTAGTTACATTATATTAAGGTATATAATAATGATGGAGGTTGATAATGATGTCATCTATATCCTTACAACATTTTCAATTTGCTAGAAGTGGAACATTAGGTTTGCTGAAAGGAATAAATGAAACAAAATGGGATGAGCAACCTATTGGATTTCCCAATAATATCCGATGGAATGCTGGGCATATTTTTGTTTCAGCTGAATTCTTTTTACATCAAGCGGATGAAGAGTATGAAATGAAGCATGGTGATTGGGCGGGGCTTTTTGCTACTGGTACAAAACCAGCAGATTGGAGCAATAATATTCCTAGTGCTTCTGATATTATTTCAGCTCTTGAAGAGCAAGCTAAACGAGTTGAAGCTCATTTCAGAGATAAAACTGTGAATAGCGCAAGTAAATCAGTCACAATAGGTCCACTTGAAATGAATACTGTTGACGCTTTAGTTCAGTTTAATACATTTCATGAAGGAAATCATATAGGCATCATAAAATCGCTAAACAATGTTTTAAAGTAATCCACACCACTACGGAGGAATCTATCAATGAAATGTAAATTAAATCGAAACGCAGCAAAATACTTCAAAAAGTTGTTAGCTACGGAAGAGGCAGAAGGAAAGATGATTAGAGTGTTTGTAACTCATCAACATGGTGACCATGCGCACTATGATTATATGTTAGATACACCAACTGAAAACGATGAAGTGGTTCATACCGATAAAGAAATTGATATTATTTTGGAAAAAAACAACCCATTCTTAGATGGAGTTTGGCTACAGTATTTTTATGTTCCAAGAGAAGAAATGTCTATTACAAATCCTTCATTTGGACATCATCATCATTAAGTTCTTTTAGGCATTAACCAAATGTCATATCGAACAATGCGCATGTAATAATAGTGCAAAGGAGAGACAGATCGCTTTCCCATAAGCCCTCTGGTATTTCCTCCGATTATTAAAATTAAAATAAGATCTGAGCTTCCTTGAAGAAATTCAAGTAAAAGTTCAGATCTTATTTTTTATCTATTAAAGCATTATACGAAAGAAGATTACTTCTTACGTTTCATACTCTCACTCTAATTTCATTTAAGAAATTGCTTAACATTTGTTTTCCTGTCTCTGTTCCCACTGACTCTGGATGAAATTGTAAGCCATATAATGGATATTTTTCGTGCACCATCGCCATAATTTCTTGATCATCATTTGATGTAGCGGTTACTTTCAATTCATCAGGTAACGTAGTTTTTTCTACAATTAATGAATGATAACGCATTACATCCAGAGGATTTGGTAATTGTTCAAAGATACCTTCCTCTCCATGTGTTATAGAAGAAATTTTACCGTGCATGACCTTCTCGGCTTTTTCTACTCTTGCTCCAAATGCATAACCGATGGATTGATGGCCTAAACAAATTCCTAATATTGGTATTTTTTTATATAAAGACTTAATGATGTCGACACATATTCCTGCATTTTCAGGCCGACCTGGTCCTGGGGATAATACGATTGCTTCTGGATTTAAGTCTTCAATTTCTTTGATAGTTACCTTATCATTTCGCTTAACAACGATTTCTTCACCAAGCTCACCTAAATACTGATATAGATTAAAAGTGAATGAGTCATAATTATCGATAAGTAAAATCATTTGTCTTCCTCCAAAAATGCTCTTAGTTTATGAATCGTTTCTTCATATTCTTTTTGAGGTACAGAATCATACACAATACCAGCACCTGCTTGAATATAAACTTGATTATCTTTAATAAACGCAGTTCTAATTGCTAAGGCAAAATCCATATTACCATTTGCTGATAAATACCCAACAGCTCCTGAGTAGACTCCACGTTTTACATCTTCTAATTCATTAATTATTTCCATTGCTCTTATCTTCGGTGCACCAGAGACAGTACCAGCAGGTAAGCATGCAATTAAAGCATCAATTGGTGAATAAGCTGAAGTAAGTTCTCCGCTCACTTCTGAAACAATGTGCATCACATGTTTATATTTTTCAATCTTCATATACTTATCAATCTGTACAGACCCAAATTCACTAACTCTCCCAATATCATTACGACCAAGGTCTACTAACATCCGATGTTCAGCCAATTCTTTTTCATCTGCAAGTAATTCTAGCTCCAGTTGCTTATCTTCTTCCTGCGTATTTCCACGTGGCCTAGTCCCTGCAATTGGATTTGTTATTACTTTATTGTCCGTAGCTTTAATTAAACTTTCAGGTGATACACCAGCAACAATATAGTCATCAAAATCAAAGTAATACATATACGGTGAAGGGTTCTTCACTCTCAACTTTCGGTAAAAGGAAAATGCCTCTCCTTCAATCGTAGCTTTCATACGCTGTGATAACACAACTTGGAAAATATCTCCCTCTACAATGTATTCTTTCGCTTTTTTTACCATTTGTATAAAATCATCTTCTGTAATTGTAGATTCATAAGCAGAAATATTCACAGGTAATTGATCCATTTCTTTACCATTTTGAATTTCAGCTTTTATGTCTTGAAGACGTGATTGCAATTGCTCACTTGTCGTACTTTCATGTAGCGGTGTGGCTACTAAGTATACCTTCTGCTCTAAATGATCAAATACGATGACTTCTTCAAACATCATGAAATGCACGTCAGGAATTTGCAATTCATCTTTTGGAATTTCTCCAATTTGTTCATAATGACGGACAACATCATACCCAACAAATCCTACCGCACCTCCGATAAAAGGAATCTTTTCCTTACCAACAGAAATTTCCTTTGGCATTATGTCTTTTAACAATTCTAATGGTTTTTGAGATATCGATTCTTCTCCTTCCTCCGTTACCAAAATAGAACCATGTTCAAACCCTTTTAATTCAAAAGTAGGTTGTGCTCCAATAAAAGAATAACGACCAGAATTTTCATGTTTTAACGAACTTTCAAGTAAAAACTTTTTCTTCCCAGATAACCGTTGATAAATGGAAATAGGTGTCAATGTATCGCCTTGCAATTCCTCCACAAAATAATTTCTTTCACTTATTGTCTTTATCATCTAAGTATCTCCTTTCGGCTCTATGAAATAAAAAAGTCCTCTATACACAATTAGTCATTGTGTATAGAGGACGATTGGACTGACCGTGGTGCCACCTCAATTGGAGCATAATTGCTCCCGCTCAACAGGTAAATTTCATACCTTTCCATTAACGGTGGATGCCGTGCAACCATACTGTTAATTCAGGCTGCCTCTCATAAGTCCATTCCACGGAATGTTCATACCGGTTCCCAGCTAACCCGGCTCTCTGAAATGAACATACTCCATGTACTACTCTTAATCATCGATTTATTAAAATATTTTTTTATACACAAAAAGGGCCTCTATCCATAAAAAGGACGAGAGACCCGTGGTGCCACCTTTATTAGCTAAATACTTTAGCTCACTTTCCTATTACCTGTAAGATAATATTGTCTCTTATAACGATGAGACTGTTCGCCAAAGCCTACTACATTCGTTAAATCGGTTCGGTTTGGGGGCTCGGAAGTCCATTCGCTTAGCATCCACACTGATTTTCACCAACCATCAGCTCTCTACAAGTTTCAGCTAAGGTACTACTCTTCGTCATTGCCGAAGTTATATTAGCTTTATAATAATGATAGTTAATTCAAAAGTCAATAATTTATTTCCCTGTTTCAGAAAATTCTTTTATCCTTGTTTCGATTTGATCACGTACCCGTTGAAAAACTTTCCATTTTTCTTCCTCTGACCCTACTGCTTTTGCAGGATCGTCAAAGCCCCAATGCCATCTTGTTTTTTCTGGAGGTGTTGTTGGACATTTATCATTTGCATCTCCACAGAGTGTGACAATATAATCTGCCTTTTCTAATAATGATTTGTCAATGATATCTGAAGTTTGAAAAGAAATATCCACTTCAACTTCTGCCATTGCTTTCACAGCGTTTGGATTTAGTCCATGTGATTCAATTCCTGCAGAATATACTTCAAATCTATCCCCAAGATATTTCTTTCCAAAACCTTCTGCCATCTGACTTCTGCATGAATTTCCAGTACATAAAAAGTATATTATTTTCTTATCCATAGATAAATCTCCTCTTATTGAATGATTAATAGCCATACATATAATCCGACTAACGTTACAAATAGGGTAGGAATCGTTAAGATAATACCGACTTTAAAATAATAACCCCACGAGATATGAACTCCTTTTGTTTTCAGAACATGCAACCACAATAAGGTAGCTAATGAACCGATAGGAGTAATTTTAGGACCTAAATCAGAGCCAATTATATTTGCATATATAAGTGCTTCTCTTGTAATTCCAATAGTATTAGTATCATAGATTGCTAGCGCATCTATCATTACTGTCGGTAAATTATTCATGATAGATGATAATATAGCAGCAATAAACCCCATACTAATCGTTGCAACAAATAAGCCTTGATCAGCAGTATACTGAATAATATCTGTAAGTACATTTGTTAAGCCAACATTTCTAAGTCCATAAACAACTACATACATTCCGATTGAAAAGAAGACGATTGACCATGGAGCTCCTTTTATGACGTACTTTGTATTTATCGCAGGTCTATTATGTGCTGCTATTAGAAATATGATGGCAATTATTCCAGCAATAACTGAAACTGGCACACGGAAAAATTCACTCGTGAAATAACCTATAAGTAAAATGGTTAGGACAAACCAAGATATACGAAACATCTTTTTATCTCTAATTGCGTCATTTGGTTTTTTCAATTGACTCATATCATAATCTTTTGGAATACTCTTGCGGAAAAATAAATATAAAACAGTAATACTTGCTAATAAACTAAAAATATTAGGAACTATCATGCGAAAAGCATACTCAGCAAATCCAATTCCAAAAAAATCAGCCGAAACTATATTAACGAGATTACTCACAACAAGTGGTAGCGAAGTTGTATCCGCAATAAATCCCGACGCCATGATAAATGGTAGAATCATTTTTTCTTTAAAATGAAGTGTACGGACCATAGCAAGTACAATCGGTGTTAAAATAAGCGCAGCGCCATCATTAGCAAATAAACCGGCCACTAGAGCACCTAAAATGATGACTAGCAAAAACATTTTTACACCACTGCCTGCTGCTATTCTTGCCATATGCAATGCAGCCCATTCAAAAAATCCAATTTCATCTAAAATCAAACTAATAATGATTAATGCTACAAATGTAAGTGTTGCATTCCAAACGATACTAGTTACATCCATTACATCACTAAATGTAACTACATTAAAAAGTAATGCTAGTAGTGCACCACCACATGCTGACCAACCTATTGATAAGCCCTTAGGCTGCCAAATAACAAAAATGAGTGTAACGATAAAAATCGTAATTGCCAAAAAAACGGACATCATTTTCCCCTTTTCCTAGTTGCATATACAACGATCTGATGATATATCTACTGAAGGCAAGAGATTTACAATATGTAAAATGACAGGATACATTTCACTTTGCTTATTTAAAGAATAATAAACCCATCGCCCTCTTTTTTCTTCACTCGTTATTCCTGCATCCCGTAATTTTTTCATATGCTGACTAACAGCAGGCTGACTCATGCCTAGAAACTCCATTAATTCACAAGCACAAAAGGAATCTTGAACTAAATAGGAGATTATTTTAAGTCTTGTTTCATCACTGATAGCTTTTAATACTAAATCCATTTCTTTTATTTGCACTTCATCACCACCTAATTACATAAGCAACCACTTATGTATAATAACATATTTACATAGTAATTTATATACTTATTTTTCACCTCACAACTCTGACAGTTGGATGATTTCCGCTTCAGGAGCTCGCTTTCCGCGGGCTTCGAAAAGCGAAAGGCGCTTGGGACTTGAAAGAAGGCTAAATTCGCAACATCCTGTTGGCAGGCTCAAACAGCGACTTCCTGTCCTTCGCCTGCACTAGTACATCCGTGTACGTCGCAACGCCATCTTGACCCGCATCGTGCGGGCCCGCGACAAGCAAATGTTCCAAGACAAAGAAAGGCGTTCTTTGCCTTTCATATCTCAGGTTATTTGACCTCGAGCCGATAGCGCCTGCAGCTAGACAAGGTTCGGAAGCCTCCTCGGCGCTTTTTGCGCCTGTCTAGCTCAGGCTCCTAGCGGCTAGCGAACGCGACATTCCTTCCCCTACAATCAACATAGTGTTACAGTTTAAAAAAATAAATATTAATATACAAACAAAGAATCGAGCATTATCATAAAGTTACAAGTGGGAAAAACATACAATTGAAAATGAACGATTTTACATTAATATTCATTGTTACTTTTTATATAAAGGCTCTGTTAAAGTTCATTGTTGTTATCAACTTAGTTGATTGTAGCGCATGTACACGAGACTCCTGCGGGAACAGCACGAGCCGAAGATCCACTTGGCAAAGCGGTTTTCTTTGCCAAGTTAGCTGAGGCCGTGCCCGCGGAAAGCGATTGTACAGGAGCGAAAATCAACAACAGAGTTTAACAGAACTTATTTAATAATAAAAAACCAGTAGAGAAAACGTAGAAGTTTTCTATACTGGTTTCAGTTTATGAACTTATCAGTCAGTTTACGTTGTTAAAATTTGAATTCTTGTCCGACTTTATATTGTTCGTCTTCTAAAACTAAAATACCTTTCTCTTGTGGGGCATTTGGTAGTTCTAGTTCTCTCGCTGCGCAAATCATACCGCTAGATGGGACACCACGTAGTTCGGCATCCTTTATCACTAATCCGCTTGGCATTACTGCTCCTACTTTCGCTACTACTACTTTTTGTCCTGCTTCGACATTAGGAGCACCACATACAATTTGTAACTCTTCTGTTCCTACATCGACAGTACACACACTTAATTTATCTGCATTCGGGTGCTTCTCTTTTTCCTTCACATAGCCGACTACAAATTTAGGTGAAAAATCAGCTTCTAATTTTTCATCAATGCCATTTTGTTCAAGAGCTTTATTCAGTTTAGACACAATATCATCGTTTAATTCTACTACCCCATTTGCATCTAGTTGCACATAATTTGATGCATGAAAGATATTGAATCCACCTGTTTTATTTGTTTTTGCATCAAAAATACGAGCTACATCGCCTTTTCGTTCAAAAGTTTTATTTTCAACTTCATTTATAGTAATTAAAATTACATCCCCGATACCATTTCGATTATAGAATACGTTCATTATTTATCTTCCTTTCCTGTTTCTCTTGTGCGATTTTTCCCCAGTATAAAAATAGGTTCAAGCTTTCCATTTTCATAAATGAAAGATAGAGCCGTAATTGGCACATGTCCTGAAGTAAAAAAGCTCATTGTCATTTGCGCTAAAACATCATAACCTGTACCATTACGAATGTCAGCTATTATTA
Source organism: Paenibacillus bovis (assembly GCA_007679095.1). Lineage (GTDB taxonomy): Bacteria > Bacillota > Bacilli > Bacillales > Bacillaceae_C > Lederbergia > Lederbergia graminis. Next base: position 48,291 of record VEFU01000007.1, read on the forward strand.
GAACATCTTGATGTGGAACAGCAACAGCCATTTCCCCTTTTATTGTTTCGGCTTTTTCTTCCAGAAACTTTTCATTTAGAATTCGGCTAGCATCATATCCATCATTTGTATTTAAAAAGTAAAAATCATTTCCGGCAACTGTATCTTTTTTCATTTTTGTAGATAAAGATCTCACATTAAAACGTGCAATTTCTCGTATATTTGTTGGATCTAATCCTTCTTTTTCAATTAAGTTATCATCTATTAGACGATATGTATTACCAAGATCAAGAGCATAGTATATTCTTGTTTCTGCCGTATGTTCATCGGTCATAAACTTTACATCATCCTCTGAACTCGTTGGAAATGAAGTGGATCTAATAACAGGATATATTTTTTTCTCGCTTCCTGAAATAGCATGTTCCTTCCCCATAACATTAAGTGCATTTTCAACATAATACACTACTTCGTCTATAGCTTTTTCTTTTTGTTCATGCCATTTTGCTACAATTCCGGAAAGCGCAACGACAGTCCCTTTCCCTGTTTCTTCATTTTCAATCCGCAAACTTTCTTTGTCGCGGTCATATGTAAAAGTACGTCCTGGTTTTGCTAGACGTTTCTCTAGTTCTCTTCGTAATTTACTTTCATTCATTTTATTCACCCCTCCTTGGGCACAATTACATACATTCCATTTTACACGATTCATCATTAATCCACAAAAAAATAAAACCTCCACCAACTCGGCAGAGGTTTCGAAACGTATTAATTTGCTAAGCCATTAATAAATTCTTCAATTTCTTCTTGCGTTTTACGATCTTTACTTACAAAACGACCTGCTTCTTCCCCATTGTGGTAAGCGATGAAACTCGGTATCCCAAAAATATCTAATTCGCTGCATAAATCGATGAACTCATCACGATCTACAAGGATAAAATTATATTCCGGATAGTCTGCTTCTATTCTTGGTAAGAATGGCTCAATGAATCTGCAATCTCCACACCAATCAGCAGAAAACATAAAAATTGTTCTTTCTTCTTTCTTTAATTCTTGAAACTGCTCGACAGACTGTAACTTTTCCATTATGATTCCTCCTGTATTTAAAGCTTCTACTTTTTATCATACTTATCATAGCAAAAGGAGAAATAAGTACAACAACAATTTTTAATTATCTGTAGATTCTTCTTCATTTTCGATAAAAGAAGTAGAGGCTACAATCTCCATTAATAATTTGGCATCTTCTGCTACATTCTTTAAAGCAGATTTAGTAGAGGCTTTCACCCCACCAATCCCAACTGTAACAATATATTCATCTTCCTCATTAGAATTATTTATAATAATAAATCCATATCGATTATCGTCTTCAAAAGATTTCTCACCAATAACTTTGTCAGGAGCAGCAATTAGTCCATTATATAATGCTTTACTTGTTGCTTTTTCAAATTGATTATAAAAAAGGATAATCGGCTCTTCCCCATGTTCTAGAAAGATATTATTTGCTGTTTCCTTTTCTATTTTACTATCGGAAGGGAGATGAAAAGAAATCGATTGAACTTCTTTATTTGCTTCTTTAGGCTTTGCTTTAAAAGCTTGTTCCACATTTTCTATAGCTTTTTCTTTTTGTTCTTCTATCGTTGTACCACAAGCTACAAGAATTGGAACAATCATGAGGAGAATCAAGCTTAGGGTGACTTTTTTCACATTCATTCCTCCTTTACTACAGGACATATAGTACTATCATACTACTGAAAAAAATAATTTTACAACCCTTATCTTATTTTTTCTATACTAATCATAATAATGGAAGAATTACAAATCACAAATAATTGATTAGTTATCTTTTGAATACTGTCTCTGACCAATTAACAGTTTACATATATGAGTAAACATCTCCGTCCTGTCAATTAGTCCATTTGTGAAAATACCAATAGCCCCTTCGTTTGATCGAATATTTTCACGTTTGCAATACTCTTCCATTACATTTCCTAAGACTTGTCCATTTCTGAGCTTGGAAGCAATAATTTCAGGTAATTTAATTCTTGCACCACCAGATAAAATAGTTTCCTTTCCTTTTTCAGCTAGCGCGCCATAATTAATTAAATAGAGTCCATAGGAGGTTTCCGTCACTCCACCTTCTAAACCAAATGCCATTTCTACATCGGCTTGCAGTAGACAATATTCTGCTCGATTTACAGCCCCTCTCATCGTTTCCTCATCCGAAAAAGGCATATCACTCACACTTGATGGTGCATCAATTGGAAACAATGTATGAATGAGTTCAGCACTATCTAGTGCAAGTTTAGCAGCATTAATTTTCGCTTTGTTTTTGGACCCAATTGCAATATTCACTAGGAGCTGCTCCTTTCCATTCCAACAATAGAAATAGAGACGATAGATTATCCATCGCCTCTATAGCATTCCACTACTATTTTTGAATAATCTCATTTATAGTTGTTTTGTCACAAGCTTTTACTAATTTCACAATTAATTCTTTTGCTGCTGCGTAATCATCCACATGAACAATAGAAGCATGTGTATGTATGTAACGTGAACAAATTCCAATTACTCCACTTGGAACTCCTTCATTCGATACATGTACTCGCCCTGCGTCTGTACCACCTTGAGACACAAAGTATTGATATGGAATACGATTGGATTCTGCCGTATCAAGGATAAATTCACGCATTCCTTTATGTGTCACCATCGAGCGATCAAATATTCGGAGGAGTGCCCCTTTCCCAAGTTGACCAAATTCGTTTTTATCTCCTGACATATCATTTGCAGGACTTGCATCCAACGCAAAGAAAATATCTGGTTTTATCATATTTGCCGCAGTAGCTGCTCCTCTAAGACCAACTTCCTCTTGAACTGTGGCTCCAGAGTAAAGGATATTTGGTATATCGCTTCCTTGTAGTTCTTTTAATAACTCAATGGATAATCCACACCCATATCGATTATCCCAAGCTTTTGCCATAATTTTCTTTGGATTTGCCATTGGTGTAAAAGGACATACAGGTACAATCTGTTGCCCAGGTTTAATCCCTATTTTTTTTGCATCACTAAGATCATCAGCACCAATATCAATTAACATATTTTTAACATCCATTGGTTTTTTCCGTTGATTATCACTTAATAAATGCGGTGGTATGGACCCAATAACACCAGGTACTTTCCCGTTATCTGTAATAATTTCTACTCTTTGTGCTAGCAGTACTTGACTCCACCAGCCACCTAAGGTTTGAAAACGAATCATTCCGTTTTCTGTAATATCTGTCACCATAAAGCCAACTTCATCCATATGACCTGCAACCATAACAGTTGGTCCATCTTCATTACCACGTTTTATACCAAAAATCCCACCGAGGCGATCCTGCACGATTTCATCCGCATATTTCGCTAATTGTTCACGCATAAATCTTCTTACTGCATGTTCATTTCCCGGTGTTCCAGGAAGTTCGGTAAGGGTTTTAAACAATTCCATTGTTTCATTATTCATCATCTGTCCTCCTGAATTATATCGAAATCTTATGACACTAACTCATATTTTACAGAATTCCCTACTTAGACGCCATTAATATTACTTCGTAACTCGTAATAATTAAACTATCGTAGTTGGTATACAATTATTGTATACTGATATTATGTAAATTTGCGGAGGTGTATTGCTTGAATTGGAAAACATTTGTTATTGGGACAGCTACAGGTATTATTGGTGGCTATCTTGTAAGTAAAAGTATTCAAGACCAAATGCCGATTCCAGGTGAAAAGGTGTTGGCAAGTGTAAAGCGTGCATTTAAGAAAGAAGGTAGTATTGATGGTTCTTGGCTACAAATGAAACCTGAAAATTATTCCAAGTATGCATTACATACAAAGGTTTATCGTGGTGGAATCATGCGCACAGTAAATGGAGAACGCCAACAATTTGAATTTATTGCAGATGCATATACAGGAAGCGTCATTGATATTTATCCCATATGAGAGTGAAAGCAATAAATTTAACTATAAAGCTTGTTTAATCCGCAACGGAAACTAAGTGTATTTCCGTTGCGTTATTATTTCCAATAGCCTTTCATTTCTTCTTATCTAAATGGAATTACTCTATTCTTTCCCTCATTACTGAAGCAATAATACTTCCTTCTTCATCCCATTTTATGGCTCTATAGTGAGCGTCATGATAAAAAATGAACCAATCCTGAGCTTGCATTGTCTCCGTTACCCATTTCTGCTTGTTACGAATTGAGTCCATTGGATAATCGTCATATGCTAGTACCCAAAGTACATTTTGATGTGCATGTGTTGGCATTAAATCCCCCATATGAACTACTCTTTCCCCAGCGCTTTCAATTACAATCAAGGAATGCCCCGCACTATGACCACCAGTGTGAACCATTTTTATTGTATCCTCAATGATTAACTCATTTTTAAACGTTACCATTTGTTCCTCAATACATTTCCAGTTTTCTTCCCAATATGTATTACGTGATCGTATATTTGGATTACGCATTTCATTCCATTCCACTTCAGATGTGTAAATAATTGCATTAGGAAAAACAGATTGATAACCATTATTCGAAGGTGTAGTTAAACCACATGCATGATCAAAATGGAGGTGAGTCATACAAATGATATCAATATCTATAGGCTTAAGACCGAGACGTGCTAACGATGTATTGATGGAAGACTCTTCCGTCACACCAAAATTCCGCTTTTGTTTATCGGTTAATTTACCGTTCCCTATTCCAGATTCAATTAATACATGTTTCCCATTCACGTTTAAGTATATGGGATCTGTGCGTAGTTCAATTTGATTTTTCTCATTTACAGGATATTTACGAGACCAAAGCGGCTTTGGGACAACTCCAAACATGGCACCACCGTCCATATGTGTAACACCACCATTAAGCCAAGTCAAGGTAATTTCTCCAATTTTTAATGTCTCCATATCGTCGCCTCGATTCTTTTTGTCTTCATTTTAACAAAAAAACCACTGAAATTAATCAGTGGTTAGATCTATTTTTATATTGTACTTCGCAGCGATAAATTGGGTGCCCCATACTTGAGAACTTTTCTTCATATTCTGTCATAATATTGCCTTCAAAATCACTATTGTGTAAATCAAGACTGACAAATTTCAATAATAATCCGTATTTTGAAAAACTCATTAATGAATATTCAAATAGCCCGCGATTATCTGTCTTAAAATGAATCTCCCCTTCGTCAATTAACACTTCTTCATAAATTCTCAAAAATGATTCATATGTTAACCGACGTTTTTCATGACGGTTTTTAGGCCATGGATCAGAGAAGTTCAAATACACACGGGATACATCACCTTTTTCGAAAAATTCTCGTAGGTCTTCCCCATTCGTGTGTAAAAGCTTTACATTAGGTAGTTCTGCTTCGATTAATCGATCTAGGGCAGTTACAATGACACTTTCTTGCAGTTCAATTCCAATATAATTTATTTCCGGGTTCATACGAGCCATCTCTGTGACAAACTGTCCTTTACCTGTACCCACTTCTATATGGATTGGATTTTTATTATCAAATAATAAATTCCATTTACCTCTATAATTTTCAGGATTTGGTACTATATATTGAGGATAATTTTGAATTTTTTCCTTCGCCCATGGTTTATGTCTTAAACGCATTTCATTACACCTCATTACCAGATTTTACATTTAAATAACGTATAAAGATGATAGTTCCTGAGTAAACTACCTTCGATTGTATCAACGTATGAAAGGGAGTTTACTATGTCATTAAACCATCAAGATCAAGTTAATTTATTACAAGATATATTAGTGAATCATCTTGAGGATTGTTGTGGTTCTGTTTCCGAATGTGAACAACTAGGGAGGTTGGTTAAGTCACTCCTCACGAATAGTGCTGTTCCTAGCGAAATGCAACCTGTTCTTGAAGATATTTATAACTATTGTCAATCCGGAAAAAACTCCCCTGATTTAGAAAATCATATAAATACCCACCAGGACGAACTATCCCAGTGGGTAGGACAAATTAATAGTTTTTCATAAATATTGGAGGGTGCACAAGCACTCTCCCAAGTTTTAATTAAATTCCATTCCGCTAATAAAATCCATCCAAAATTCCACTTCATCCATACGGTCTTTACTTTTTAGCCATTGTATGGATTGCAATGTTTGTGCCAATGTATACCACTTCATTCGTAGTTCCAAATGTTTTGTTAAGTTTAAACCATATTGTTTTAACCAAACATCCCAATCCTCTTTGGGAATATACCAATGAAGTAATAAACCTAAGTCAAGAGCAGGATCAGCTATCATTGCGCCGTCCCAATCAATTAAATATAGTTCATTATCGTCAGAGAGTAACCAATTATTATGATTGACATCACCATGACAAACAGCCCACTCGTCACATTTAATATTTGGAATTTCTTTTTTTAGAAATGTAATCACTTTTTTAACAATATTCAATTGTAACAAATCAGCATCCAATTTGGATTCTATATCTTTTACCATTTCAATTGGTTCATAAGGAGTTTTGCCTAATCTCATCAACATAGTCAAAAGCGGGCGTGATTCATGAATTTTTCTAAGTAGCTTAGCTGCTCTTTCTTGAGCCATTTCCCTAGGTTTAAACTCTCTACCAATTAAACATTGCTGTGCGGTAATTACATCACCATTTTCCATTCTCTTCGTCCAAATTAGTTTAGGTACAATACCTTCAGCTGATAAAACAGCTAGGAATGGAGAAGAATTACGTTTCAAAAATAACATTTCATTATCTTTTTTTGCAAAGAAAGCTTCACCTGTTGCACCGCCAGCAGGGGTTATCTCCCAATCCTGCCCTAATAAATGTTCCACCTAAATTCACCTTCATTTATGTCAACGAGAATATTACCCCGAATCATCAGTTCAAAAGATACAGATAAGCCCCAAAATAAACAAATTAAGGAACAAATACTGCAAAAAATTATTATACTATAGCTATCCATTATTAGATTTTATCCTTAATCGACTTTTTTCGTCAAGCTGTTTTTACAAAAGTTCATTTTTCATTAAGTTTTATTATTTGTTAACACTCTCCATCTATGCTTGGAAAGTTTTATGAACAATGGTGTTTCGCCAATGTTCTCACCATCTGCATGTGCTGGCAATGGGGATGAATAATTAATGGATATGTTCTTTCCTTTATATAAATCTACTTCTTTATAATTTATATGAGTACCCCAAAAAACGGAAATAAAAACAAAGAGAAGTTTAATTCTAGAAAGATTGTGAACTACCACTATATTAAATTCTCCATCTTGTGGATCAGCTTTAGGTGCTATCTTCATTCCACCACCATAAAAAGGTTGATTAGAGACAGTTACGAACCAGGTTCGATAAAATACTTCCTTCTTACCATCTATTATGAGGTTTAATGTCGTTGGTTGATAACGAAATAACTCCATTATTAAGTAAAAAACATATATTAGACTACCTAATGAAAAAATATTTAACCATTTCTTCATTTTTGACCCATTCGCTTTTCTAGAGATCTCTGCATCAAAGCCTGCACCAATACTATTGATAAAATAACCAGACTGTTTTCCCGCATAATAACCCGCATCAAAACTCTCAGCTGATTCATTGAGAAGCGTCAAAATAACTTCTGTCGCTTTTTTCGGATTAAGTGGGATTTGATAACCTCTTGCAAAGTCATTACCAGATCCTGCCGGTATATATCCAACAACTGCATGTGGGTATGAAATCGCGCCATTAATTACTTCATGTATCGTTCCATCTCCACCCACAGCGATGAATAATAATTCTTTTTTCTCAGTGGATGCAATTCTTTTCACTATATTAGTTGCATCTCCACGTGCTTCTGTAAAATATGCTTTGTATTGTAAATTAGCTAAATTTCCTTTAATTTGCTTCCATACTCTATAGCTAAGTCCATTTTTGGCTAGCGGGTTGATAATAAAAAATAATTTGCGATTAATATTCGACATTACTCTCTTGATTCCAATCTGGTCTTGTAAAGGAAATTGTATGACATTGGTCTAACAATGTTTTTGCTGCTCGTAATTGCATCATCTTTATCGGTGTTGTAGAACTTCTCATTCTCTGAAACCATTGATCATACGACCGTTTATCTAATATTTCAAGATCATCAGGTGCATCTGGATAATCAATGTAACCATTTCTAGAAACAATTGCTTTTCGTATAGGGAGATCTACTGTTCCAATTTTAAATAGTTGTGTAACAATTTTCTCCATGCGCTTAGCTGACATTACTGGATTTAATACTTTAAATTCTTCTCTATTGTTGGATTTTACGAGCCAAAAATGTTCTTTTGATCCTATAAAAGAATCGTTCTCCTCTTCCTCTACGAAAGCAAGACACCAAATTTCTGTCGGTGTAATAAGTAGCACTTCTAATTCCACTGGTGCCTTTTTAAGTAAAAATACTGGCTCATACAATACAAAAAACGAATCAGGAAAACGTTGTAAAAAGTAGCGAATTTTTTTATCCTCGTAGTATTGTGAGTCGATAAATGATTTTTCGGCAATTGTTGAACTTGCCCAATTCAGTTGAAATTTTAATAAGTTATCAAGGAATTTTTGTTTTAATTCTGCTTTTGTAGCTATTTCGTGAAGGGAATTTAACTGTATCGTTTCATCGTTCTCTTCCACAACAACGACCTCTTCATCTTTCTCCTTTTTACGGAATAATCGAAATAGAATTCCTCCTTTTTGTTTTTCTTCATTTGTATCATCCGCTTGATGATACACTGTTGGAGATTCCCATTCCTTCACTAAGCTTTCCCAATGTTGCTTCTTTAGCCTAACAAATTGTGCTGGATATCGGGATATATCCATTTCATATCGTGATATATAATCTTGTAATTTAATTAACTGAGCCACTTTAATATCCTTCCTCATCCTTCATATTTGCAACTTGAACCTCTTCCGTATTTCGTATTTAGGTGTCCTATCAAGATGGGTTTGAAATAATGTTACAGCTTGAATAGTATCACTTAATACAGGAAATTTCTGCTCACTATAGCTCCTAAACTCTTGAAGATTAAATGGATCGTCACTGTCCCATTTTCTAGCAAGAGTTATATGAGGATTATATGGACGTTTATCCAGTTTCAATCCATTTTCAACACAATGTTCATATATGATTTTTTGTAACTGTATTAACGGTTCTGATTGCTCCATACCTGCCCACAGAATCCTTGGTGCATCACTTTTACCAAAAACTCCTGTATGCTCAATAGTGAGGTTAATTTCTGATGTATTCTTTAATTTCCAATCTAAGTCTTGATTTAAGCTTGTTAATTGTTCACTGTTGATATGACCTAAAAATGCTAATGTGATATGGTAATCCTCATGATGTACCCATTTTTTAAAAGGAAACCTTTCTTTCATCTCATTCGAGAACATTAATAATGATTTTTTTACCTCATTTGATAATGACAATGCATAAAAATAATGGCTTTTTGTCATAGATGTATTTTCCTTTCTCGATACATATATAATGTTAAGTTTAACAAAATTAAGATACTAAAAAAAGCTGGCTTCCAGCTAGGAAACCAGTTTATTAAATAGGAATTAATACATTAAACTTTACTTACATGCAAGTTCATATATTGCTTGTGCGTATATTGCAGTGGCTTTGAACAAATCATCCAATTCTATGTATTCGTCTTTTTGATGAGCTACATCCGGGCGTCCTGGAAATAGTGCACCAAATGCAACGCCTGATTCCAACGCTCTTGCATATGTTCCTCCACCTATAGCTAATAATTTAGCCTGTTCTTGAGTTTGTTCTTCATATACTTTTTGTAAAACTTTTATGAGTGGATTATTTTCTGGAACATGATGTGGCTTGGAATCAGAAAAATTCTCAATTGTAAATCCAGCCTGATTCACCTTTTCCCTCAGTTTTGTCATATTTTTATCGATATCAAAAGTTACAGGATAACGCATATTAAGTCCGAAACGTCCACCGTCATGTTCATTATATGACATTTTCCCTACATTAATGGTTAAATCTCCCGTTATATCATCCGCGTACTGCACTCCTAATGCTCTTCCACGAGAATCACCAAAAAAGAACTTAACAGCTGATTGTATATATGTGTTTGCTTTTGGATCTAAATCCATTGTGGATAAGAAACTGGCAAGGATTAATCCGGCATTTTTTCCGTTATCTGGTTCCATTCCATGTGCCGATACTCCTTCAAGTTCAAGAACTGTAAAACCACTTTCTAGATAATAGTTCCCTTTTAATTGCTGTACTTTTAAAAACTCATTGAATGTTTGCATTATCTGTGTATGATTTTTATCCACATCGATAATTGCTCTTGCATAATCAGGTACCATATTGTAACGTCTTCCAGACTCAAATGATAATAAAGTAATTGCTCCTTTAGATGGAGTTAGTTGATTTTTTTGTACTAAATCATAATCAGCAATTCCTTTTTCAGCATGAATAATCGGAAAATCAGCATCTGGAGCAAATCCCATCTCTGGCATCTCTTCATGTTGGAAGTAATGCTCCACACAACGCCAATCACTTTCTTCATCAGTTCCTATGATCATTCGTACTCTTTTCTGAAATGGAACCCCTAACTCCTTGACAATTTTCATCGCATAATATGCTGCCATTGTTGGTCCTTTATCGTCAATCGATCCGCGCGCATAAATTCTTCCTTCTTTTACTTCACCACCATATGGATCAACAGACCATCCATCCCCTTCAGGAACAACATCCACATGACATAAAATACCAATCAAATCGTTACCTGTCCCTATTTCTAAGTGACCAGCGAGATTGCCTGTATTCTTAGGAATAAATCCATCTTTTTCCCCTAATTGCAACATATAGTCTAATGCCTTTTTGACATTTTGACCTAACGGTGCATCTGGTGTTGCATCTTGCTCGTTTAAAACACTAGGAATTTTTAAAAGCCCTTGTAAATCCGCAATAAGGTCCTCTTTCCGTTTATTTACTTCTTCCTGCCAGTTTATATTGTTCATTCCTTTGACTCCTTTTCCAAAAAACATTAATTATATTGTACATTTTATCTTCCATTAATAGAAATTAAATAAAAGGTAACTTACTACGTATCCATATATTAAAAATCATTGATAAACTGATAAATATAACAAAAGGAATTACAAGCACAATTGTTAACTGTTTTCTACCTGCAAAATAACCTTCCTCATTTTTGTATTTTTTTGTAAAAGGATGATTTCCTAATATTTTATCCCATAACGAATTTATCCAACTAAGTAAAAATAAAGACCCAGCTATAATAATTGTTATTTTTAGCCACATAGGTGGAAGAATAATAGTTGCAGCACTTGTTATTCCAATTATTTGAAAATAACCTGTTATATATTGTATATTCCGTGCATTTACTTTCATAAACAATTCAAGAAATCCATTTTTAGGTGTTCTTCGGTTAAATATCCTACCTGATTTGGAAAATGTAACTGGACTTTTTCTTGATGAGTATCGCTTGGGCATTTTCTCTATATCCATAGATAATGAGAAAATCATATCGATTATCTTTGTCTTTTCAAATCGATCTATCGCTAAATCTTGTTCAAGGCGATGGTTATCTTTATACCTTGGCCAAATAAGGATAATGGAAACAATAGTTAATGTAATAGTTATCCCCAAAATTATCGCTATTTGATTATTAATAAAGGCTTGATAACAAAAACTCCAAACGAGAATAGTACCAAGCAATAGAGGTATACCGCTAATTAATGTACGCCATCCTGTTACCTCTACATTTAACTTTCCCTTTATCCCCATAATTACCCATTTAATAGATAAACATAAGCCTCCAAAAAGGAGTAATTGATGCAGATTATAGCCATAATGTTGAAACCAAAAAGGCGCGATAAAAACAAATGAAAATAGAAGGAGTACAATTTCATAGATATAGGAGTAAATAATCCCCCAACGTCTCATGTGTAACAACAATACTTCGTTTTTTCGCAAAAAAATGCTATCTGCTTCCTTAACATATGTCCGAAAATGGTTACCCCAAAAAAATAAAAAGAAAACAATGAATATCCAATAGAAAGAGATATTATGTATCCAATTAGGTAACTCTTCCCACCAGGATTTGTAGATTGCTATCGTGATAACGGTAAGGGGGATGACAAAGTAAACGAAAACTGTCCAATCAACTACCGACTTCATTATTTTATATTGGTAAGTCCAATTTTGTTTCACTCTTATACATAATAATTGGATACCATTCATTCTGTATCACCTTCGAGTGACAAACATGAATAAAGTGTTCCATCTGTTGCATTACATTTCTCTAGAACGGTTTCTAATGTTCCAGCAGCCTTCATAGTTCCTTGTTCAATTATGACGAAAGAGTCACATATGCGTTGCGCCGTATCTAATATATGTGTACACATTAATATACCTGTACCTTTATTTCGTTCTTCCTCAATCATATTTAACAATAGTATCGTTGATGCTGGATCAAGTCCCATAAAGGGTTCATCTATTATTAACAAATCAGGTTTTGTAAATAACGCAAGAACTGTCATTCCTTTTTGTTGCATACCCTTTGAAAAAGTATTAGGGAATTCGTGTATATGTTGTAATAAATGAAACTTTTTTAGAAGCTCCTTAGCATAGATTAGACTTGAATCATGTAAATTTTCCACTGCAGCAACAAACTCAAAATGTTCCCACAGTGTTAATTCATCATAAAAAACGGGACGTTCTGGAATATAGGAATATGTACTATTTTCTTCTCTATGTATCTCTCCTTCCACAAAAGCTAATTGTTCCAAGATTGATTTTATCGTGGTACTTTTACCAGCACCGTTTGCTCCAATCATTCCAACTAGTTCAGAACGTCTTATAGAGAATTCGATGTCTCTAATGATCTCCATGTTTTGCTTGTAACCTGCTTTCTTAATTTTCACATCAAGTAAACTCAAATATAACCACTCCTAGGAATAACTTATATCTCTTTACGTATTTCTCTCTAGAAAGTTCCGCTAATTGATTATTTTATAGTGATTATACACAAAAGGGCGATAACCCTCAGTAAACTAAGGATGACTGCCTAAACAAGCTTTCCCGTCCTTAATATACTAACTTGTAAAAGGAGGGAAATACTTTGAGTGAAAATGAAATGAATAATCGAAGAAAAAGAAAAAGAAGAACTACTAGAGACTTTGAAGAAAATTGGTATGAAGGATATGAAGATGACATTGAAGAAAATGTAGGTGCATATTCAAACGCGGATGCGGAATCTGATGCAGATGCGGACGCGGATTTAGATAGTGATATCGATGTTACTGCATACGCTAAAGCATATGCAGATGCTGACGCGGATGCTGATGCTGATGCTGACGCAGATGCCGATGCCGACGCAGATGCAGATGCCGATGCCGATGCCGATGCCGACGCAGATGCTGATGCGGATGCATGTGCTGATGCGGATGCGGATGCTGACGCAGATGCCGATGCGGATGCTGACGCAGATGCCGATGCGGATGCCGACGCAGATGCCGACGCAGATGCCGATGCGGATGCTGACGCAGATGCCGACGCAGATGCCGATGCGGATGCCGATGCTGACGCAGATGCTGACGCAGATGCTGACGCCGATGCCGATGCGGATGCTGACGCAGATGCCGATGCGGATGCTGATGCCGATGCCGATGCCGACGCCGATGCCGATGCCGATGCGGATGCTGACGCGGATGCCGACGCCGATGCGGATGCATGTGCTGATGCTGATGCGGATGCGGATGCCGATGCGGACGCCGATGCGGATGCCGACGCCGATGCCGATGCGGACGCCGATGCCGATGCCGATGCCGATGCTGACTCTGATTCTGATTCCGATGCGGATGCGGATGCGGATGCCGACTCTGATTCTGACTCCGATGCCGATGCGGATGCCGACGCGGATGTAGACTCTGATCTTGATGCCGATGCTGATGCGGATGCCGACGCGGATGCCGACGCTGATTCTGACTCCGATGCCGATGCAGATGCTGATGCCGACGCTGATTCTGACTCCGATGCCGATGCAGATGCTGATGCCGACGCTGATTCTGACTCCGATGCCGATGCTGACGCGGATGTGGACTCTGACCTTGATGCGGATGCCGACTCTGATTCCGATTCCGATGCTGATGCTGATGCGGACGCCGACTCTGATTCCGATTCCGATGCTGATGCTGATGCGGATGCCGATTCTGACTCTGATGCGGATGCCGATTCTGACTCTGATGCGGATGCCGATTCTGACTCTGATGCAGATTCTGAAGCTGATGCGGACTCTGATTCTGAAGCGCATTCTGATGCGGATGCGGATTCCGACTCTGAAGCGCATTCTGATGCGGATGCGGATTCCGACTCTGAAGCGCATTCTGATGCTGATTCTGATTCTGATGCTAATTCAGAATCCGACTCTAATGCATGTGCTGATTCCGACGCCGACGCCGATGCAGATGCAGATTCAGATGCAACTTCCAATTCAGATGCTACATCCAACAATGATTCAGATACTAGATCTAATTCAGATGCTACATCTAACAATGATTCAGACACTACTTCCAATTCAGATGCTTCATCCAGCAACGAATCAGATAATAGATCAACTTCAGATGCTACAGCAAATAACGATTCTGATACTACTTCTGAAGCTAATGCAGGTGGCAACACATTTACGAACGGTAATAACACCATTATCAATGTAAGTGATAATACTGGAACAGTTCTTGCAGTAACATTATCTACAATTGCAATGTTGCAGGCTCTTAACGGAAATACAGGTAGTATAGATCCAATCTTATCTAGCCTAAATAATATGCTGAATAGGTTTATGGAAGACGATAATGCAAGCCGTCAAGCAGTTCTCAATGCAATTAATGAATTAAAAAATAATAAACAATAATACTATTAATAAGTTAATCTTTGATTCTTCGCCACAGCCTATCATACTATGAGATTGGAGGAGACAGTATGTCAAAAACTAATATATCTCGTTGTACAGTAAATGCTGCTGAAAAAGATAATTCGCTTTCCGTAAAAGTGATAAATTCAAATAAAACAGAATCAAGACAATTCGATATTAAAGTTTATAAAAAAGAAACACCTAACAAATTATTAGCAGTTACACCCAATAGTAAAGAAGAGAATCAATTAAGACCAGGTGCTGAAAAAATATATACTATCGACACTTCCACTACAAAAGGAAAGCTGATCTTCGAGATAAGTCAATATTCCGGAGGTTCTGGTTTAAAGGTATCAAAAAACAGTAACAGAAAACATTCTTTAGAAATTCATTTAAAATAGATTGTTTTGGGATCTTAGGCTCTATGCCTAGGATCTCTTTAACATATTGAACAACATAACCAATTACCCTTTTAATTTTTCAATAAATAAGATAGAATAGAACTGTCTGATATTTCAATTATATGAGAAGGAGTTGTCCAAAAGAAAAAATTGACTGAAAAAGGCCAATGTAAAGTCTAGGCCAAAAGCCGTCCGTACCATCTGCCAAGGGATTAAAGATGAGGGAGTGGTTTTTTGAAACCTTCGACAAATAGAATGCTCACTCGAATAAAAGACATCTACTTCTTTATTAAAGAAAATGGCCCCGTCACAACACGGGAGCTTGCAGATGAATTCGGGAGCACTCCTCGCACCATTCAAAGAGATTTGAATGTGTTAGAATACAATGACCTAATCAGCAGCCCCAGACGTGGGAAATGGACAACAACCGAGAAAAAAGTCAAAATTACATCGTAATTAATAATGTGGAAATGCCAGGTTCAGAGGCTAGACAGTAGTCTAAAATCCTACCTGCGAGACAAAAGATTAATAATTTTATTGAAGGAAGTTACTCTGGAGAGTCATTGGATTAGGTTATTACTGTAGTAATCTAACTAGACCAAAGGTATTTATATTATTAAAGGAGCTACGTAATACGTAGCTCCTTTTTTCATAATTTTTTTAATTTCCAAATCTCAGCAACATACTCTTGAATCGTTCGATCACTAGAAAATTTACCAGAATAAGCAATGTTTGTAACACTCATATTGAGCCAAGTTAATTTATCTCTATACGCCTGCTCCACTAACTCATGTGTTTCAATATAAGGCTCAAAATCCTTTAACACAAAATATGGATCATTATGATAAAGTATATTGTAATAAATATCTTTAAATTCAATTTCATGAGATCCAAATTCACCTTGATTTAACTGATCCAATATTCTTTTCACACGATCATCTGTATTATAGATATCTATTGCGCGATAGCCACCATTTTGATAATAATTCAAGACCTCGTCTGCAGTTAAACCAAATATAAACATATTCCTTTCCCCGACTAAGTCTCTAATTTCAATATTTGCGCCATCTAATGTTCCAACAGTTAAAGCACCATTCATCATCATCTTCATATTACCAGTTCCAGATGCTTCCTTACTTGCAGTTGATATTTGTTCACTTATATCTGCAGCAGGTATAATTTTTTCTGCTAAGCTAACGTTATAGTTTTCTAGGAATATTACCTTTAACTTATTTTGAATAGTTGTATCATAATTCACAATCGATGCTACTTTGTTAATAAGTTTTATAATTTCCTTTGCTAAATGATAGCTTGGTGCTGCTTTCGCTGCAAAGATGAAAGTTCGTGGAACCATATTTAAATTCGGGTTTTCCTTTAACTCATTATATAAATATATGACGTGAAAGATATTTAGTAATTGTCGTTTATATTCATGGAGACGTTTTATTTGTACATCAAATATGGAATGATGGTCGACTAATACGCCTGTTTGTTCATATATATAATTTGCTAACCTCTGTTTATTTTCTGATTTTACAGTATCAAATCGCTCCAGAAGTGAGCTATCTTTTGAATACTTTATTAAACTTATTAGTTGCTTTGGTCTTTGTATCCATTGTGGTCCAATAACATCCGTAATGAGTCCAGCTAACTTAGGATTCACTTGAAGTAACCAGCGTCGGTGATTAATTCCATTTGTTTTATTATTAAAGCGCTCAGGATAAAGTTGATAAAACAGCTTCATCTCCTGTTTCTTTAGTATCTCCGTATGAATGCGTGCTACCCCATTAATACTGAAGCTACCTACAATTGCAAGACGTGCCATATGAACATGGTTATCCGCAATAATTGCCATATTAGGTATTCGATTTCTTAATTCCTCATGGTCAAACCAGATACCTTTACAAAATCGTTCATTAATTTCATTGATAATCATATATATACGGGGTAAAAGTTCCTGCATCATCGAAGTTGGCCAAGTTTCAAGTGCTTCACTCATAATTGTATGATTCGTATAGGCTATCACATTAGTTGTAATTTCCCATGCATTATTCCAACTAAAATTTTCTTCATCCATCAAAATCCTCATTAATTCAGGAATAATTAAACTTGGATGTGTGTCATTTATCTGTATGACGACCTTTTCAGGTAATCTTTTTAATGGTAGCTTATAATTCTTTTTAAAATGATGAATTATATTCTGGATACTGGAGGAAACCAAGAAATATTGTTGTTTTAGCCGTAATTCTTTCCCTTCATGATTTGAATCATCCGGGTATAAGAAACCTGAAATTTGTTCAATGGAATGTTTATGATCAAGGTCATGATAGTATTTTGACCCCTCTCTATATACATTATCTTTATCCTCGTAATATGGCTCAGCACTCCACAAGCGCAATGTATTTACCACTTGGTTTTGAAAACCTACGATAGGTACGTCATAAGGAACTGCTAACACTTTATCCGTGTTTTCATATTTAAATTCAAGGTTGCCATCATTCTTTCGAAACATATGAACATCGCCTCGAAAATGAATACAAATAGCCTCTTCCTCTTTTCTTGTTTCCCAAGCGTAATTATCCTTTAACCAATAATCAGGTAACTCTATTTGATTTCCGTGTATAATCCGTTGTTCAAATAATCCATATCTATATCGAATACCAAACCCATGACCAGGATAACTTAATGATGCTAACGAATCCATAAAACAAGCAGCTAGTCGCCCTAATCCCCCATTACCAAGTCCAGCATCATGTTCTTGAGAATAGACTTCTTGCGGGTTTTTACCAATGCTTTCTAGCACTTCATTAGAAATTTGTAACATTCCACAATTCAATAAATTGCTCTCAAGTAAGCTTCCAATCAGGAACTCCATTGATACATAATATACTTGCTTACAGTTCTCTTCTTTATACTTTTTTTGCGTAGCTACCCATTGCGGCATTATTTCCTCATTTACCATGGAGGAAATAATATCATATATATCTTTATTGGAAGCATCCTCTAATTCTTTCCCTTTATCTGATTTTAGCTTTGAGATTATTTTTTCTTTCCATAAATCTCTAGTTAGTTGAGGCAATATTTCACAACTCCTATACAAAAATTGGTATTAATTGCTCATACAAGTTTGCATATTTATGTGCAGATTCCTTCCAACTGTATTGACATTTATTAATGTTTTTTAATAATTGTGACCATTGCTCCTGATTCGAGTACACTTTTAGTGAATAACGTAAAACAGTTAATAATTCATGAGCATTATAATTTAAAAAGCTAAAGCCGTTACCTTCATTTGTTATTTCATTAAAAGGTTGAACCGTATCTTTTAAACCACCCGTTTCCCTAACAATTGGGGCTGTTTTATATTGTAAGGCAATAAGTTGCGCTAAACCACAAGGCTCAAATTTCGATGGCATAATAAAGAAATCTCCACCTGCATACATTTGGCGTGCCACTTTTTCATTAAAGGTTAACAACGTAACTAATTTTTGAGGATATCGATTTGCTGCTTCTGAGAAGAAAGTTTCAAATTCCTCATCACCAGTACCTAGAACTATTAATTGAATGTCCTCTTGCATTAATTCATCGAGTATATGTTGTACAAGATGCAATCCTTTCTGCTCAACTAACCGTGTTACCATAATATATAGTGGTATATCACTATTTACCGGTAAATCAAATTTCTCTTGAAGGAACATTTTATTTTCTTTCTTCCTAACCTTTGATGAACGATAATTCACATGAATGTTAGGATCTGTAAGAGGATTATATTCCTTTGTATCAATTCCATTTAATATACCAATTACATCTTCTCCTCTGTCTAAAAGAACAGGATGAAGTCCTTCGCCATAATAAGGAATCTTTATTTCCTCTGCATAACTCTCACTAACCGTCGTTATTTTATCTGCATGGAATAACCCTGCTTTAAGACAATTAAGCATGCCATTCCATTCAAGACCAGCTATATGTTCTGTTGGTAAATCAAAGAAGTCGTGATATGCACCTAGTGGCATTACACCTTGATATTTTAGATTATGAATGGTGAATACCGTTTTCATATCGTGAATAGGTTCACTTATTTTTGCGAGTGCTACTGTTAAAGCAGCTTGCCAGTCATGAGCATGAAGAACATCTGGTATAAAATCCAAATGCTTTAATGCTTCAATGACCGCTTGACTGAAAAAGACAAATCTTTCGCCGTCGTCATAATAACCATAAATTCCTTTACGATCAAAGTAATATTCATTTGAAACAAAATAATAGACTATTTGATTGTATTCCATCGAATAAATTGTAACTTCTTGATTTCTCCATCCCACTTGAACATGGAAGGATGAATGGTATTCCATTGCATTTCGATGTTCAATAGAAATTTCATTATATAAAGGTAAAATTACACGCACTTCCATTTTCTCATTTTGTTTTAATGCTTGAGGTAGAGATCCAACTACATCAGCCAATCCCCCCGTTTTTATAAATGGTGTACACTCAGAGGCAACAAATAATATATTCTTCATGCTTCGTATCTCCTTCCTACGATATTTTCTATTGATAAACTGTGATTATTTCGTTGATTTTCTCCTGATTTAGCACTAACGGATCTTCATGAATATCCACTTGTATTCGAGTGCCATCTGGTATCTCTGTATTTTCCATTACAATTACACGTTCTAGCAGACAATTTTTCCCTACTTTTACGTTTGGATGGAGGATTGATTGTTTCACTACACTCTCTCTATCTATTAACACATTTCTAAAAAGAATGGATCCTGTCACAGTACCACAAATTTTACTTCCTGATACGACAATTGAATTTCTGACAACCGCCATTTCCCCTAAATATTGGGGTGGTAGATTATATTGTTTAGAATAGATTCTTGAATTTAGCAAGGAGTGTATCCATTCTTCTTCTAATAGATCCATATTCGCATCCCAATAACTTTGTATAGTTCCAACATCTTTCCAGTAACCTTCGAATCTATATGCAAATAACCGTAAATTACTTTCTAACATAGCTGGTATAATATCATTTCCAAAGTCGTGACTAGAGAGCATGTTCTTCGCATCTTCTAACAAGAAAGCTTTTAACACGGACCATGTGAAGATATATACTCCCATGGAGGCAAGATTACTTTTAGGTATTTTTGGCTTTTCATCGAAAGCATAGATTTGCATATCTTCTGTAGTATTTAGAATTCCAAATCTAGATGCTTCTTCCCAAGCTACTGGTACGACTGAAATTGTTACATCTGCACCAGTTTTTTTATGTTGATCTAGTAATTTGCTATAATCCATTTGATAGATGTGATCTCCTGAAATCACAAGCACATACTCCGGATTATATTGTTCAATAAAATGGATATTTTGATATATTGCATCTGCAGTTCCAGAATACCAATTACCACCATTACAACCTTTGTATGGTGAAAGTATAGTAACACCACCATCTTTTCTATTTAAGTCCCAATGTTGACCATTTCCAATATGTCTATTTAATTCTAGAGGAGAATATTGGGTCATTACCCCTAAAGTATCAATACCAGAATTTGCACAATTGCTTAGTGTGAAGTCAATTATGCGGTATTTTCCACCAAAATGGACAGCAGGCTTTGCAGTGGTTCTCGTTAATTCCCCTAACCTTTTACCTTCTCCCCCCGCTAATAACAAGCCTATACATTCTTTCATCCCATGTCCTCCTCCACTAGATTTGTTGTTTTATTTTTCTGTCTAAAGATAGCCATCGCTAATGGGGGAATTTTAATTTTTATATGTTGATCTAACCCATGCCATTCTTCTGAATAACAACGATAATTCCCATTATTTATTTGGCCCGAACCCCCAAATAGCACAGCATCTGTATTAAATATTTCTATATAATCTCCTGGAGCTGGTACTCCAACCTTATAGTTTTCATAAACATTTGGTGTGAAATTACAGACAATAATTAAATCATCATCTGGATCTACACCTCGTCTTCTGAAAGCAATAATACTTTGATCAATATTATGGGGATCAATCCATTCAAAACCATCTTCCTTGTGATCTAATTCGTACAAGGCTTTATTTCTCAAGTAAAAATGATTTATTTCCTTCATATATGTAAAAAAAGCTTTATGAAGAGGATAATCTAACAAATGCCAATCTAACTGCTCCTTATCTTTCCATTCAGCATATTGAGCAATTTCGGCTCCCATAAATAGCAATTTTTTTCCTGGATGTGCAAACATATAGCCAATTAATAATCTCAGATTAGCAAACTGTTTCCATTGATCCCCCGGCATCTTATCAAGCAATGATCTTTTTCCGTGTACAACCTCATCATGCGAAAGTGGTAATAGAAAGTTTTCTGTATTTGTATACATGAAAGAGAATGTAATCAAATTATGATGCCACTTACGATGGACAGGATCCTTCTCCATATATTTCAACATGTCATTCATCCAGCCCATATTCCATTTATAATTAAAGCCGAGCCCACCTGCATATATTGGAGATGTTACGAGTGGAAGATCAGAGCTGTCTTCAGCCATCATTAACGCTTTTGGCTCATAGGCAAAAATTACTTCATTCAACTTTCTTATGAATGCGCATGCCTCTAAATGTTCCTCACCACCAAATGAATTATAAATCCTTTCTTCATGAGCCTCCTTATCAAAATTAAGATAAAGCATGCTGGCTACAGCATCTATTCTTAATCCATCGATATGATACTCCTTTAGCCAAAAAAGAGCGTTTGAAATTAAAAAACTTTGTACCTCGGGACTCCCAAAGTCAAAAGTTAATGTTCCCCAAGCTTTTTTTTCAGCTTTTCTCGGGTCAGAGTATTCATATAATGGTGTCCCATCAAAAGTACGCAGCCCAAAATCATCCTTACAAAAGTGGCCTGGCACCCAATCCATAATGACTCCAATATTATTTTTATGGCATTGATCCACAAAATATTTAAAATCATTTCGGTTTCCAAAACGAGAAGTAACCGCATAGTAACCAGTTACTTGATATCCCCAAGAGATATCTAAAGGATGTTCTGCTAATGGCAGTAATTCAATATGGGTGTAACCGAGCATCTTCACGTATGGAATTAATTCCTCCGCAAGCTCTCGGTACGTATAGAAGTCACCATTATCTTTCTTCTTCCAAGAACCAAGGTGGACTTCATAAATGGATATTGGAGATGAAAAGGCATTAAAGCTCTTCTTTCTCCTTTTCCATTCTTGATCATGCCATTCATATTTGGAAGATGTTGGTGTTAAAGAGGCTGTATTAGGACGAAGCTCCGATTGCAAAGCATAAGGATCAGCTTTTAATAGTACATCACCATTAGCAGTAGTTATTTCATACTTGTATGGAACTCCTTCTGGTATATCTGGAAAAAAACCAACCCATATTCCTTTATCATTAACTTTTTTTAATGAGTAATCCTTACCCTGCCACTCATTAAAATCACCAACAACATGTATCTGTTGTGCGTTTGGTGCCCAAACTGCAAACCTATAACCAGAAATATTGTTTAGGTTTACATGATGACAACCAAACATCTTATAGCTATGAAAATTAGTTCCTTGATGAAAAAGGTATATCTCCTGTTCTGAAATGTTGTAATGCAAATAGCTGACTCCTTTCTAAGTTGAACCGTAAATCTATATTAAATCCTATTATAAATTATAATTGCGTGAATTTATCCAAAATTCTTTCGACAACTTTTTGTGAAGTTTACAGACTTTATTTGCATTTTGTCGAAAGAATTATTTGAATATAATGGAATAAATTTCTAAAGATATGCTGATAAATAGAGCATAATTATTGCCAAATCTAAGAATTAACATATGATAAAGTGAATTCGATTAATGTAAAAAAGGGGTTGCTTTTGTGGAGAGTTCCATCGCTTGGATAGATGATATCCGCATGTTAACTGTTAACTTGGATGATAATGTCAATGTGCTCCAATCACAAGAACAGCCTATCATCTATTGGTTGACGGAAGAAAAATTTATTCACACTAAGATTGAGCAGTGGGTAGATAAACATACGGTGAAAATCCGTTTTTTTGAGGATATTCCGTTAGGTGAGAACCTTCGCCTTTTATGGGCACAAGAAAGTATCCCTATTTACCCAAGAGATATTGTGAGAAACCCTTGGTTTGATGAACAATATGCTACAGATGATGTGATACTTGGTGCTACTTGTAGTTTGCATGCTACTACATTTTCACTTTGGGCCCCTACCGCAATATCTGTTACATTATATTTAAATAATAAAAAAGAAATATTAAGTCGACAAAATCGTGGTGTATGGAGTACAACTATTTATGGTGATTATCATGGATATTCATATGAGTATGAATTAAATATAAATGGAACTCTAGTAAGAGTGAATGACCCATATGCCAAAGCCTTACTTCCGAACAGCGAAAAAGGAGTTGTGGTTGATTTTTCGAGGCTAAACAATCTTGTAAAGAACCCTGACAGACCTTATGTAAAGAACTTACAAGACTCGATTATATATGAATTACATGTTCGTGATGCTACCATCCAAAAGGAAAGCGGTGTCATAAACCGCGGGAAGTTTCTAGGATTAACAGAATTTCAGACGAAAACAACCAATGGTGCATCAACAGGAATAACCTATATTAAGGAACTAGGTTGTACTCATGTTCAACTACTACCAATAAATGATTTTGCTCGTATAAACGAATTACAACCTCTTGAAACCTATAATTGGGGCTACGATCCACTATTTTTTCAAGTACCAGAAGGAAGTTATTCTGTTTCACCAAATGATCCTTTCTCAAGAATTATGGAATGCAAGAAAATGATTAATAGCTTTCATGAGGCAGATTTGTCCGTGATACTTGATGTTGTATATAACCATGTATTTATAATGGAAGACTCTCCTTTTGAAAAAATAGTACCTGGTTATTATTTCCGTTATCACTCTGATGGTTCATTAAGTAATGGAACAGGCGTCGGGAATGACTTAGCAACGGAAAGAAAGATGGTTCGTAAATTTATATTAGATACGATTGATTTTTGGCTAACAGAATACCATGTTGATGGATTTCGTTTTGATTTAATGGGAGCAATGGATATTGAAACAATAAATGACATTCAACAGCGTTGTGAACGTGAATCTCCACCGATTATGTTACTAGGAGAAGGGTGGGACTTACCGACAGCACTACCATCTGATAAAAAGGCAACATCTGCAAACTCTGTTAAATTAAATGGTATCCGTTTTTTTAATGATTATTTTCGCGATACTTTAAAGGGAAATCTATTTGAGGTCTCAGATGTAGGATATATTAATGGAAAAGGTCGCTATATAGAAAGACTTAACTTCCTCGTATCAGGGTCCGTATTAGAAGAATACGGAGAACCATTTGTTACTGAGGTAAATCAAACGATTAACTATGTAGAATGTCATGATAACCATACTTTGTGGGATAGATTGCTAATTACAAACAGTCAAGAGCGTGAAATAGTAAGGAAAAAAATGCATCAATTAGCAACTGGCTTAGTGCTATTAAGTCAGGGAGTTCCATTCATTCACGCTGGTCAAGAATGGTATAGGACGAAGAATGGTGTAGAGAATAGTTATATATCTAATGATGAAATAAATAAATTAGACTGGCGTAAAAGAGAACTAGAGAAAGAGAATATTGAATTTATTAAAAAGTTAATTTCGATTAGAAAAAAACATCCTGTTTTCCGACTTACAAATAAACAAGATATAAGAAAAAGATACTACCCACTGCAAACACCACAGCCAGTGTTTGGTTATGCTTTGATTGGAGATTGTGAGGATATTGCTGTATATGCAAATCCAACAAATGAATCTTATAAAATACAATTACCCTCTGCGGGAACTTGGGAGGTTTCTGCTAGTAATTCTCATGATAAGCAAAAAGCAATTACAAAAGGTGAGTTTACAATTATTTCACCGTTTGAACTAATCGTATACAAAAAAGCACGCTACTAAAAGTGAAAAACTTCGACGGATACGTAATCTCGCCGAAGTTTATCGCTTTTAGTTTTTTCCTTTTCTCCCTTGTTTCGAGTTACGGTTTGCACCTTTCATTGGGCTTTCACCAGCAGCAAACTCTGCTGAATAATCAGATTCACCAATATTCTTTTTCGGTGTTTTACTGTGCTTTTCCACAGCATTTCTTTCTGCTTTTCGCTTTACCATATATACCAGCCTTTCTTTATTGGATTTTTACTACTGCTGTTAGTTTGTCCGATGTAGATACACCTATCCAAAAAAGAAACCGACATATATTGTCGGCATGGTTTAAGCTTTATCTTTCAATTGTTCTAACTCTTCTTTCGTTAACTCTCTATATTCTCCTAAATCAAGACTTTCATCAAGTTGTAATGGCCCCATTGAGATCCGCTTCAAATAAATAACTCTCTTCCCTATTGCTTCAAACATCCTTTTTACTTGATGGAACTTCCCTTCCGTTATTGTCAATTCAATATCGGAAGTTAATCCAGATTTTAATATTTTTAAATAACCTGGTTTCGTCTCATATCCATCATCTAGGGTTACACCTGCTTCAAATAGCCGTACATCCTCCTCTGTAACCTCAGAGTTTATGACAGCAAAGTATGTTTTAGGTACATTCTTTTTTGGCGACAACAACTTATGGGCTAGCTGTCCATCATTAGTAATTAATAATAAACCTTCAGTGTCCTTGTCTAGCCTGCCAACCGGAAAAGGGTTGAATTGTGCATCATTAATATCGAGTAAATCAATTACAGTTTTTTCTCGTAAATCTTCGGTTGCAGATATTACTCCTTGAGGCTTGTTCATCATAATATAAATAAATTCGCGATAATAGACCTCCTCATTATGTACTACTATAAGATCATGATTTGGGTTCACATGAGTTTTTGCATCTTTTACAACCGTACCATTCACTAGAACACTTCCAGATTTCAATAATTGCTTAACTTCTTTTCTACTACCGTAACCAGTATTTGATAGGAGCTTGTCGATACGCACCAGGTAACACCTCTTTTTCAATTTTTGGGCTACTGCCCATACCTTTTATTAACTCCATCATAGGCTAATGTGCAGGCATTAAAAGAATGGAGTGAATATCAATAATGGATTATCGTCAACAAATGCTCCCTCAAGGAGGCGGGCAACCTCAGCAGCAATTTTTCCCTGGCTTCCCAGGATTTCCTGGTGGTGGAAGTTCTGAATTAGAGCGCAGAGTTACCCGTTTAGAACGACAAGTGGAACGATTAGAACGCGAACAAGAACGTCTTGAAAGACGAGTACAAAGATTAGAAAGACAAGGTCAACCTGGAAATCCTGGTTTTCCTGGTTTCCCAGGTTATCCAGGACGCCCACAAGAAAACGGATATTATTAATATGTAATGATGAAAGAGACTAGTTACTAGGTTAAACTAGTCTCTTTCTATTATCCCAATCTTAGTTTTCGTTTCAATTTACCAAGGCGTTCACCAAATAATCGATCAGCTAAACCAGATTTCAAACTCAGATATCCGTATATTAATCCCCCTATAGCAGCACAGATCGCGATGATAAGTAAGGATTGAAACTTAGATTCGCTATTCATTACTTCATTTAGAAATTGATATACAAAATAAACAGGAATAATCATCATCAAATTAAAGATGACAATTAATAAACTTCTTCTAAAAACAATTTTAAATGGATATTGGGCAAACATTTTTATGACGAATAGATTAATGACAATGGAAATTCCATATCCTAAAGCAGTTGCATAAACTGCACCTTCTGTACCAAAAGCTTTAATGAATGGAATATTTAATGCCAATTTCGTGAGAATACCACAAAGCAAACTTAAAATTGTGTACCGCTGTTCATTAATTCCTTGTAAAATAGCTGCCGTTACAGAAAATAAAGCAAACAATATCGCGACAGGAGCATATGTTTTTAGAATTTCCGCTCCTCTTATATCGTGCTCATAAAACACCGTGTAAAATGGATCTGCTAAGATAGCAAGTCCCAGTGCAGCAGGTAATGTAATAAATAATAATATTTGTAGTGTTTGATCTAGTTGGCGAAACATGACACGTCTTTCGCCATTAACGAATGATTCCGTAACAAGCGGCACAATAGTTAAAGCAAATGCTGTAGCTAACGATACCGGAATGATGACGAGTTTGTGGGTTGTAAAGTTTAGAATACCAAGTTCAGCTAATGTTTTTGCCGATTCACTCGCACTCGACATTGCACGTGCAAACGTAGATTGGTCAATAAATTGATAAAGCGGATTAGCAATTCCTACAAGTACAAATGGAAACGCATATACGATTATTTCTTTATACATACTTGGAAGTGAGATATCTAATGTCCCTTTATCCTGCAGTAATAATTTATCCAGACCCGGTTTTCTCTTTTTCCAATACCACAGTAACATGATTAAACTAGCAATCCCACCAATGAACGCTGCAAATGTAGCTACACTCATTGCCTGTATAATACTACCATTTAACACATGTAATACAATAAATGCACCAGCTAATAAAAAGACTATCCTTGCTATTTGCTCTACTACTGTAGAAACAGCGGAAGGACCCATTGATTGATGTCCTTGAAAGAATCCTCTAATTAAGCTCATAACCGGAATTATAATTAATGCAAAACTTACTGCTCGTATTACAGTTGCTACATCAGATACTGAATAACCATCCTTTCCGCTTAGGACAATCTTCGCAAACCAAGGAGCAAATCCGTACATAATAATAAACGAGAGTATACCAGTTGCAAGCATGACATACATACCTGAACGAAACAATTTACGTCCTACTGCATATTCCTCTAACGCATTATATTTTGCAATATATTTTGAGACAGCAAGTGGCACTCCTGCTGTAGCTATACTAATAAAAATAGTATATGGAACGTAACCGAAACTATAAAGTGCTGCTTGTTCTGATCCACCAATAATGGCATAAAACGGAATCACATAGAAAAGACCAAGAACTTTAGATAATATCGTACCTAATGTTAATATAAATGTTCCCCGAATTAATTTAGATGACATACATTCTTAACTCTCCATATTTTTATTTACACTTATATGCTCATTTTTAGTGATGATAAAATGAACACCATCTATCATGTATATTGTAAAAAACTTTATATCAAAATGAAACTCTATAGCAAGTTTACAGCTATCGACGCTATTTGACAAATGAAAGTCTATCGCTTTGTTGCTTTTCAACCCTTATCATTCTAAAATAAGATGACTAAATCGCAAGGTGTTGAAATGAACATGTATGATGTAATCGTAATTGGCGGTGGGCCTTCTGGTCTTATGGCGTCTATTGCAGCAGCTGAAGAAAATGCAAAAGTATTGCTTATTGATAAAGGTAATAAACTTGGACGTAAGTTAGCCATCTCTGGTGGTGGACGCTGTAATGTAACAAATCGTTTACCAATAGAAGAAATCATTCGTCATATACCTGGTAATGGCCGATTTTTATATGGGGCGTTTTCCGTATTTAACAATGAAGATATCATTCAATTCTTTGAAAATCTCGGCATTGCATTAAAAGAAGAAGATCACGGGAGAATGTTTCCTGTAAATAATAAAGCTCAATCTGTTGTCGACGCTTTGCTTTTACGAATGGAAACACTAGGAGTGGCGATAAGAACTAATAGTGCTGTAAAAGAAGTTCTCTACGAAGATAATAAAACTGTTGGTGTCTATCTAGAATCTGGGGAAACAATTCAAAGCGAAGCAGTTGTAGTAGCAACAGGAGGTAAATCTGTTCCACAAACAGGTTCAACAGGAGATGGGTTTCCATGGGCTGAAGCAGCTGGTCATACAATATCAGAGCTTTTTCCAACTGAAGTTCCTGTTACGTCTTCAGAAGCCTTCATTAAGGAAAAAGTTTTACAAGGCTTATCTTTACGTGATGTTGCAGTAAGTGTATTGAATCCGAAAGGGAAAGCAATTATTACCCATCAAATGGACATGATTTTTACCCATTTTGGTATTTCTGGCCCAGCAGTACTTCGTTGCAGTCAATTTGTTGTAAAAGCCTTAAAAAAGTGGAAGCTGAATGAAGTAGTTATGGAGATTGATGCTTTACCAGACAAAAAAGAAGGCGCGCTTTTTGATGAAATTCAACAATTAAGTGGTGAAGAGGCGAAAAAGGCAATCAAAAATGCATTAAAAGGGCTACTTCCTGAACGCTATCTACTATTCCTTTTAGAAAAAGTAAATATTGACCCTAATGCTATATTTGCAACCGTCTCGAAAGAAAAAATACGTGCATTCGTTAATGAGTGTAAACATTTCCGCTTTACGGTTAGCGGTACATTACCACTGGAAAAAGCCTTTGTAACTGGTGGAGGGGTATCAATAAAAGAAATAGAACCGAAAACGATGGCATCTAAATTGATGCCTGGACTATATTTTTGTGGAGAAGTATTGGATATATATGGCTACACTGGCGGTTATAATATCACCTCCGCCCTTGTAACTGGGAAACTAGCTGGTATGAATGCCGCTCTAAAGTATTAGAGATTATCATCTCCATCGAGTTGCGGAGAAATAGGGATTAGAATTGCTCTATTAAACATTTTATATACAATTTTATGTATAAATGTTTATTAGGGCTTTTCTATTAGACATTTTGAACACTAACTCATAGGGAAATGTCCATTAGAGTCTTTCTATTAGACATTTTATACACCAACTCATTGAGAAATGTCTATTAGTGCCTTTCTATCAGACATTTTATACACCAACTCATGGGGAAATGTCCATTAGAGCCTTTCTATTAGACATTTTATACACCAACTCATAGGGATATGTCCATTAGAGCCTTTCTATCAGACATTTTATACACCAACTCATGAGGTAATGTCCATTAGAGACTTTCTATTAGACATTTTAAACACCAACTCATAGGGATATGTCTTATAAAACCTCTCTATTAACCATAACAATGCTAATTGTCGATTAGTAACACATTCCCTATTAGGCATTAAAAAAAGGGTAGTTCAATCATCTGTTACAAGACGGATTGAACTACCCTTTTATTATGCGGCTTTTATATACAGCACCATTGCACTAAAGCAATAAACTTGTTCATCTTCAGGATCTCCAATTGCAGCAATATGGTATTTCACATCTATTATATCCTTTTTATTCAACCCTGATAAAAATGCATTCATCTCTTCTTCCAAGTCTTTTTCATGTTCACAATCAAATACTTTTACTTGAACCACCTTTATCACCCCTATATGTTTTATTAGCAATTATCACCACCATCAGACTCTTTTATACTATTCAGAAAATATTTATAAAAAAAACAGCTATTCTCATTAATCTCATGAGAATAGCTGCAACGTTCATTATACTTCAATTTCTCCTGTCCATTTCAACATGCCACCATCCATATTCGTTACATCAAAGCCTTGTGCATGTAAATATTCACATACTCGACCACTGCGACCACCGGAACGGCAAACAATAATATATTCAACTGTTTCATCTAATTGATCCATATGTTCTGGAATTGCTCCCATTCTTATATGAACTGCACCAGGAATAATTCCCTCTGCAACTTCCTCATCTTCACGAACATCAATGATGTGTAAAGTCTCTCCAGCATCTAGACGGTTTTCTACTTCTTTAGGAGTTATTGACTTAAACTCTGGCATATATAATCCTCCTGATTTTAGTTAGCAACGATATTAACAAGTTTCCCTGGAACAGCGATAACTTTTCGTATCGTTTTACCTGCAACCATTTCTTTAATCTTCTCGTCATTCATTGCAAGTTCCTCCAGTTGTTCACGTGATACATCACGGGCAACCATTAATTTTGAACGAACTTTTCCGTTTAATTGAACAACAATTTCAACTTCATTGTCTATTAATTTTGCTTCATCATATTCTGGCCACTTTGCATAAGTAATTGATTCTGTATGACCTAGCTTCTCCCACAGCTCTTCGGCAATATGCGGACAAATAGGAGCAAGTAGTTTCACAAAACCTTCTACGTATTCTTGACGTATTTTCTCTACTTTGTATCCCTCGTTGATAAATACCATCAATTGAGAAATCGCAGTATTAAAATGAAGATTTTCATAATCAAGCGTCACTTTTTTCACTGTTTGATGATAGACTTTTTCTATTTCTTTTCCACCATCTTGAGTGATTTTACTTGAAAGTGTTCCATCTTCTTCATTAACAAATAATCTCCAAACACGGTCAAGGAAACGACGTGAACCATCTAAACCATTAGTTGACCATGCAATAGATGCATCTAGTGGTCCCATAAACATTTCATATAGACGAAGTGTATCGGCACCATGACTTTCCATAATATCGTCCGGATTTACTACATTTCCTTTCGATTTACTCATCTTCTCATTACCTTCACCAAGAATCATTCCTTGGTTGAATAGCTTTTGGAATGGCTCTTTCGTTGGCACTACCCCAATATCATATAAAAACTTATGCCAGAAACGAGCATATAATAAGTGAAGAACAGCATGCTCCGCTCCCCCAATATAAATATCTACAGGTAGCCATTTTTTCAATAGTTCCTCAGAAGCTAGTGCGTCATTGTTGTGAGGATCAATATATCGTAAGTAATACCAGCAGCTTCCTGCCCACTGTGGCATTGTATTTGTTTCACGGCGTCCCTTTTTACCTGTAACAGGGTCAACCACATGAAGCCATTCTTGAATATTAGCTAAAGGAGATTCACCTGTACCTGAAGGTTTAATTTCATCTGTTACTGGAAGTAAAAGTGGAAGTTCCTCTTCTGGAACACCAGTCATTGTGCCGTCTTCCCAATGAATAACTGGAATAGGCTCACCCCAATAACGTTGACGACTAAATAGCCAGTCACGAAGGCGATACGTTACTTTCTTCGTACCTACTCCTTCTTTCTCAAGCCACTCTATCATCTTTGTAATAGCCTCTTCCTTGTTTAGGCCATCTAGGAAGTCAGAATTCACATGCTTACCATCACCAGTATAAGCGGATTCTTCAATATTACCTCCCGCTACTACTTCGACAATATCTAAACCGAATGTCTTTGCAAATTCATAGTCACGCTCGTCATGTGCCGGTACCGCCATTATTGCTCCCGTACCATAGGACAATAGTACATAATCTGCAATCCAAATAGGGATTTTCTTGTCGTTAACAGGATTAACAGCATAAGCACCTGTAAATACACCTGTTTTTTCTTTTGCAAGATCTGTTCTTTCTAAATCACTCTTTGATTTAATACTATCTAAATAACGTTGAACTGCTTCACTTTGTTCAGAAGTAGTGATTTTGTTTACGAATGGATGCTCTGGTGCTAAAACAGCATACGTTGCACCGAATAGAGTATCTGGACGAGTTGTAAATACAGTAAATGCTTCATCATGACCATCGATTCCGAAAGTAACCTCTGCTCCTTCAGAGCGACCAATCCAATTTCGTTGCATATCTTTAATACTTTCTGGCCAATCCAACTCTTCTAAATCATCCAATAAACGGTCTGCATAAGCCGTGATTTTAAGCATCCATTGTTTCATCGGACGACGTTCAACTGGATGTCCTCCACGTTCACTCTTACCGTCAATTACTTCTTCATTCGCTAATACCGTTCCTAATGCAGGACACCAGTTCACAGCCACTTCGTCGACATATGCAAGTCCTTTTTCAAATAGCTTCAAGAAAATCCATTGTGTCCATTTATAGTAATTTGGGTCAGTAGTGTTAATTTCTCGATCCCAATCATAAGAAAAACCTAATCCTTTAATTTGTCTTTTGAAAGTTTCGATATTTTTTTGTGTAAATTCAGCTGGATCATTACCAGTATCTAGCGCATATTGCTCTGCTGGTAATCCAAATGCATCCCATCCCATTGGATGTAAGACATTATATCCTTGCATTCTTTTCATGCGCGATAATATATCCGTTGCTGTATATCCTTCTGGATGACCTACATGGAGTCCAGCTCCTGATGGGTATGGAAACATATCTAATGCATAATACTTTTCTCCATCACCATAAGCATCCGTTTTAAATGTTTTATTTACTTCCCAAAAATCTTGCCACTTTTTCTCAATAACCTTATGGTTAAAACTCATTTCCATTTCCTCCTGACTCTATATATA
This sequence comes from Paenibacillus bovis, assembly GCA_007679095.1. Classification (GTDB taxonomy): domain Bacteria; phylum Bacillota; class Bacilli; order Bacillales; family Bacillaceae_C; genus Lederbergia; species Lederbergia graminis. The sequence goes on from VEFU01000007.1 coordinate 81,740, forward strand.
CAGAAAACCTCTCATCCCAAGAACGATTAATTCTTGGGACGAGAGGTTCTATCTCCCGCGGTACCACCCACATTAATGCACAACTGCATTCACTTTGTTCGTCCTTAACGCGGATTACGGCATACATTACTAAGAATAGAAAATCTGTTCACTTATGCAACTAAGAAGGCGAGTTCATGATATAAACTGATTGGCTTGCACCTACCGCCAACTCTCTAAACAATTTAAAATCACTACTACTCCTTCGTTATACGCTTCAATCTATATACAATTCAGATATTACCAATTGTAATCAAATTTATACTCTGTTTCAAGTATAATATGACAAAAAGTGACGAAGGTAATTTCAGCATACACTAATTATTGGGCTGCTCACTTTAAGTGAGCATCTTTAGGAGAACATGTTATAACACAACTTCACTAGTTTCTTTCTCCTTATTTGTGGCTTTTAACGGTTGATCATAAAGAGCAGATAAAATAAGTGACAAGAATAATAATCCTATAATAATGGTAAATAGCATGTTCATTCCGTACATATCTACAAGAATTCCACCAAAAAGTGGTCCAACCATTCTACCACCAGTAGCTGTACTATTTACAATTCCTTGATAAAAACCTTCTCTGCCTTTAGGTGCTAATTTATTTGCAATCGTTGGAATGACTGGCCAAACTAGCATCTCTCCAATTGTTAAGATAATCATAGCAGCAAGGAATCCTTTAAAGTTAGAAGATGATCCAACTACTCCAAATGAAATGATGAAAATACTGAAGCCTACAAACATTTGACCTTTCAAATTATCTTCAAATCTCTTCAGAATACGTTGTAACAACGGTTGTGCAAAAACAATTAGCGCACCGTTCACAGTCCATAGCATACTGTATTGTTTTAATGTAATGTTTATTTCTTGTGTATATGTTGAAATTGTTGCTTGCCATTGCACATACGCAACCCAACCTAAGAAATAAGCGACACAAATAATAACAAGTGCTATTATTTTTTTCTTATTACGGATTGGTTTCAGTTGTTCCAAAACGTTCGTTTGAGAAAGTTGCTTTGGTGCGATATTTTTATAACCAAAGAAAGCAATGAATAGAAAAGCTATATACATGAATAAATTAGCGAGGAAAATATAATCGAAGGAAAACGAAGCTACGAATCCTCCTAATGCAGATCCAATAGCAACTCCAGCATTTTGTGCTACGTAAATCGCATTAAAAGCTTTCCTTCCCCCTTCTTTCCAAACAAATCCCGCCATTGCGAACATAGACGGAAAAACAATCCCACTTCCTAGTCCAAGAAAAATGAGGAATATCACATAATGTGGCCAACCATGCCATATTGTCATTCCAGCTAATGATAAAACAGAAATGATAATTCCAAGTAAGATGGAACGGTAGCCACCTAACTTATCGTATAAAAAACCTCCGCATAAATTACCTATGACACTTGCACCTGAATTTAACATTAATACAATGCCAGCTACAGATAAGGCTTTACCTAAGTGATCATGTATATAAATAGCATTTAAAGGCCATAAAAAAGATGCTCCAGTAACATTTACTAGCATCCCAATAATAAGTAACCATAGAGCTTTTGGCATTATATTAACACCTACCCACAATTTATTTCGTTTGACTAAACTAATTCTAGTATGTAAATGTGGTAGGTGCAATTTAAAAATAAATTCAGGTAAATCAAGCACTTTAGGATTATCTAAAGTGCCTGATTTTAGCACATTATTTTATTGCCATGTGCTGTATAAAGGATGATCATGGTTTTGGAGAATCATTTCATTTTGCAACTGTTGCACCTTAACACGTTGTCGATGAAGTTGTTCACGTTGTTGCGCGTTAGAGCTATCGAGTAGCTTTTCGATTTCCATTACAGCAGTCTCTAACCCTTGCTGAGCTTCACTGAACTCAATGTCATAGTAATGCTCTTGCTTCATCGCTTCATTATATTGCTCTCTAGCAAAGAGAATAGCCGATTCACAACGATTAATACAATCTTCAATTGATTGGCGCGTTGCCATGTAAATCCTCCCCTTCGACCAGATTTCCTATTAGGGAATGAACCCTAATAGTAGTTTGTTCCCAAATGACAATTGCTATGTTAGAATTTTTTTGAAACCGTAGAGGAGATGATGATAGATGAACTTAGAAAACATATTAACATTTGCACGAACCTCCCTACAAAAATCAGTACAGAAGGGTGATGTAGCAATAGATGCAACCGTTGGAAATGGACACGATACTAAGTTTCTTGCTGAATTAGTTGGAGAAAATGGACATGTATACGGTTTTGATATTCAAGCGGATGCAATTAAGGAAACAGTGACCCTCCTTACAGCACATGGACTAATGAATCGAGTAACTCTTTTTCAAACAGGACATGAGAATGCTTTAGACATAATCCCTGAAGAAGATTATTTTAAAATTAGTGGTGTAATCTTTAATCTCGGCTATTTACCACGTGGAGATAAATCGATTGTGACACTACCAGAAACTACCATTGCAGCAGTTGAACAATTTCTTGATGTAATAACTGTAGGCGGTATTATTGTACTCGTTATATACCATGGTCATCCAGGAGGTTCCTTGGAAAGGGACGCATTGTTATGTTATACAGCTTCATTAAGACAAGACAAATTTAATGTTCTCCAATATAATTTTATAAATCAAAAAAACAATCCACCCTTTATCATTGCGATAGAAAGGAAAAAGTAGAGGCAAGGATGAAAAATATATATCAAAAGAAAAGGTTGAGACAAAAAATAACGATGCTAGAGTAGTTAAACCGCTTCGGAAATACACTTCGCTGATAACTTTGAAATTCGTATAGATGACAAAAAACACCGAACTATAATCATTTATAGTTCGGTGTTTATTTGCATCACAATTCATTTGTCCCAACCTATTTTTTATAAGCTCTTCGATTGTACAAAATTCCTTTATCGCCCGTAAATTCCAACGAAATTCATTTTGCTGTTACCACTTGTTTTGAACCTGCTTTGAAATGTTGGAGTCGTCGATACATCCGCCCATTCCAATAAAAGAAGTAACTGACAGCACCACCGCGTTTCATGATTTTTTTCGCAAGCATTCGAACATCTTTTTGATCATTCACTTTATTATCCGACAAATAAACTCCAAGTAAGCCGCGATTGATTAATTTATGGAATTTCGTATCAGGTAAATATTTCGTATACCTATCAGCTTCATCCAAAAAGTGAATAAAACGCTGTAACATCTTTTCATCATTTGGATAATAAAAGCAAAAATTCAAATCTCCTCCCACTCTGTCTTCCTCTTGATCAATAAAATAATCAAGTAATATGTGCAAACCTTGTATATAAGGGAAATATCCATCACGAATCATCTTTGCATGTTCCGCAATAAAATCATCTCTCATTGCATAGGAAACAAGACAAAATATTCCAAGTGTTGATCCTGAACATGCGGAGAATTCGTACCACTCCATTTCAGGTAAATTCTCTTTATGCTGATTGAACCAATTTTTCAATCGTTCTTCTCGTTCATCTATATGAACATGCTTATGTACTTGTAAATCACAATAATACTCACAAAGTTCTAATAAAAACGATTTGATGTCATCATAATGCTCCATATCCGCTAAAACATTTTGACATGTTTGCATCAATTCCGTTAAATAACCGCCATCATCTCGGTCATCACGATATCTATAATATTCTCTTGGTGGTGCACCAACTGTTAAAGCATCTATCATCGATTCATGTAAAGCAGAAAAATCATTTGGATCTAAAGATGTACTTCGATCACAAAGATTATCTAAATAATCACTAATCGTTTGATATGCAACAATGAATTTAATTGCTTTACTCGATTCATTTTGTGCAGTTAATGCCATAATAGATCCACCTTCACAATGGAAGGTTTTATCACGAATACTCGCTAATGCTTGGCTTTTTAATTCTTTATTTGGAATTGCCTCCGCCCGTTTTTTCCAATGTGCTAATTCTGTATGTGCTAATGGTATGATATGTTTATATACTTGTTTCATTAATGGGATAGGTCGTAATGGTAAACTCAATTATGTAGCAACCCCTTTTCAAATTAATCCGTACTTATTACTTCTATTTTACCATTTGAAATTATAACCACAAAGGGAGCCTATCTATTATTAATTACAAATAATTGACTTTTGCTTCATTTTCGACAGTTCTCATCTAATTTCATTTCTATTTGTTAAGCTCTGTTGTTGATTTTCGCTCCTGTACACTCGCTTTCCGCGGGCACGGCCTCAGCTATCTTGGCAAAGAAAACCGCTTTGCCAAGTGGATCTTCGGCTCGTGCTGTTCCCGCTGGAGTCTCGTGTACATCCGCTACAATCAAATAAGTTGTTAACAACAATGAACTTTAACAAAGCCATTTGTTATAATAATTAGCAAATAGATGAAAGAAAGGAAGTTTCTTATGGCGATTTATCCTTTTAATGGAAAGACTCCTAAAATTGCTGATTCTGTATTTATTGCAGATCACACAACGATAACTGGTGATGTTGAAATAGGTGAAAATTCAAGTGTTTGGTTCAATAGTTCCATTCGGGGAGATGTTGCCCCAACAAAAATTGGTAGTAATGTAAACATTCAAGATAATTGTGTCTTACATCAAAGTCCAGGAAATCCACTTATAATTGAAGATAATGTAACGATTGGCCATTCTGTTATTTTACATAGTAGTATTATTCGCAAAAATGCACTGATTGGAATGGGTTCTATTATTTTAGATGGTGCTGAGATTGGAGAAGGTGCATTTATTGGAGCAGGTAGTCTTGTTCCACAGGGAAAGGTGATTCCAAAAAATACACTTGCTTTTGGACGACCTGCCAAAGTAATTCGTACATTAACTGGGGAAGATATTAAAGATATGGAACGCATATCAAGAGAATACGTAGAGAAAGCACAGTATTATAAAAGCTTACAGTAAAACGAATTTCTTCACTATAAGTTCAATCCTAAAGGACTTAATATCCAAAAGAGTTAGCCGATATAAAGGTTGAGAGGAAATACAATGGATTTAGGTGATTTTAAAATGGATACAATTCAACTGACAATCATCGTCAGCACTATCATCATCATTTTCCTGATATACACCCTATATAGAAGATATAAACTCTTATCAGCTATATTTTCGATGATTGCCATTTGCAGTATTGTGTTTAGTCTATTTATATACAAAAGTGAACTCATTTTCGCAACAGAATTGGAAGAAGGAAGAAGTAATGTCAATGTTCCTTTACAAAATATTGATGAACTTTCCTTTTTTTTAATAAAGGATAAGGTTTTAATCGATGCTCCACTCGTTAATCAACTCCCAGAATTACCACGTGGTTGTGAAGTAACGAGTCTTTCAATGCTCCTTGCCAGTGCAGGAGTTGAAGTTGACAAGATGAAACTTGCAGAAGAGGTTATTAAAGATCCAACACCTCGAACATTCGTAAACGGCAAAATCCATTTCGGTAACCCGTATAATGGATTTGTAGGAAATATGTATACATTTAAGGAGCCAGGACTTGGTGTATACCATGGGCCAATTATGAAATTAGCAGAGAATTATTTACCAGGGAGAATGATTGATTTAACTGGAAAAACTTTTGATGAATTAAGAATTCCACTCTCTGATGGCCGTCCTGTTTGGGTAATTATCAATGCACAATATCGTGAGTTAGAAGATTCTTACTTCCAAACATGGCACACACCTGATGGTGAAATTAAAATAACAATGAAAGAACATTCCGTATTAGTAACAGGATACGACGATAAATATGTATATTTTAACGATCCTCTAACAGGAGTTAAAAATAAAAAAGCACCCATAGCAGATTTCAAAAAAGCATGGGTGCAAATGGGCAGCCAAGCTATTACCTATTCGCATGAATAGGTATAGCGGCTGTTTTTTTATTTAGTGTGCTTGTACTCTAGAGTATTGTTGTTGGAAATCATATTGATCTTCTAAATATACTGCATGCCAAATCATAAAGACAAGAACTGTCCAGATTTTACGGCTATGATCTAGTTTTCCTTGGCAATGTTCCTCTAGTAAATTTAACACGTATTGTTTATTAATTAAATGATCTGTACCACTATTTCTAATAATCTCTTTCGCCCAATCATACATTTCATCCTTCAACCAATGTCTAATTGGTACTGGGAAGCCTAGTTTTTTACGATTTAAAACATGTTCTGGTATGATTCCTTCAGCAGCTTTTCTTAACACATATTTAGTAGTACCTTCAGCAGTCTTCAAGCTAGTTGGAATACGAGAAGCTACCTTAAATACTTCTTTGTCTAAGAAAGGTACACGAAGTTCAAGCGAATGAGCCATCGTCATCTTATCAGCTTTTAGTAAAATGTCACCGCGCATCCATGTATGGATATCAATGTACTGCATACGATCTACCGGATCATACCCTACAGTATCTGCATATAGCGGTTTTGTTACATCACGATAGTCGATACTAGGATTATATTGCTTTAATAGTTGTTTTTTCTCTTCTTCTGAGTACATTTTTGCATTTCCAATATAGCGTTCCTCCATAGGAGTTAAACCACGTTCGATAAAGCTTTTTCCTTTTACGCCTTCCGGAAGTACTTTAGCAAGGCCACGAAGCAAACATTTACCAACATATGGAATTTTATTGAAAACCTCTAAAGATTGTGGTTCACGGTAGATGTTATATCCACCAAACAGCTCGTCCGCACCTTCACCAGAAAGTACTACTTTAACATGCTTACGTGCCTCACGTGCAACGAAGTATAGTGGCACACATGCTGGATCTGCTAACGGATCATCCATCACCCACATAATTTTAGGTAGCTCATTCATATATTCTTCAGGAGAAATAACGTAACTAATATTCTCTACACCAAGCTTATCAGCCGTCTCTTTAGCAACATCAATTTCACTAAAGCCATTGCGCTCAAAACCAACAGAGAATGTTTTTATATTTGGATGAAATTCTTTTGCGATTGATGCGATAATAGTTGAATCAATCCCACCTGATAGGAAAGAACCAACTGGTACATCACTTCTCATATGAAGCTTCACTGAATCGAACATTACATCCTTTATTTCTTTCATAAATTCAGACTCTGGCTTATGAACCGGTTGGAAACTTGCTTTCCAATAGCGTTTAATTTCGATTGATTGACCTGGTTTTTTCACAAAATAATGCCCCGGCTCAAGTTTGTTAATTCCAGTTGTCATCGTTTCTGGCTCGGGAACAAATTGATATGTCATATATTGTTGCAATGCAGCTGAGTTTAAAGTACTTTCATCCATGGCAAGCAATATACTTTTTTTCTCGGATGCAAAAAATGTTCTATTCTCTTCTTCTTTATAAAAGAATGGTTTAATCCCAAATGGATCACGTGCACCGTATAATTCTTTGTTTTCCTTGTCCCAAATCATAAAAGCAAACATACCACGAAGTTTCGTCACTGCTTGCTCCTTCATTTGACTGTAAAGGGCGATAATAACTTCCGTATCAGAAGCAGTAGCGAACTGTACTCCCTGTGCTACTAATTCTTCTCTTAGTTCTACAAAGTTATAGATTTCTCCGTTAAAAATTATCCAATACCTTTCATTTTCAAATGAAAGAGGCTGTTTTCCACTTTCAATATCAATAATACTTAGACGTCGAAAACCGAATTTGATATGTTCATCACTGAAATATCCTTCATCATCCGGACCTCTATGAGTGATTACATTATTCATTTGCTTAAATAAAGGTTGACTAGGCTCGCGATTCTCCACTGCCAAATCATGAATGCAACCAATAAAACCGCACATCTATTTGTCACCTACTCTAATTAAATTCATATAAATTACTTGTAAAAATTTGTTACATTATGTTACACATTAGTATATTTTATCATGCTTTAATTCAATTTGCAGTAAAACAATCATTTCAATCCTGTAACAATCATATGTGATGATATTAGTATTCCTCAATAAACAAACGAAGCTGCCTGAAATTGGCAGCTTTGTTTGTTATTTTATTAATTTTAATGTTGTTTGAATCGCTTCAGCTTTATCTGTTCTTTCCCATGGTAAATCAATATCTGTTCTACCAAAATGACCATATGAAGCGGTTTGTTTATATATCGGACGACGTAAATCGAGCATACGAATGATGCCAGCAGGTCGCAAATCAAAGTTTTCTCTAATTGCAGCAATTAACTTTTCTTCTGAAACCTTCCCTGTATCGAATGTATCAACAGAGATAGAAACTGGTTCTGCTACTCCAATTGCATATGCAAGTTGAACTTCACATTTATCTGCTAATCCGGAAGCAACGATGTTTTTGGCCACATATCGTGCCGCATATGCAGCAGAGCGGTCCACTTTCGTTGGATCCTTACCAGAAAATGCTCCACCTCCGTGACGTGCATATCCTCCATAAGTATCAACGATAATCTTTCTTCCAGTTAGACCAGCATCCCCTTGTGGTCCGCCAACAACAAAACTACCTGTTGGATTAATGAAGAACTTTGTTTTATCATCGATCAAATGGTCCGGAACTACAGGAGCTATAATAAGCTCTTTCATATCTTGTGTAATTTTCTCCAGACTTACTTCTGGGTGGTGTTGGGTGGAAATAACAATGGTGTCCACTCTAACAGGATTGTCATTTTCATCATATTCAACCGTAACTTGTGTTTTACCATCTGGTCGTAAGTATGGGATTATTTCTTGTTTCCGTGCTTCTGTTAGTCTTCGAGAAAGCTTATGCGCAAGAGAAATTGGCATAGGCATTAATTCTGGTGTTTCATTACATGCATAACCAAACATTAGTCCTTGGTCACCAGCGCCAATCGCTTCAATTTCTTCTTCCGTCATTCTTCCTTCACGTGCTTCTAATGCTTGATTAACTCCTGCTGCAATTTCAGGAGATTGTTCATCAATCGATGTGATAACCGCACATGTAGCATAATCAAACCCATACTTTGCACGAGTGTAACCAATATCTTTTACCGTATCTCGAACAATTTTTGGAATATCAACATATGTGGTCGTACTAATTTCTCCCGCAACAAGCACTAGTCCTGTAGTGACTGATGTTTCACAAGCAACACGTGCATTTGGGTCTTTTGCAAGAATTTCATCCAGGATAGAATCAGATATTTGATCACAGATTTTATCTGGATGTCCTTCTGTAACAGATTCAGATGTAAATAGACGTCGATTTTTCGACACTACAGTTCCTCCTTTATTCGTGTATCTATCAAATGTTAACGGAACTCGATTTCCTCAAATGATGAAAAATATGAAAAAGACGCTAAATGTACATAATAAAAACCTTTCCTTTAACATGAGGAAAGGTTTATCCATTTTCCGAGCCTTTCACTCTTATCGTTCGAGGCAATACCTCGCAACAGGTTAGCACCTTGCTTTCGTATAAATAACAAAAGTAGGTTGCTGGGCTTCACAGGGCCTGTTCCCTCCACCATCTCAGGATAAGAGTATCCGTTCAATATAAAATCATAACGCAATGTGTCAGTTACTGTCAACTAGATCATATCATTAATTAATGGAATTTAATGACAATAACTCATACGTAATAATTGTTTTTTCGTTTTCCCATTCTAACTTTTTTATACATGCAGTTGCTTTTGCATCACTATCCATAAAGGAGCGAACTTCAATTGGAATATTTAAGGGGTACAATCTATAACCATTTTTTGTCAATAAAAATAAATTATCCTTCAATCTCTTTTCTTTACCTTTTGTGACAATCATTGTGTTTAACTCAAGTGGCATTCCCATTATTCCATTCCCCCTCTATTTTTTATCCTTCTCTTCTATTATATGTTATTTCCTTGATTTTTCATCCAATTGCATAAATTATGCACAATTTCACGATTTATATGAGGTGGAAAATAATGAGTCAAGTCAGAAAAATACCAAGTTTCCACTGTTTTATCTAATGATATCAATCTTTCTTCTAATCTTTTAGCATGTTCTACAGACACATTATCATCGCGCTCGCCATGGATGATTAGAACTGGAGGTTTTAGAGCTTCCAATTCATAAAGAGGTGTTCGATGTTGATATTTTTCTAAAGCTGTTTTTGGTGTACCTCCAATGACTCGTTTCATCATTCTTCGCATATCTTCTCGCTCAACATACGTTAATGCTACATCCGAAACTCCTCCCCACGTAACAACTGAAGCTGCTTGTGGAAATTGGATACCTGTAAATAACGCCATTATTCCACCGCGAGAAAATCCAAAGATATGTACTCGATTTTGCTTCACATTTGGATAATTACTTAATACTTCAAAACCTGTGAAAGCATCATTGCGATCATCACCACCAAAATCTTCATTCCCTTCGCCACCACGATTTCCACGATAAAATGGGGCAAAAACGATAAAGCCTTCTGATGCAAATTGTGCTATCCTTGCTGCACGAACCATTCCAACGTTTTTGATTCCCCCACGCAAATATAAAAAACCATCATATTCGCCAGCAGCCCTCGGCTCAGCAAGAAATCCTTTCACATGGTATCCATCAGATAAATAAGTAATTAAATATAAGCGAACCTTAGGATTCGGAGAAGGATATGGCTGTTTATCTACAATTAATGATTGATTCATTCCTTATCACCTTTATTCAATAATCCATGTTTTTCTATTGCTTCCAATGATAGTTCAACAATTTTATCTTTCATGATAAAGCTGTATTCACTATTTTTTAATTCGTTTTTCAAGTTATTTGATTTTATTATAGGACCACTTGTTTCTAAGTAATCTTTCTTACTCTCTAGTTTCTCGATATCAGCAAAGCAAATTGCTTTTACAAACGGACCATTTTTCTCATCATTTACATAGTATTCACCAATATAATAAATATTTTTTACGATACCCCCTGTTTCTTCATATACTTCTCGGAATGCAGCATCTTCAACTGATTCCTTTTGTTCCAATTTACCACCAGGAAATTCTAGTCCCCGCTCTTTATGCTTAGTTAAAAGCCAATTGCCTTGATATCGACATAGAACTAAAACATGCCAAGCTCGTAAAGGAAATGCATCTCTTTCAAAACACAACATCACCTTATTCCCATTTATATCAAAGAACTCTATCATCCATATTCCCCCTACTATCGTAACTCAACATTATGCTTTCTATTTCGTGAAAAAATGCCTGTCTGCACTTCTAGGACTTTATACGCTTTTTCTTCTCTTTTGAATCCTTTATGATAAATAAATCGTATATAAGTGAAAAGAGCAAATAGTTAACATTTTGCTAATTTTTTTGGGGAGCTGAATCATTTGAGGAAATTATGGTGTGGAACTCTTATTATTCTAATTATGTCATTATTAGTAGCGTGCGGGCAAACAGCTACACCTACTAAATCTAAAGATGGGAAAAGTGGTAGCAGTACTACAGAAAATATAAGTGATTTGACATTATCTGAAGTACTTGAAAAATCAACAGAAGCAAATAAGAATTTAAAAAGCTTTTCTACAAAAATGGACTTAAATTATAAGATGAATGTTAAAAATATCACTATGGATACAAAATCCAAATTGGACATGAAAATTATTTTGGATCCAATAAACGTTCATCAAAAAATGGAATACTTTATGACATTAGGTGAACAAAAACAAGAACAAAGTGTTGTTATGGATATGTATTTAACAGAAGATGGATTCTTTATGTTTGAACCAACGCAAGAATTATGGATGAAACTACCGATTGACTTAAAAGACCAATTTCTTGAATTAGAAAATAGTCAAACAAATCCAGCTGATCAATTGGAAGAATTAAAGAATTTTGAAGAAGATTTTACATTTGAACAAGATAACGAAAATTTCATATTAACGTTAAAAGCAGAAGGGGAAAAATTTGAAGAGTTTTTAAAAGAAACTGCTATAAGTTCGATGCCAGAGGATATGCAAATTGACGCCAGTCTTGCTGACTTCATGACATTTAATAACGTGGAATATGAAATTTACATTGATAAAGAAACATTCTTTACTTCCAAATTAAATATTATGATGGATATTGAAGCAGATCTTGAAGGTGAAAAAATGAATATTGTACAAGAAATTACTTCTAGCTATGCTGAATTTAATGCGATAGATAGCATAGAAGTTCCTCAAGAAGCTTTGGATAATGCAAAAGAGATAGATAATAACTAAAATATGAAAAGCCGGAGAAGGTTTTACCTCTATATGAGATTAAAACCGAAACTCGGGCTTTTTCTTTTTTCATTCACTCGTAAAATTCTGCAATATTCCCATACCTTCAATATGGGATCTTGCTTCCTCATCCCCTAGTTGATGAATCATTTCATATATTTTCACTAAATTTCCATCATATCGATCATTTGGAGCATCGTTATGGTATTCTTGAATAGGGGTCATAGCACGAATAGTTTCATCACTTCTATTATCAATGTTTGCATTAAAGAGGCGACGTAACTGCTTAATTTCACTCTGTGTTGCTTCAATTTTAAATTGCCACGGCGACGCATTTGGTACAGTCAGAATTTCTCCGGGACCAATGGATACATAATATGTTTGCTTATTGTCATCCACAATTCCTCAACCTCCTATTTCTCTCAGTCAATTAATTATTGTTATATTACCGCTTCAGAGAAAATTTATTCCTAAGCAACTAGGAATAAATTAAACGCATTTGTTCGTCATAATTGGGGTATAAGAAAACAGACATGATAGAAGAAAGAGGTGACACACTTGAAACTAGTCGATGAAATATTTGAAATGTACCGTAACAAATTAACAGAAGATGAAGAAGACCTAGATATGGTTACCTTTGCAGTATTAGAAAATTTTGATCGCAAAGAGCTATTAGAACTTATCGAAGAAATGGATGATCACGAACTACAATATTTTGTTCGCCTTTATTTACTAGAATCACTTAAAGGTAAATTCGCCCAAGTAGACGAAAACTACCAGTACGAATCCAAAAACCTTCATTAGGATACATAGAAAGCGAAAGGACTGTTTTAAGGGAGACCGGAAAATGTACTTCAACAAAGTAGTCCCCATTCAAACTTCCATGGGTTAAGATTATTTAAGCCCGAGCCCCTGCCACCTGGAAAGTGTGAGGACCTGTTTATCGATGAGGGTAGTTGAAAGAGTGTGACGTTGACATTTACACAAAAATAACCTGATTCAAGTAAGGTGCAGTTTACCTTTTTTGAATCAGGTTATTTGCGTTTATGAATTTTTTCCAGCTTGGTACGATGACGAGTTTAGCGTGACCTCTTCGATCAAATTTTCCTCCAACCGGGCACGATCAACACTCCATTGTTACCACTTCATTCAATTTTCCCTCCAACTGGGTACGATGAAACGCTCAACGTGACCTCTTCAATCAAATTTTCATCCAACCGGGCATGATGAACGCTCCAATGTGACCTCATCAATCAAATTTTCATCCAACCGGGCATGATGAACACTCCAGCGTGACCGCTCCTTTCATTTCTGCCTTCAACTGGGCACGATCAACGCTCCTGCGTGACCACTCCATTCCATTTTTCCTTCAACCAGGCATGATGAACCCTTCAGCGTGACCACTCCTTTCAATTCTTCCTTCAACCGGGCACGATGACGCCTCCAGCGTGACCACTCCATTCCATTTTTCCTTCAACCGGGCACGATCAACGCTCCATTGTTACCACTTCAATCAATTTCCCTTCCAACCGGGCACAATGACGCCTTCAACGTGACCGATCCTTTCAATTCTCCCTTCAACCGGGCATGATGAACACTCCAGCGTGACCACTTCGTTCAACTTTTCCTTCAACTGGGCACGATCAACGCTCCATTGTTACCACCTCAATCAATTTCCCTTCCAACCGGGCACAATGACGCCTTCAACGTGACCACTCCTTTCAATTCTTCCTCCAACCTGACACGATGAACACGCAAGTAGCAAATCAATAATTCATGAAATTAAAATAGCCTCCAACTTTTAAAGTTGGAAGCCTTGATTATTTATACTTTATTTTGATACAAATGCATTTAGCATCCATACGTGTTTTTCAAGTGGCTTGTAAATGCCAAGTAGTATATCTGCGGTTGTATCATCTTCTGATTCAATTGCGGTACTAATTGCATCTTTTGATTCATCAATGATTGTATTAAAGTCGTTTACAATTGCTTGGACCATTTTGTTCGTATCTTCATTACCTTTTGCCTCTTTAATGGTGGCTTTTTCAAGAGATTCCTTCAATGTTCCAAGTGGTTTCCCTTCTAATTGTAAAATACGTTCCGCTAATTCATCTAAATTTTCTGCTGCTTCATTATATAATTCTTCAAATTTTTCATGTAAGGTGAAAAAATGCGGACCTTTCACAAACCAATGGAAATTATGTAGTTTTGTATATAATACCGTCCAGTTAGCTACTTGTTGATTCAAACTGTCTACTAATTTATTTGTATCTGCCATTGTTATCCCTCCTGTTATTCCTTACCCTAGTTAAGATTCCTTTAAACATATGGTATCTTTCCCAATTCGAGTTGAATTATGCTAAAATAAAGTACACTGTTTACACGAAGGAAGCGAAGGTACATTGAAGTATATTTTTTTAATGATGATTCGAATATATCAAAAAGTAATTTCTCCATTAAAGCCTCCTACTTGCCGCTTCTATCCTACTTGTTCGCAGTATGGCATAGAGGCTATAACAAGATTTGGAGCCTTGCGTGGCGGATGGCTAACGATAAAAAGAATAGGTAAATGTCACCCTTTCCATCCAGGTGGGTTTGATCCTGTTCCAGAAAGTGATAATAAAAAATAGCTTACTAGTTGATTTTTTAGTTAAAATCCAGTAAGCTATTTTTTGGGTTTTAAATCGGAATCATTCCTATTATGCAATTGGAGGATTTATATGACGAAAATAAAATTATTTTTTTCCATCGCGATGATATTTGCTTTACTCGTCGGATGTAGTGATACAGGTAAGAAAGAAGATGGACAGATTAATGTCTATACTACAGTGTTTCCAATTCAATATTTTACAGAGCAAATTGGCGGAGAATTCGTAGATGTAACATCTGTTTATCCTCCTGGTACAGATGAACATACTTATGATCCATCACAAAAGGATATGATGGCTATTGCCGATTCTGATTTGTTTTTATATATTGGCTACGGACTAGAAGCTTTTGCAAAAAAAGCAGAGAAAACATTAAAAAATGAGGATGTAACTTTTATAGCAATTGGAGAAAAAATAGATCTGCATTCTAGCCATGATGAAGAGGTTGAACACTCGGAAGAAGATCATGATGAACATGAAGGCCATCATCACGGTGATATTGATCCCCATGTTTGGTTAAATCCAATTTATGCGAAGCAATTAGCTCATGAAATTTTTGATGCTTTATCGAAGGAAGCTCCGGAACATGCGGAACAGTTTCAAACGAACTTGGACGAATTAACAAAACAATTAGATCAATTACATCAAGATTTTAAAAGTGTGGCCGAAAACGCTAAACGAAAGAAATTTCTAGTTGCCCATGCAGCCTATGGATATTGGGAATCACGTTATGACTTAGAACAAATTTCAATAGCCGGAATCTCATCCACGGAAGAACCTTCACAGCGAAAGCTAACGAATATTGTAGATATGATTAAAACTGAAGATATTCCATATATTCTTTTTGAGCAAAATATAAATTCGAAACTGGCAGAAATCGTGCAGGCAGAAACAAACATAGATAAACTTTATATTCATAATTTAGCAGTATTAACGGAGAAAGAGATCGCAAATGAAGAAACATATTTTACATTAATGGAGAAAAATATAGAAGTATTAGAAAAAGCATTAAATTAACAGGGAAGAGTGACTACCTCTTCCCTGCTTTATATTCCTCATGTAATATAGTCACTTGATTAATTCTCTTTTTATTAATAGAAAATCCTAAGCCTGGACTTTTTGGTGTAGCGATCTCACCATTATGTACCTCAATCATTGGGTCAATAATATCTTCATGCCAATAATGATTGGAAGAGGATAAATCCCCTGGGAGTGTAAAGCCTGGTAACGAAGCTAAAGCGATATTATGAGCACGAGAAATTCCAAATTCTATCATACCACCACACCATACATCGATGTTATTAGCCACACATATATCATGAATTTTCTTCGCATTCGTAAGTCCACCTACTCGACCTACTTTAATATTCATTACCTTACAGCTTCCTAGTTGAATTGCGCTGTAAGCATCATGATAATTTGTAATACTCTCATCGAGACATATCGGTGTATTCATTTGCTTTTGCAAAACTGCATGATCCACAATATCATTTACTGCAAGAGGCTGTTCAATCATCAACAAATTAAAGTCATCAAGTGCCTTTAATTTGTCGATATCGTTTAATGTATAAGCGGAATTTGCATCTGCCATCATTGATATATGTGGAAATCTACTTCTAATTCCTTGGATAAACTGGTAATCATTTTTGGGGTTAATTTTTACTTTAATCCGTTTATAGCCTTGTGAGCTTAATTGTTCTGTTTGCTTCAAGGCATCCTCCAGATTATTTGTTGCAACAACGGCGCCTGCTAATACAGATGTTCTTACACCACCAATATACTCTGCAAGAGGGATATTTTCTCGTTTTGCAAACAAATCCCATATTGCGGTCTCCATACCTGCTTTCGCCATTTCATTTTTTCTAATAGATTGAAAGAGAGTTGTAACATCATCTGGTTGTTTAATCGGTTTTTTAAAAATAATCGGAATTAATAAATCTTTCAGCATATGTAGTGCTGTCTTAATAGTCTCCTCTGTGTACCATGGGGAGGAGAAAGCAACACACTCTCCATAGCCACATAAACCATCCTCATCCATCACTTCTATGACAATAGCCTGCCTAGTAGATACAGTTCCTAAATGAGTAATGAATGGTTTTTTTAATGGCATTTCAATAACCGTTAGATTCACTTGTTTTATGTGTATCATGAACTATCACCATCTACTAGTAATTGTGGTAACTTTCGTCTTTGTAATTTATTTGCACCGTTGCGTGGCAATTCTTCTACTTGTATAATCTTCTTTGGTACTTTGTAAGACGCTAATCTTTCTTGACAGAATTGAATAAGTTCTGATGAAGTTACTTGTTTATCCGCTACAATAAAGGCATATGGAACTTGTCCCCATTCACTATCCTCTATTCCAGTAACTCCAGCTTCCAATACCCCATCGTATTCCATCAATGTGGCTTCAATTTCAGCGGGATATATATTTTCACCGCCAGAAATAATTAAATCAGAACGACGATCTAACACATATAAGAAACCTTCATCATCTATGTATCCTACATCACTTGAAGAAAACCATCCATGTTGAAATGCTTTTTCATTAACATCAGGAAGATTAAAATATCCTTGGGTTACATTAGGACCTTTTAACATTATTTCCCCTGCCTCGAAAGGTGCAGCAATTTCACCATTATTCATAATCTTAATTTGGGCAGGAAATAATGGTTTACCTGCAGAACCTAACTTTTCCATACTATCCTCTGGTGCGAGTGTGACAATTTGCGAGCATGTTTCCGTCATTCCATATGTTTGGAAAACAGGTATCCCTTTTTCCTTACATTTTTGTAATATCGGGTATGGAGCAGGTCCACCACCTAACAACATACAACGGAAATTTTCATGATATACGTTGTCTCCAAGTTCATTTAGCATGCGACTAAGCATATTGGAGACAGAAGACATGATAGTGATATTACCTGAAATTAGCATGTTATTTGCTATAACTGGATTAAATTTCTCCATTAGATAAACTGGAATACCATAGATGACACTTCTCATTAAAATGGAAAAACCACTTATATGGTAAAGAGGAAGCGAACATAACCAAGCATCATTTGAGTGTAATCCAAGATTTAAAGAAGACCCGATTGCACTCCACCAGTGATTACCATATGTTTGAATGACACCCTTTGGTTTACCAGTTGTCCCAGATGTATACATAATCGAACAAACATCATGTAATATAAAATTCTCTCTAATCTGAAAGGTTGTAGATTTCATTCCTAGTATATCTTCACTTGTATAAAAAGGAATATTCGTAAAGCGATGAAGGTCTTCAGCCGTTTGTCTAAAATCACGATCATATAAAAGAATTGTTGCTTTACTGTCTTTCACTTGAAAATGTAATTCAGCAACAGTTAATCGATTATTTAAAAAAACAATTTCTTTCCCTAGTTGTTGTAAAGCATGAAGGACCCACACTGTTTCTGGATGATTCTTCATGAGAATCGCAACTCTTGTATCAGTACTTGTAATAATGGAATGAATACGTGAAGAATAATCATTTACAATTTCCAACATATCATGGAATGTCCAAGTTTGTTCGTTAAATACAAGCCCTATTCGTTGAGGCGTTAAGAAAGCTCTTTGCTGAAGCCAATTTGGTATTAATTCAACCACTTATAAACACTCCTAACGGAAATAAATGCCTGATGTAAAGTCCACCAGGCATTTCTCAGTTTCATATATGCATCCATGTAAATCAAGGGAAACGAGGGAATTTCCCAAAATCAGGTTTACGCTTCTCTTTAAATGAATCTCTACCTTCTTTTGCTTCATCCGTCGTATAGTAAAGAAGCGTAGCGTCTCCTGCAAGTTGTTGTAGACCTGCAAGACCGTCCGTATCAGCATTAAATGCTGCTTTAAGGAAACGAAGAGCTGTTGGGCTCTTTTCTAGCATTTCTTCACACCACTTAACTGTTTCTTCTTCTAATTGCTCTAGTGGTACTACTGTGTTTACTAAGCCCATATCTAGTGCTTCTTGTGCATTGTACTGACGGCATAAGAACCAAATTTCTTTTGCTTTCTTATGTCCGACAATACGTGCTAAATATCCAGCACCGTAACCGGCATCAAAACTACCTACTTTAGGTCCAGTTTGTCCAAAAATTGCATTATCAGCAGCAATCGTTAAATCACATACAACGTGAAGTACATGTCCACCACCAATTGCATATCCAGCCACCATTGCTACGACAGGCTTTGGTATAACACGAATTAAACGTTGTAAATCTAGTACATTCAAGCGTGGTATGTTATCGTCTCCCACATAACCACCATGACCTCGTACTTTTTGATCTCCTCCAGAACAGAATGCTTTCCCGCCTGCTCCTGTTAAAATGATCGCACCAATTGATTCATCATCACGAGCATAAGCAAATGCATCAATCATTTCACTAACCGTTCTTGGTGTAAATGCGTTATGTACTTCTGGGCGATTAATTGTGATCTTTGCGATTCCATTATACGTTTCATATAAGATATCTTCATATTCTCTTTCAGATTTCCATTGAATGGCCATTATTAACCCTCCTTTTTTATATTTAACAAAAAGTTCTTTACTATTGTATCAAACTTTCCCGGATCCTCCACGTGAATTGCATGTCCTAGACCAGAAAATTCGACTAAATTTGCATGCAGAATCAATTCTTTCATCCGTTGAGCAAGCACACAATATTTCTCATCTAATTCCCCACACATTAATAGGACAGGCATAGTAAGCTGATCAAGTTTATCCCACCATGAAGGTTGTACCCCAGTACCCATTCCCCTCAAACTATTCATAAGACCAATTGGATTATTCTTTAATCGTTGATTCCGTATTCTATTACGGATTTCAATTGATAATAATTGTTGGGATTCGAATAAAGGAATACGTTCCCAGTAATCAACAAATTTCGCAATACCCTCGTCATGTATCATCTTACATAACTTTTCATCTTGTATAACTCTATTTTTTCTCTCTACTTTTGTTTTTAACCCCGGAGAGCTACTCTCCAATAGAAGGGAGCGAACACGATTTGGATGTTTCATTGCAAAACTTAACGCAAGCCTTCCACCCATAGAATAACCTAAAATATGGGCTTGTTTGACGGATAACTGATTTAAAATTGTTGCAATATCTTCAGCAACATTATTCATACTGTATCTTTTACTATCAAGTGGTGATTCTGTTTTACCATGACCTAAAATATCTATAGTTATTTTTTGAAAAGCTCCACCTAGATGAATATTATCCCATGTAGAACTATCGCCTGTAAAACCGTGTAATAAGACTATTGGCTCACCTTCACCAGATACTTGATAAAAATAATCAATACCATTAATTTTTTGTAACATTATTGTACATCCTGTAAAAAAGATTGTATTTCCCGGGAAACTAGGTCCCATAAAGCCTTATGAGCACGATGATTTTTATCGCGATTTGTCGGAACTTCAATCACGTTCAAACCTTCATGACTCAAAGCTTCCTGTATTGCAATTGCATACCCTTGCCAATCCAGGACTTTCGTATAGTGTCCATGATACATCTTCACTGCATGTTCATAATTTAATCCAGTAGGTGTCCCAAATAAAACTTCAAAATGCTTTTCCTCTGCTGACTGAGGCAAGTAAGAGAATATTCCACCACCATCATTATTTAAAACAATAATGGTGATATTTAATTTGTGGAGCTTTGCAAGTAATAATCCATTTAAATCATGAAAAAATGATAAATCTCCTATTACTAGAAACATTGGTCTCTTATAAATAGAAGCACCTAAAGCAGTAGATACAACTCCGTCTATTCCATTGGCACCTCTATTTGCCATGATGCATATATCTTTTTCATTCTTATGAAAAAACGTATCAAAATCTCTAATTGGCATACTATTCCCTACAAAAACAGTACTTTGCATAGGAAGCAAATTAATTAATTCATATACAGCCTTGCCTTCCTCTAGCTCCGATTCTAATTTCATTTGTGATGAAATAATATCTTTCGTACGATTATCTAACTCCATCCACATATCTTGCCACTTTGATTCTTTCGGCGAAGGTAGCAAATTTGTAATTTGATCACAAAAACTAACTTCATTACTATAAATCATCATAGTACTTGTGTTTTGAGGATCTCGCCATCCCTCACCACTGTCGATAATATATTGGGGAATATTATCATATTTCTTTATATATAACGAAAGGGGTTTGGATACTGGAGAACCGCCAAAGCGGATAATTAACTCTGGTTTTAGTTGCTCCATTTCTAGTGTAGCCTTTAGAATTGCATCATAACTATCAATGACGAAGTTCTCTACTTGCTGGCTACTTCTTACTTGAGATAGTGGGTCAGCTAAAATTGGGAATCCCAACTTTTCAGCTAAATTCTGCACAGCTTGCGGAAATCCTTGTTCATCGATTTGACCGCAAATGATTATTCCCTTTTCTACCTTTTGCCACGCATCGACGATTTTTTTCGCAGACTTATTAGATATTTGTAAACTTCCGGCTTCAACCATACGTGAAGTTGGTTCTTCCTGAAACGGGTAAGGTTCCAGTTGGGGGATTAAAGGTTCTCGTAATGGAAAATTAAGATGAACCGGCCCCTTCATTAAGCTAGTCGCCTCTTTTACTGCTCTAATTGCAGCAGTTCTAGCATATTTAACGGCTGATACACTTTCCTCTGGTAACGCCATCTCGGAAAACCATCTTACATGGTTTCCATATAGGTGCAGTTGGTCGATTGCTTGTGGTGCACCTACATCCCTTAATTCATGGGGGCGATCAGCAGTTAAAACAATTAATGGGACTCTTGATAAATTTGCCTCCACAACGGCAGGAAAAAAGTTCGCTGCTGCTGTTCCAGATGTACATAGCAACACGACAGGTTTGTTCGAAGATTTCGCAAGTCCAAGTGCGAAAAATGCTGCTGAACGTTCATCAATATTAATATACGTTTGCAACTCACGATGCTCAGCGAATAAAAGTGCTAAAGGAGTTGACCTAGACCCTGGGCTAATGACAACATCCTTTACCCCAGATTGTACTAAACCTGTAATAAAAGCTACTAAATACTGTGTAAGTGCTTCTATATGCTGTTTCATTATAGTTTTCCCCCAATTGCTTTTAACATTGGTCTAAATTTTATTCTTGTTTCTATTAATTCATCATTTGATTTAGAATCGGAAACTAATCCACAGCCGGCATATAAATAAGATTCTTTTCCTTTCAGTAATCCGGATCTTATTCCAACAATAAACTCACCATTACCTAAATAATCAGTCCAGCCAATTGGACTTGCATAGAAGCCACGATCCATATTTTCGTTCTCTCGAATTAATTCCATAGCCGGTTTTGTTGGAACTCCACCTAAAGCTGGAGTTGGATGTAATTCCTGTACCATATCTAGTATAGAACTATTTCTCCATGTTTTCCCAACTACTGGTGTATATAAATGCTGTACATCTGGTGTTTTCATTAATATCGGCTGTTCCGGGATAGTAAGTTGATGACAAAATTGTCTTAATGCATCTTCTATCATCGACACAACGAGTTCATGCTCAAATAAATTCTTTGGATCATGTAACAAAGCTTCACCAAGTCGCTTATCTTCATCTAGATTAGTACTTCTGCCGATAGAACCTGCCAAGCATGTTGATAAAATATGATCATTTATTTTTTTTACTAATCTTTCAGGTGATGCACCAATAAAACAGCTTTCTCCATTTTCAATTGAAAAAACAAAGCTAGATGGCTGTTGATGGAGTAACTGTTGTAATACATAGGTAGAGGAAATATTGTTTTCAAACTCAACCTTCATTTTTCTAGCTAATACAACCTTTTGCTGCTCTGAAGAATTAATCATTTGTACAATTCTTTCAACAGCTTGTACCCATTCATGTACCGCTAGCTCCTTACTTGATTTGATAGAAGGAACTTTTTCATATTGCACATAGTTTTTAGCGTTCTGCAATTTATATAGAATGTCATCTGTTTCTTTCATCAATTCTTCATCTGAACAATTATCATGAATATAATTGACCGTTAAATAATAGTCTTTGTCATTGATAACCGTCATCATATATTTTGGTAAATAAAATAAGGAATCACCAAATGGTTCCCATTCGCTTTCTTTTATACTTTCCGAATCAAAGCAAAAACCACCAAATATTAATGGACCTGTTCCTGGTGATTGAGAATTATTTATTATTTTTGCATCATTAATAACTGTGTTCCACTTCTCTTGAATATCTTCATATCTGTTTCCTTCATTAAAGCTTAATATGGATGTTGCAATTCCTAATCCGATAATTTTCATATCATTATCAGAAGTTTTCCAATAAAATCTTTCACCTTTGTAGAGGTTCTCTTCAAATTGGTAAAATGCCTTCGGATCACAAGCATCGATTTTCTTTGTATAGCTATACAGTTTCCAATTATTCCGATACCATAAGTCTTTAGAGTAATTGGTGGATGATAATAATTCTGTCAATATAATCTCTCCTAAAATGCCACGCTTTTATCTCTACATTACTCCTATATTATATATGAATATGTGTGTTTAATGTAGCAATCGTACTTGAGGAAATAAATTCCGACATTTTTTCCGTTTTTTTGCATTGACACATTTACTTACATTACCTAAACTTTAAAGGATGGTGTTGTTTTATAATACCTTTATTTATTAAAACTATAGAAATTATTCATTATATTAAGGGAGAGAAATGTAATGAACGTACAAACAAATTCTACTTTGCAAGTAGATAAAGGTTGGCGTATTTGGTGGAATCTAACTCGTCCACATACTTTAACTGCTTCTTTCGTTCCTGTTCTACTTGGAACGGTAATTGCTGCTGATAGTACAAACATTCACATTCCATTATTTATTGCCATGCTATTGGCTAGTTTGTTAATACAAGCTGCAACAAATATGTTCAATGAATATTTTGATTATAAAAGAGGTCTTGATAATGAAAAATCTGTAGGTATTGGTGGAGCTATTGTGAGAAATGGTGTAAAACCAAGTACAGTTTTAAATCTGGGTTTTACTTTTTTCGGGATTGCAATTTTGCTCGGTGCCTATATTTCACTAACATCTAGTTTATGGATAGCTGTTATCGGATTTATTTGCATGCTAGTGGGATATTTTTATACAGGTGGTCCAAAACCAATTGCCTATACACCTTTTGGTGAACTATCTTCCGGGTTTTTTATGGGTGTTGTAATTATACAAATTTCCTATTTCATCCAAACAGGATATATTTCAAGTATAAGCATTCTTATCTCTATCCCAGTCTCGATATTAATAGGATGTATCATGCTTTCAAATAACATACGTGACCTCGACGGAGATAAAAAAAGTGGACGGAAAACAATTGCAATACTACTAGGAAGAAGTAATGCAATTGCTCTATTAGCAATTTTGTTTATAATTTCCTACATTTGGATTATTGCGTTAGTTATTTTTACAGATATTTCACCGTGGTTATTAGTTGCATGTGTAAGTGCTCCAATGCCAATTAAAGCAGTAAGAGGCTTTATTGGAAAATCGGACCCTCTACAAATGATGCCTGCAATGGTAGCGACAGCTAAAACAAATACAATATTTGGATTCCTTATGTCTGTTGGAATTATGATTGGATATTATTTATAAATACTTTCTTGAAAAACAACTCATGTTATGAAAACATGAGTTGTTTTTGTATGTATACCAAAATTTAATATAAAGGTTTTACATATAACAATTTAGGTAATGTAAATACTACTTATGATTGAATTGAAAAGGATGTGTCTACATGATATCTGATCAACAATTATCGCAATTAAAAAAAGAGTTAAATGAACAAAAAAAACAACTTACAATCACTGATGATGATGAAAGTTTTCAAAATAGAAGTGCACGTGAGAATATAGGTGAATTATCATTATATGACAATCATCCAGCAGATGTAGGTACCGCATTTTATGAAAGAGAAAAAGATATGGCATTATCAATTCATGCTCAAGATGAATTAGGTAAAGTGGAACATGCATTAGAGGCAATAGAGAAAGGCTCATATGGCCAATGTGAAGTATGCGGGACAGATATCCCTTTTGAACGCTTAGAAGCTGTACCTGCCACAACATTTTGCAAAGAACACTCTCCTGACCAACGTGTTCCTGGCGACCGGCCAGTAGAAGAAGAAATAATTATTCCAGCTACAGATAATTCATTTACAGCTCGGCATGATAGTCCAAACGAACATTATGATGATAGTTTTGAAGAGGTTGCACGCTTCGGCACATCTGAAACACCTTCTGATTTTGTAGGTGACCACGATGATTATAATGAATTATATCAAGACGAAAGTAAAGATGGAACACAAGAAGAGTATGAAACATTTAGTGTTACTGATATAAGTGGAAAATATAGGAGTACGATACAATCTGACGAACAAGTGGAATACAAGGAAATGTTAGATGAAGCAGGAATGGACTCTCCTATTGGTGATATACCTTATCATGAAAAAGATAGTTATGTAAACGATAAGGAAGATGAGGATAAATAAATTCAGATAAAAAAAGAAAGCTTTCATAATTGAAAGCTTTCTTTTTAATGATGACCCCTACGGGATTCGAACCCGTGTTACCGCCGTGAAAGGGCGGTGTCTTAACCGCTTGACCAAGGGGCCTTTTTCTAAAATTAAATATGGCGGAGAAGGAGGGATTTGAACCCTCGCGCCGCTTACGCGACCTACACCCTTAGCAGGGGCGCCTCTTCAGCCTCTTGAGTACTTCCCCATTTAAATAGAAACTCCGCAGGTAGGATTCGAACCTACGACCGATCGGTTAACAGCCGATAGCTCTACCACTGAGCTACTGCGGAATGGTGGGCCTAAGTGGACTCGAACCACCGACCTCACGCTTATCAGGCGTGCGCTCTAACCAGCTGAGCTATAGGCCCTTTAAAATGTAATTGGAGCGGGTGAAGGGAATCGAACCCTCATCATCAGCTTGGAAGGCTGAGGTTTTACCACTAAACTACACCCGCACTATATAATTTTATATGGGGCGACTAATGGGAATCGAACCCATGATGCCGGAGCCACAATCCGGTGCGTTAACCACTTCGCCATAGCCGCCATTATTAGCTCTGCATCGTATTTAATTTAATGGTGGCTCAGGACGGAATCGAACCGCCGACACAAGGATTTTCAGTCCTTTGCTCTACCGACTGAGCTACTGAGCCAACATATGTAAAAAATAATGGCGGTCCGGACGGGACTCGAACCCGCGACCTCCTGCGTGACAGGCAGGCATTCTAACCAACTGAACTACCGGACCAAATTGCGGGGGCAGGATTTGAACCTGCGACCTTCGGGTTATGAGCCCGACGAGCTACCGGACTGCTCCACCCCGCGACGATAAAATATATTAATATGGAGGAGGTAGAGGGATTCGAACCCCCGCGGGATTTGACTCCCCTGTCGGTTTTCAAGACCGATCCCTTCAGCCAGACTTGGGTATACCTCCGAATGAATATATGGTGGACCTTGTAGGACTCGAACCTACGACCGGACGGTTATGAGCCGTCTGCTCTAACCAGCTGAGCTAAAGGTCCTTTTTATATGGTAGCGGCGGAGGGGATCGAACCCACGACCTCACGGGTATGAACCGTACGCTCTAGCCAGCTGAGCTACGCCGCCCCTATAAGAAGATTAAAATAATATTGGTGGAGCCTAGCGGGATCGAACCGCTGACCTCCTGCGTGCAAGGCAGGCGCTCTCCCAGCTGAGCTAAGGCCCCAATATGATTGAAAATGGTCGGGAAGACAGGATTCGAACCTGCGACCCCTTGGTCCCAAACCAAGTGCTCTACCAAGCTGAGCTACTTCCCGGTTAATAAACTGATAGATTTATATGGCGCGCCCGAAAGGAGTCGAACCCATAACCTTCTGATCCGTAGTCAGACGCTCTATCCAATTGAGCTACGGGCGCTATTCTTAATGCCGAGGACCGGAATCGAACCGGTACGGTAGTCACCTACCGCAGGATTTTAAGTCCTGTGCGTCTGCCAGTTCCGCCACCCCGGCATATTTTGGAGCGGAAGACGGGATTCGAACCCGCGACCCCCACCTTGGCAAGGTGGTGTTCTACCACTGAACTACTTCCGCGTATTAAAGTGCGGGTGAAGGGAGTCGAACCCCCACGCCTTACGGCACTAGATCCTAAGTCTAGCGTGTCTGCCAGTTCCACCACACCCGCAAAATGGTGAGCCATGAAGGATTCGAACCTTCGACCCTCTGATTAAAAGTCAGATGCTCTACCGACTGAGCTAATGGCTCGTCCAAATGGTGCCGGCCAGAGGACTTGAACCCCCAACCTACTGATTACAAGTCAGTTGCTCTACCAATTGAGCTAGGCCGGCATATGGTGGAGGATGACGGGATCGAACCGCCGACCCTCTGCTTGTAAGGCAGATGCTCTCCCAGCTGAGCTAATCCTCCATTGTGCGTAATTAATATATCGATATATTAATTTGAGACAAATTATAACGACATACTTTATTATAATATTTTTTTTGAATTTGTAAAGAGAAATTTTTCATTCTCTCAAAACCAGATAATATAGAGAAGATATAAACCTTGAAACAATCTATTTGATTAAGTCCTCGATCGATTAGTATCCGTCAGCTCCATGTGTCGCCACACTTCCACACCGGACCTATCAACCTG
>VEFU01000080.1 GCA_007679095.1 Paenibacillus bovis
AACTGCGGGGATAGCCTAATTCATAATTAACCGATAGGTTAGTGTTCTTAGGAATCCCCCACTTCAAACAGCTCATAGGAGTGTTAAGTGGCGGGTAGTTCAAAAGGAAATAATTAACAATAGAAGCATATAGATGAAGATATTGTGATAAAGACCTGCGGTGATATGTCAAGGGTAAATTAAATGATGATTCAGTTATCAAGATACAAATTTCTTTAAAAAAGGCAACACTAAACTAACCCAGTATTATTTGCTGAATTTACTGGATATTCGCAAAAGGATTTGAAGCTAGAAAGCTAGTTTTGCTTCATGTATGTACGCTCCTTCCAGGCGTGTAAATTTGGTTTTTGCGTAGTAGCGCATCCACCAAACGCACTAATTTTCTTGCAGTTAAGACGAGGGCTCTTTTGTGTTGATGTTTTGGTACTTCATCGTACTTTTTCGAGTAATACTCTTTGAATTCAGAATCATGCCTTCTTACCGAGCTGGCGGCTTCAACTAGGTAATAACGGAGATACTGATTTCCATTACGCGATAACGATGTATCATCTGCCGTAAAGCGACCAGATTGGTGCTTTCGCCAGTAAAGACCTGCATACTTGGCAATCTTTGCTTCACTTTCAAACCGTTCGATTTGACCAATTTCAGCTTGAATGCCGGCAGCTAACACTGGTCCTATCCCAGGGATAGACTGCAGTGTTTGTGGCAAACCTTTCATGATTCGCTCGATTGATTTATCAAGTTCTTTGATCTGCTTCTCAAATGTTCGAATCAATGTAATGGAGGTTCCTAGAATCGTGTCAATAGAGTCTTCAACGACTTTATCCAAACGATAGGAAGAGCGAACTGCTTTTTGGATTGACTTGGCTACATATTCAGGTTTAGGAAACCTATTTTTTCCCTTATTTTGTAGATAGTCAGCTAAATCTTCTAAAGGTATATTAGACAGTTCTTCCAAACTATAGTTTTCAAGGAAGAGGTCCAACATTGCTTTACCAAATATATTGGACTCCACTTCTTCCGTGAAGGTATTACATTTATAGCTCAAATACTGAAGAAAACGCTGTTTTTCTTGTGCGGTTTGGCGAATAATTTGGTAGCGTGCCCGTGTTAATTGTTGAAGAGCAACGTATTGTTCTTCTTTGACAACGGACATCGGTAATCGCCCAAAACGAAGGTAGTCAGCGATGACGAAGGCATCGATTTCATCCGTTTTATCCATATCGTTATAGCTCTTCTTAAAATTAGCGATCTGTTTTGGATTCATGACCAACACTTGTCCACCAAGAGCCTGAACCGACTTGTCATTATGTAAAAACATGGATGGATGAAAACTATAGACACTAGTAGATTCAAGGCCAATTCGTAGCGTAGTCACTTTATGATTTTTAGCTATATTTAAGATCTTGTCTCTAAGCTGTGTGGCACCAGGCAAATCGTTAGATACGGTGAAAGAAGCTAACTGTACGCCTTCACCATTCAAAAAACAAAACTTGATATCAAAAGAACTCACACCTAAACCAACAAATAATTTCATGGGGTTAACACTCATTTCGATTTAGAATCATTGGAACATGTTTCTTGGACGCTCTGGGATATCCCTAGTGTGGGCGCCGATCAGCAGCCTCGTGTATGAGTACTCACCTTGCATCGAAAGCCGCCCTGGAGCTACTACCATCCAGGTTCGAACATCAAGGGGTACAGCCTGCGTGTTTGAAGGTCGAAACGCACACTGGGAAACAGTCTTTTTAATGCGGTTAAGCCCGCAGTCATCCATGTACCTAAAAATACACCACAGAGCATGGAAATGATACTAGTGGTAGTTGTCTATACGATGGATGTATAAGTTAGATTTAACTTTTTAAAGCTTTATTTCCATGGTAGGAGTGAAAAGAATTGTCCAAATGATCCTAAGACCATTATCTAGGAATATCTTAGAGCGTCCAAGCCATTTGACAGATCCACAGGTTAAAAACAAGGAAATAATAGGCGGAAAATAAAGGCCTAAACATAATATACGAGGAGTGGAGATAATGAGGAACAAAGAAATCCAGTCAGAGCAAGCATCACATATACAATTAATTGAACGTGCAAATAATACGCTTCAAAAGGAAGTAAAATCTATTAATACTAAGTATCGATTAAACTACCACTTTATGCCTCCCGTCCATTGGATGAATGACCCGAATGGGTTAATTTTTTATAAGGGAGAGTATCATCTTTTTTATCAACATTATCCGTATGCACCAAAATGGGGGCCGATGCATTGGGGGCATGCAAAAAGTAAGAACTTATTCCATTGGGAGCATCTGCCAGTAGCGTTAGCTCCATCTGAATGGTATGACAAAGGGGAGTTAGAGTCTCATGGATGTTGGTCAGGTAGCGCGGTAGATGATGATGGTGTATTAACACTGATCTATACTGGACATGTTGAGGAAAATCATCCACAGGAAACACAGTGTGTTGCTAGAAGTAAAGATGGCATCCACTTTGAAAAATATGAAAATAACCCAGTCATTAAAGCGGCACCAGAAGAAAATTGTTTCGGATTTAGAGACCCTAAAGTATGGAAATATGAAGATAAATGGTACATGATTGTAGGTTCAGGGAAAGATGAAATTGGAAAAATACATCTCTATCAATCAAAAGATTTAAATACATGGGATTATATGGGCGTCGCTGCAGAAAGTGATGGGACGATGGGGAATATGTGGGAATGCCCTGATTTATTTCCACTTCAGGATAAGCATGTATTAGTTATTTCACCAATGAATATAAAAGAAAGGAATTTATATGCAATTGGTGATATGGATTATGATGCAGGAAAATTTACTTTTGATCATTTTCAAGTTCTTGATTTTGGAAGCGATTTCTACGCATCGCAAACATTATTAGATGATAAGAATAGAAGAATACTAATCGCTTGGATGGAAATATGGGGATCTAAGTCTATTGAAGAAGCGAAAGATTATGGTTGGCTTGGAGCAATGACGATACCTAGAGAACTAATTGTGGCTGAGAATGGAACATTACTCATGCGTCCTGTTGAAGAACATAAACAATTAAGAAATCGCCATTTTTCATTTAAAAACATCACATTAGAAAATGTAACGAAGATAATAGATAAATTCAGTGAAGTGAGTTATGAACTGAATGCATTAATTGAAATTAATGAGGATGTGCAAGAAGTAGGTTTTTCTCTTCGTTGCTCAGAGGATGATACAGAAAAAACGGTTGTAACATATAAAGTGGTAGAAGGTTTATTAGAAGTTGATAAAAACCTTTCCGGAAATGGAGTGCAAGGTATTAGTGTTGCTCCGTTGAATCATAAAGATGGCCGTATTCACTTACAAATATTTGTTGATGTATCCTCAATCGAAGTATTTGCGAATCATGGTGAAAAAGTTATTACCAATAGAATATATCCTTCTGAAAATAGTAAACAAGTAAAAGTATTTACTAGAGGAGGGAAAGCAACGATTAACATGGATGTGTGGACAATTGATAGTGTATGGGATGAGTAGTTGAATAGTATTCTTGCTTTATTAAAAATGATGGTTTGAGTTTTAGGGTGGATTGTTGATTAGGAAGGTACTATTGAAGGTTTTGATCTGGATTTCTGTTAGGAATGATGATTAAAGCGGTTCTATTATGCAATTTTATCAGGAAATCGTAGTGAAATGTCTTATAGGAAGGTTCTATAAGACATTTTGCTTTGAGTTCCATGATGAAATGTCCAATAGAGCGGTTCTATTAGACAATATGCTTGGATTCCGCATTGAAATGTCCAATAGAGTGGTTCTATCGGACATTATGCTTGGATTCCGCATTGAAATGTCCATTAGAGTGGTTCTATCGGACATTTTGCATTGAATTCAACATTAAAACGTCCATTAGAACGCATCTATCATCCATTTTATCCATAATTCCATACTGAAATGTCAACCTTACCAATCACATAGTGCTTACCCCAAAAAGAAGTCATCATGAATACATTTTTCCCATAACGCATAGTTGCTAAAAGCAGTTAAATTAAGTGCGCTAATCAAACATGATACAATAGCTTTAAAATGCCATAGAGGTGTTATACATGAATCTTCATACATACACAAAACTAGATGCTACGGACATAGCAGAGTTAATCAAGAAAAAGGAAGTAACTCCAAGGGAGATACTTAAACTAAGTTTTGCTCAAATGGAAAAAGTAAATCCAGACTTGAATGCTGTTGTCCATCATCGAATGGATAAGGTATTGGAGGAAGCAGAGAACTTCTCAAATAATGGCCCTTTTGCAGGGGTACCAATCTTATTAAAAAATATTTCTCAATCATTAAAAGGGGAGCCAATTACCTCTGGATCAAGTTTATTCGAATCAGCGATAGCAAATCGTAATTCCTATTTCGTCGATAAAATATTAAAAACTGGATTTCTTGTGACTGGACACACAAATACACCAGAATTTGGTCTGAAAAATATAACGGAGCCAAGAATTTATGGGCCGTCGAGAAATCCTTGGAATACGGACTATTCCCCCGGAGGCTCCAGTGGTGGAGCGGCGGCAGCAATTGCATCTGGGATTGTTCCGCTAGCAGGAGCAAGTGATGGAGGAGGCTCAATCCGTATACCAGCATCATTCACAAGCTTAGTTGGTCTTAAGCCAACGAGAGGAAGGACGGCAGTAGGACCTGGAGCTGGACGTCAATGGCAAGGTGCTTCGATTGATTTTGTGTTAAGTAAAACGGTAAGAGATAGTGCAGCAATGCTCGATGCGCTTCAAGTTATACAACAATCAGCTGCATTCCACACTCCTTTGCTTTCTGGTAGTTCACTCGACATTTTAGGTAAACCATTTACAAAACCATTAAAAGTTGCCTTCTCAACAGCATCTCCAGTAGGAACTCCCGTTTCGGATGATGCTAAGCAAGCTGTCTCAAAAATTGTTAAATGGTTAGAATCTGAAGGTTATGTAGTAGAAGAACGTGATAATGGAGTAGATGGCGTCCAGTTAATGCGTAATTACTATCTTATGAATAGTGGAGAAATATCAGGATTGGTCGAACAAGTGGAACAAGCGATTGGACGACCGGTCTCAGAAAAAGATTTGGAAATTGAATCTTGGTTATTAAATGAAGCAGGTAAATCTGTTACCGCTGCACAATATTCTGCAAGTCTTGCATCATGGGACAATGCTGCAGCGCAAATGGCGGACTTACATGAAGAATACGATCTTTATATTACACCTACAAATGCTAATACTGCTCCAAAAATAGGGGAACTAACCCATACCGCCGAAAACGAAGAGAACTTAAGAGAGCGGATGAAAAAAGCAGTTACTAGTGCGGAAAAACAAGAAATTATATATGAAATGTTTTTACCAAGCTTAACCTATACACCTTTTACCCAGTTGGCTAATTTAACTGGTCAACCTGCTATATCGGTTCCAGTTCATCTTTCTGCTGCAGGATTACCACTAGGTGTACAATTTATGGCTGCAAAAGGACAAGAAAGATTACTGCTCCAGTTAGCCTCTCAAATAGAACAGACTAGTTTATGGGTAGGATTGAATGAAAGAATTACCATATTACAAAATATTTAAATAAAGGTTTATTTCGGGACAAATGAAACTTTTTCTATATAATAGAAAAGGTGTTGAATTAATTTATAGGAGTTTTTTCATGAATGAGTCTCGAAAATTGCCGTTTAAAAAGAATATAGCAGTTGGTTTGATGTTGTTTGCCTTGTTTTTAGGAGCGGGTAATATAATATTTCCTCCAGAACTTGGGCAACAAGCTGGGGACAATTTTATATTATCAATGATTGGGTTTCTAATAACCGGAGTAGGTTTACCTTTAATCGCAGTTATTGCGATTGCAAATTCGGGAAGTAATTTTGAAACAATTGCAAGTAGAGTGCACCCTATTTTTGGTGTCTGCTTAACTATTGCTATTTATTTATCAATAGGGCCATTTTTTGGAATTCCTCGTACTGCAACAGTTTCTTATGAAATCGGAGTTATCCCATTTTTACCGAAATCATTGCAGCATGAGCCTTGGACACTCGCAATATTTACAATCGCATTCTTTCTCATTACGATATTCTTCGCGTTAAATCCGACGAAGATAGTAGATAGGGTTGGAAAAATTCTAACTCCGATTCTACTGATTGTAATTGGGTTACTTGCTCTAAAAAGCTTCTTAACACCTATGGGTACATTTGAAGAACCAAAAGGTGATTTTAGCAACAATGCATTTTTCGAAAGTTTTGTACAAGGTTATTTAACGATGGATGTTATAGCAGCACTTGCTTTTGGTATTGTCGTCATAAATTCCTTAAAGAATGAAGGACTAGAAGCTGGAAAACCAATGATGAAAGCAACAATATTTGCAGGAATTATTGCATCCATTGGGCTAGCTCTTGTATATATTTCCTTAGGTTATATTGGAGCAACAAGTGTTGGAGCTATTGGAATACAAGAAAATGGTGGTGCCATATTAACGCTCGCATCTAATGTGTTGTATGGATCATCAGGTACTATCATTCTTGCGCTAACCATCATTTTTGCATGCTTAACAACTTCCATTGGCCTAGTAACTGCATGTGCGCAATACTTTCAAAAGTTGCTACCAAAGCTGTCATACAAAATTCTCGTTCTCATTTTTGCGGGCTTTAGTGCTTTTGTTGCTAATGTTGGACTGACAAAGCTAATTGAAATATCTGTACCCGTTTTATTAATGATTTACCCACTCGCAATCGTATTAATGTTGATGTCCTTTATTGATAAGACATTCGACCGCAGACCTATCGTTTACACATTACCTTTGATTGCAACTGCAGTAGTAAGTATTACAGATGGTTTCAAAGCTGCAGGTTTTACATCGTCATCAATAGAAAACATACTAATCAATCTTCCATTGTATGAGCAAGGAATTGGTTGGTTATTACCTGCAGTCATTGCGGGAATCATTGGATTTTTGATTAGTAAAATAAATGTGAAAAGAGCTTAGTTCCAATTGGAATTAGCTCTTTTTTCGATAATAGGACGGAGATACACCTTCAAATTTTCGAAATGCTCGACTAAATGCATGGATACTGCTGAAGCCAAGTTTTTCAGAAATGATGGTGATGGGAAATGTGGTAAATTGGAGTAATTGTTTTGCTTTCTCTAACCTCATGGCTAAATGAAATTGTATTGGGGTTACTCCATATGTTTTCTTAAAAAGTCTTCCTAAGTAAAATTTATTTAGATTAGCAATCTCTGCTAGTTCGTCTAGCGTAACTTCTCGATCAGTATGGCGACTAATATAAGCCTTTACTAGCTCCAGTTGTTTAAAGTTGGAAACTAGATGTTTATTTTGCATCCAATGATATTCACGTAATAGTTCCGTCCACAGCTGAATAAATAAGCCTTTGGCGGATATTTCATAATAAGGAAGCTTTCTCTCCATTTCGTTAATAATATCAAAAATAAGTTTTTCAATAATTCCAGGGTTATGTAGTCTTATATGGTTTGGCATATCTGGAATAATATTTGTTCGAAACCACTTATTTTCCTCATCTGACATCATATGTAATGGTTTATATGATACTTTTACCTCCGGGCTATCCTCTTGATAAAAGAAATCAAAATGGATATGAGGTTGATGTAATCTTGAATTACTGATTAGTTTAATAGAGTGATGTTCCTTTGGTTTAAAAATAAAAATATCACCTGGAATTCCATAATAAACTGTATCATTAATAGTAACCTCAAGCTCACCTTCTTTTACATATAATATCTCATAATCAAAGATTACTCTTGTATGTATGTGAAAAGGATCATCAATGATGCTGTCCCATGCAACCCTTATATAGGGAGATAAAAAATTTAAGTCCATATGAATCCCTCTCTTTCATACTAGTATATAAAAATAATACTAAAAAAACGCAATATTAGTTAAGTTTTTCTTTAATAATGCCAAATATTTTAAAGCTAAAATCGGATATAATAGCTGTAAGCAACAGGAAAACGTTTACACATATATTAATAGAAAAAAACAATATAAGCAACAAATTTACAATAGGGAGGTAGATGTAATTGAAGAAGAAACAGTGGTTACCCATTTTGCCTGCAATTGCTTTAGTAATTATCGTAGTAGCAATTGCCATCAACACAGGAAATAAAACAACGACGAACAAGCAAGAAGATCCAACCGATAAAACTGAAACGAACGCGGATGTTGAAAAGGATAAGGAAAGTGACGAGAAAGAACCCGAAGACACAGGTATCGTTAATCCGGAGGACGTTCCAGAGGGAATGTATCAAAACCCAGTGTTCGAACCAGTATTCGCGGACCCGTCCATTGTTAAAGGGGATGATGGATACTTCTACGCATATGCAACAGAGGATGATTGGGGAGATGGTGCTGGATTGAAAGTAGCACCTATTATACGCTCTAAAAACTTGGTAGATTGGGAGTATATTGGGAAGGCTTTTGAAACAAAACCGAATTGGAAAGATGGTTGGGTTTGGGCCCCTGATGTTCAGAAGTTTAACGGTAAATATTATATGTACTATTCAAAGTCGACATGGGGGGATCAAAACCCAGGAATTGGTGTCGCGGTAGCAGATGATCCTGCTGGCCCATTTGAAGATCATGGAAAATTAACAGATACAGCAGAAATGGGTGTATATGCAATTGATCCAATGCTCTATGTCGAGGATGGAACACCGTACTTATTTTTCGGAGGAATTACTTCTGGTACCTTTGCAGTTGAATTAGCTCCTGACGGTTTATCCGTTGTTGGCGAACGAATTGATGTTGCAGGACCTAACTACGAAGCCCCATATGTGATAAAACGGGATGACTATTATTACTTATTTGGCTCTAACGGATCCTGTTGTGCAGGGAAAAATAGTTCTTATAATGTAGGGGTTGGTCGTTCTGAGTCATTATTCGGCCCTTATGTAAACAAAAATGGTGATGATATGAAACACCACCGTGGAGAACTTCTGTTATTTGGCTATATCCCACCTGAAGAGGGAAAAGGTCATATTGTAGGACCGGGACATAACGCGGTAATTACGGATGATGCGGGTAATGACTGGTTGGTGTATCACGGTATTCCAGCTGATAATCCAACATTAAGTAGTGGAGCAACGAGACGACCATTATTCATCGATAAAATAGAATGGGTGGGCGGCTGGCCTACGATTAAAGATTTTAACCCTAGTATCACACCACAAGAGGCTCCCATTATTGAGGAACAATAATGAACGGGTTATACGAGGAGTAATAAAATGAGAAAAAAGCAAATTAGTATTTTAATAGTGATTTTAATAGTTGTTATCGTTGCAGCAATATTCATTGCACAAAAATTTGATTCTAATACTACTTCCAACCCAAAAACGGATGAAGTGGAAGATACAACACAAAAAGAGGATAAAGAGAAAGAAGACCGCCCTGATTCCACAACCTATATCAATAAAGTGTTGGACTCTTATGATCAATTACCATTGTTACGATTAGATACATTTGCAGGTGGTGCCTCTAGTTATGATCGCAGTGGTGGAAACTATGATGGTTTTGATAAAGGAAACTTTTTGTACGAGGATGAACACGGTGACAAAGTAATGCTTGATGTAAAAGGACCAGGAACAGTACATCGTATGTGGTTCACTGCCTTTAATGAGTTCAATTCTTATATCAAAATTTATTTTGATGGAGAAGAAGAACCGAGTATTAATATGCGACTAAAAGATGTTTTTACAGGGGACACAGCCCCTTTCCTTGCACCATTAGTACATCATAACTTCCTATCCAGCGGTGGTTTTGTATCAAATGTTCCGTTGAATTTCAACAAATCGATTAAGATTACTACTAATGGAGTTGGAGTCCATAATTTCTATAATATTGGTTATCACCTATATGCCCCTGGTACAGAAGTGAAAACATGGGATGGAACTGAAGATGTTGAAAAAATGAATGATATATGGAATAAGATTTGGAACGGGCAACCAGCGAATTTCCATCAAGACCAAGAAATTGTCGAGGAAACGATAACATTAGAAGCACAGTCAAAACTAGAGGTGGCATCATTAGAAGGTTCGCGAATGATTGATTGGTTAACTTTGAAAATTCCTGGTATTGAACCTTCGCAAATTGCCGGAAAAAAATCGGAAGTAAATGTAGAACATTTATTGCAAGGTATTCGTCTTCAAGCTTATTGGGATGGAGAAGAAGAACCAAGTGTAGATGCACCAATTGGTCCGCTATTTTCAATGGGAATGTTTGAAGTGTATGAAACTCGGTCGATTTATGCTGGAATGGGTTCCGATGGAGAAA
Organism: Paenibacillus bovis; assembly: GCA_007679095.1. GTDB lineage: Bacteria > Bacillota > Bacilli > Bacillales > Bacillaceae_C > Lederbergia > Lederbergia graminis. The sequence goes on from VEFU01000080.1 coordinate 10,323, forward strand.
TGTACTTGAATATACCGATGCCATTTGAGAAAAGTGGAAAAATCGTGTTAGTTAATGATTCAGAAGAAACGATTGATGGAGTAAGTTTTAAACTAGCCCATCGTGAATTTGCAGAATCCTTTTCAGATGTTGGATATTTTAAAACACAAATGAATCATCAGTTTGCGAAAGCTGGTGATGGAAAAGATTTGCTCATACTAGAAGAAGAAGGTGCAGGACACTTTATTGGTGTTGTTCAATCTGTACGAGTGGAGCTGGGGCAATCATCGATTGAAGATCGTTGGCATTTAGAAGGAGACGAGCGAATTTATATTGACCATAGTGAAACACCGGTAATTCAGGGAACTGGAACAGAAGATTTCTACAATGGAGCATGGTATTTCGGATATGGGGAATTTTCTACTCAACTTGCTGGCTACACCTCAGTAAAAGTAGAAAACAATGTGGAATCATCGAGTTACTACCGTTTTTTCATGGCAGATGCGATACCTTTTAGAAGTCATATTAAAGCGTCCATCGAGCATGGCGCAGCAAATGATATTAGTTCTGAAAACTGGTTACTAGCTTTTTATTATCATCAGCCTGAACCGAGAATGACGATGACGGATGAATTGGATATAGGTGATACGACCAGTGAAGAAGAACATAACTACACAATATCAGGTGAAACTTGGACTGGAAAATTAACACACACGTATGAAGGTAATTTTGCAGAAGAAGTAGAAGATGAAGGTCGTTCACATAACGGTTTTAGCGAATTTACTATGAGGATAGCGCCAGAAAACAAGGGAGTTGTACTGAGAAGACGTTTTGATCAAATACTCCCTAATCAATTGGCAGAGGTTTATGTTAATGGTGAACAGGTGGGTCCGTGGTATCATGCAGGTTCGAATATAACACATGCATGGCGAGATTTGGACTTCTTCATACCAGAAGAGTTCACTTCAGGTAAAGAAGAAATTACGATCAAAGTCGAATATGTGAAAACGGAAGCAGATGATTGGTCCGAATTCCGATACCAAGCATTTACGCTGAATTAAATAACAAGAGCAGGTTTCCATCCAGGAATACCTGCTCTTTGTCATTATGAATAGGATAATTTGTATATTGGAATAAGTGTTTCAAATGTTTCTTTAACTAATGCAATAAAACGTTCTCCGTCTTGTAGAATGGGATCATTTGCATCAATGTGACGGCCGATAAGAAATTCTGCCTTCTTCACATCACGGAATCGAACGAGTGCTTCTTTTAAATTGATTTCTTCCATCGAGATGGAATCTTTTTTCATATGATCAAGTGATATCACATAGTCATTAGGGATTGTTTCTTCGATAATATCGATATCATTTAAAAACTTTTTAGCTATGTCTGATTTCCCAGGTAATTCATAAATAAATGCTAACCAAATAAACACGTGATCATCAAACAGTCCTACTTGAAAATGAGGATGTTGTTTGTATCCACGCTTATTATTGGCAATTGCCAGCCATGTATCCTTTGGTGGATTAACCGTTCGTCGAGCATGTCTTGCAATATGGAGAAACATCTCATTACCAAGCACTGCTGCTAAATCATCTGTCAGTACTTCACCAATAGCTTGAAACTTCGGCTGAATTCTGTCCTGGATTGCTTCCATTCTTCCTGCAAGACTTTCTATATGAAAAGTATCGAAATCGCGTTTTTCAAAACCAGTAAATTTCATCTTACATCTTACCTCCTGCTGAATCACTACTACGTGTTAACAGTGTACCATTTGTCGTCTAATTGATGGAGTAATGTGCTCATTTCAGAGGACATTTCTTTCAGATGATTTTTAAGAAGATAATATGTATTTAAAGTAGGAGTATGAAGACAAAAATAAGTGGAATTCACATAAACTGTCTTCATAGTGCTTGTATGAAGACAAAAATAAGTGGAATTCACATAAACTGTCTTCATAGTGCTTGTATGAAGACAAAAAAATAGAATAAAAGATAAAACGAGGTTGAGACATAACCATTTGACTTGAATGTAAATCCGAACAATGTAAGTGTAGCTATAACGCTTCGGAAATACACTTCGCTTT
>VEFU01000081.1 GCA_007679095.1 Paenibacillus bovis
TCTCCCAATCGAGATACAGCGACAGCTGTACGTGCGATTGATGAAGTGTTAATAAAGATGAAAGAGATTCCGGAAGATCTTACTTTTATAGTAGATGGAAATCCAATCTATCTTTTAGCTCAACACTTTTTTGCACAACATGATATTTCTTTTGATGTGAAGCAAGTAATCGGTCTAACAAATGAAGATCCTGTTTCAACTGAATACAGATACTTAAAACAGATTATTGAGAGACTCAATCGGACATTTAAAGGTAATTATCGCTCAACTCATGGGTTTGGATCTGAAAAGGGCTCAGTTTCTTATGTCACATTGTTTGTAGCTTACTTTAACTTTTTACGACCCCATTCATCATTAGAAGGTAAAGTACCTGTCGTAAACCCAGAGTTATCAGGGCTTCCAACAATGCCAGCGAGATGGACAAAACTAATTGAATTAGCACAACATTGGATTATTGAACAACAATCCGCCTAACTTTTTGTTTAGCTGAGCCCCTTGAGATATCAGCAATCGGCGAAGCGAACTCTTGACAAACCGAACTTGCCAATGGTTTAAAATGGAAAAAACCAAGGGCGTATTTGGCATGCCTTCTTTTGTCCCCTTCGCCCTTGTTACCCTGAATTCAAACCATTGGCGTGTTTGTCAAGAGCGATTGCGGGGCCTCACGTCCCCAAAATTGAAGTGATCTTATACTTTACATAGTTTTCATAGAACTTTTGACACTACCCTAAACACTTCTCACTTTCTTGCAAACATATACCATTTCATAGTTATTGTTCGTTATTGGAGTTTCCTTCCAATCGCTGTAAAGATGGAGAATTTCGAATCCATTGGCTTTCATGATTCTTTCCATCTCTTTTGGAAATACATATCTTAACTTAATGTTGGTTCTTTTCTCATCCACTATTTCTCCAGCATTATTCTTGTACTTTCGGATCGTCGTATAGTGTTGAATTTGGTTTAAAGAATCATAGTCACTAATTGTAAATACGTCCACTGTGTAATGACCATCTTTGTATGTTCTCCAATATTCTTCGGTACATGGCTGGAGCAATTCTTCTGCACTCGGAAACCTTGTACCAAAAATAAATACTCCGTCGTCATGTAAATGTTTGTTTACAGAGGATAATAATGCATCTTGAGCATCATTCGTAAGGAAATGTTGGAATGAATTACCTACTGAATATATAAGACTACTTTTTACGTTTAGATTCAGATTTGTACAATCTTGTTCTATCCACTCTATATTCAAACCAAGACTTACCGACTTATTTCTAGCAGCGTCTAACATCCCTTTATGTATATCTACGCCTAGCAGTTTATAGCCAGCTTTCGCTATTGGTATCGTTGTTCTACCAGTACCACAAGCAAGATCTATAATTGTACCTTGTTTGTACGAGGTCCATTTCAACAAAAACGGAACCTCTGGTAAATATGTATCGCTTTCTTTATCGTATAAAATAGGATCATCATATTCTTCGAAGTTATCTAAAATCATTTTCTCCTCCAAGTTGTCTAATACCCATACGTTTCTCCATCATTTAAATTCAACGTATGATTGTTAATGAGCACTCTTTCATTACTTTCCCATTCTACTTCTACCGTTTCAATTCTTCTTTCTAGGTAGATTCTTTTCTTAAACCAGAGCGGTCCATTCAGTTCTCCTCTTATTCCAAATGTTCCCGCTGCCCCTGCATCCCACTGATAAAAATCAATCTGATATGTACCATCAGGCGAATGGACTGTTTTTATGTGTTCATTTGCACCTAAACTGGAAGCAGCTAATGTAAATAAAATCGTTAAAGTGAGTGAAATTACTAGTAATGATGAAAGTATCAATGTAGTCCAACTTCTTGTTTTGGCCAGCAAGTTTTTCTTATACTTGAAGCCTTTCATTGCTAGAATAAAAGCTATTACACTACCTAACAAAAGAACATAATTTGGAGGTGAAAGTAACCACGTGTTGTTAATATTGGAATATAAGAAGTATAATGCTAAGCTCAGAAAGATTAGCATTATATAAAAAGAACTTATGTTATATCCTTTTTCCACGACTATTCAAACCACTCAAAGAGCATTGTTTCTGGGTCTGTACTCCTTGCCTTTTCAAAAGCTTCTTTTAGGGTGCGGTTATTTTGGCAAAGTTCATAGAATAAGTGAAGTGCGAAAAAGCCACTGCTTGCACCATCAATATCATCTTTTGCACCGATATATGTTTTACAAGAACTTGCCAAGAATGCGTTTGCTAAGTCTTCATGTCCTAAACCGCATCCAAGATTAACGATGGTAGGAGTTTTTATCTTGCAATAGCGAGTAATCTCCTCTACACCAAAATTACCTCGGGGCTCATCTTCTTCATACACACTCTCTCCTAATTCAGGCATGTAGAATTTACCGCCCTCTCCATGAAATGCAAAAACAACAAAATCAGAATCGAAATATGTTTCCCCTTTAAGAAAATCAATAAAATCGGACGGTCTTCCAATTGGTTCATGTATAACACGGACGGAATATGATTCCAGTGCTTCTCTTATTAGTGCATATTCATTACCTGTCTCACAAGATACTATTGTTACTGTATACAGTTTTTTGGACATTTAACGCTTCCCCTTTATTATTTGTCGTCCTTTTAATTTAGTTAACGATTAAAAACTGATAAAAACTCTTCATCATCCCAAACCTCTTGAAATTCCGGTTGTTCCAAAAACATATGAATATATCTAGAACGTAAACCACCATTTCCTCTAATACTTGACTCTGCAGATTGTAAATGATGTAACGTTTTATTTCGATCCTTTCGTGTTGCCCATATACAAATAGCATAAAAGAAATGAGTAACTCCTGTCCCTTGATTTTCCAGCGCATACTCAAATAATGGGATGGCCTGTTCATACCGTCTTTCCCACATTAAACAAGTTCCAAGTTCATGAGCCATATCACATACATCATCAATAGCTTCTTTATCTTCTTTACTAATTCTACTGGCACTACTTCTAATCTTTACCTTTGCATCTTCTACAATTTCATCATATTTCTCCCAATCATCTTGACCACTATATAATCCCAACTGATAGGATTTTAGTCGAATATAAAAACGGTTGTATTGATCCCAGTTAGTATTTTCATTTAAAATATCGTAATATCGCTCCAATTCTATTTTTGCAGCATGATATCTATGTAAATTGTAGATTAATAAACCTGTGGCAGTTTCAACTAGGAGAATCCGATCATGCCGATTCTGACTAGTAGGTTCAACTTTTTTTATCAATTGATTATATATCTCAAACCACTCATCCTCTTGATTTTCCTGAACCCAGCCAATTGCTTGGGTACTATCGAACATAACTTTGATCAAGTATTGATCTGACATGTTATTGGTAGTCCACTCAAAAAATAATTTCTGTTCCTCGATCATTTCTCTATATCTTTTTAATAGTGCAAGATTATCTACTAACTCCCAATTTGCCCAAAATTTATTTTCTAACGAGGCTTCTAAGTTATTTTGTAGAAATTCCCTCATTAACTGAACTCTCTCATTTAGACCTTGATCACCCATATATCCGTATATTTTATGAGCTAATTGAACTTGCTCAAATGAATAATTAGATTTAACTAACTCTTTTTTCACAAGATTGTATGCTTGAATCAATAAACTATCATGCTTAGATAAAGGGTTAGTGGAACTATCATTTAAAAATTCATCTAAAATAGATGCTGCATTCATGTATTTGTCACCCTCTTATTTTCCTTTTAATACAAATATAAATTGAAACCGTCCAGTCCTATGCAATATCTACTTGCTTTGCACACTAAACAAGCCTCTTACTAAAACCAGTACTTTTTGCTATATATCCTAGACTCGTATAAAACTGATGAGCTTCTTTTCTCTCTGGTCGGTTTCCACTGTTTAAGGCTATTGCTACGGCACCTTGCTTTTTCGCCCAGCATTCAGCTTCTTGTATTAGCTTTTTACCTATACCTTTTCTTCGATAATCTTTGTCCACGATAAAAGCTACAATTCGGACATAAGAACCATCATATTCATAAAATAGTCCGCTACATAAACCAGCCATTCCAATGATCTTCCCATTTATTTCAGCGACCAATGTATGATAGTCAGGATGCTCAGCAATTGCAGAAAGTCTATTCTTAAACTTATCTAGTGTGGTTGGATAACCTAGTTGTTCCATTAAAGAAACCAATTGAGATACATCATTATATGAAGCTTCTCTAACAATCACATATTCCCCTCCTAATCCGAGGTCATTTCATTAAGAGGTTCAATACCTTATAAAAATAGTTTCCAATACTTACTATATTATTAGCTTAGCCTCCTTTCTAAACGCTTTCAATACTTAATTCCAATCAACAGTAGATTAGAAAAGTAAAAATCCTCTCAATTCTACATTTGAGAGGATAATAATAAAATTCGTGTCACTTACCGATCAGTGATGATGATGGTGTCCAGACGGTTCTGCTTCCACTTTACACAGTATTGAATTGTCATGGAGATGATCAGACGTTTCCAATTGAATTGTCATATGGTGAATATTATTGTGTTCGAGATCATGTTCAATTTGACGAAGCAATTGTTCACTTTCAGCAATCGTCATTTCATTAGCGACTACTGCATGGCAGGAAAGTGCATTCAACCCGCTTGTAATCGACCATACATGTAAATCATGTACCCCTTGAATCCCTTTTGTATTCTTTATTATGTTAATAACTTGTTCCACGTCAACATTATGTGGAGTACCTTCCATTAGCACATGAAGTCCGGATTTAGTTACTAAGTAGCCACTACGTAATACAAGTACTGCAACAATAACGCTTGCGAGTGGGTCTGCCCAGCCCCAACCGAAAAATAAGATTAGCAATGCAGCGATAATGGCACCAATCGAGCCAAGCATATCACTTATCACATGCAAGTATGCTCCACGCATATTCAAGTTCTCTTCTACATCCCCACCACGCATCATAATCCACGCAACAATAATATTCACAAGTAAACCAATTATTGCAATGATTAGCATTCCAGTTGAAGCAACTTCTGGAGGGTTCCGAAAGCGCCCAATTGCTTCATAGAAAATATAAATCGCAATAATGATAAGTGTTACACCATTAAGAACCGCTGCCAATATTTCAAATCGCTTATATCCATAAGTTTTACTATAGTTAGCAGCCTTTTCTGCCAAGGAAAAAGCTATTAAAGCAATCCCAAGTGAAATGGAATCACTTAACATATGTCCGGCATCTGCCAACAATGCAAGACTATTTGTCAAAAGTCCACCAATTGCCTCTACTATCATATATAACGTAATAATAATAAAACTAATCAATAAAACTTTTTTATTTGCACCATGAGTATGGTCGTGTCCATGATCGTGTCCCATTCTAGGTCCCCCTAAACTAGTGATGTGCAGCGTGATCAATTGTTTGCTTCAGTAAATTCATGACGTGATCATCAGCTTCAGAATAATATAAAGTTGAGCCTGCTCTTCTATATTTAACCAATCTTAAATTTTTCAAGAATCTTAATTGATGGGAGACACTCGATTGGCTTAAATTTAATGTCTCGGCAATATCATTCACAGAACGTTCTCCTGTGCATAATAAATTTAATATGCGTATTCTAGTTGGATCACTTAAAGCTTTGAACGTTTGCGATACGACAAACAACGTTTCTTCATCTAAATGTTGTTCTCCATCCATTCCTTGTTCCTGATCTTTATTCATAAATATTCCCCCGTTAACCTTCATTTAATTCAATATATGAACATATGCTCATATATAGACTATGGCATATACTGGTTAATGTCAATCAAAATACATTATTTCTATCCTATATTAATTTACTGATATATAAAATTGGTTCTTGAGCTCTAGCACAGTATTGTTCTTTTAATAATCCACTATTAAATAACGCTACTCCTTAACATAACCGAAAAACGTCATTTTTCCGTTCTCATTTTTAATAATAGTATAAGGATGGAGAAATGACTTTGACATAGTAAGCTTAACGAATATTGCGGTTCATACTTAAAAGAAAAGATCGAAGTAGAACTAATAATTAATCCATAATTTCTTTGGAATAAGAAAAATAAGGATAAGTTAGTCTTATCGTTTTAAAATTTCTTCATAAATTGTATCAATAATTTTAGATACAGGAAGTGTTCCATCCACAATGATATCCGAGTTCGGTTTTATGGATTTTAGCATCTCAAGATAGCCCCGTCTCCCATTTGATAAGTAATTTTCCATTTCATGCAGAATACTTTCATTAGATCTATTACTATAATCTCTAATTACACGACGAGCCATGGCAATATCCAAGGGAGTATCTATATAAATAGCTAAGTCAATATAATTACTCATTTTGGAGTGTTTATTAGCAAAAGGGAAATCTAACACAATGTAGTCTAATGGTTCAGCAAGCAAAGATTCTATATCGCTAACTAACGGAGCCAGATTCCAATCTTCATAATTAGCGCCCTGATCAACCCACTCCATAATGTCATCAGGACCATCAAACTCATAGTCATCAAAAGAAATTTGTTTAGAATTTTTCAACCGCTCGTTTAAATATTTCGTGATAGTAGTTTTCCCTCCCCCGGAGACTCCGGAAATGGAAATAACATATGGGAGCTTTCCTTTTTTCATTATATTCACCTCAACTTTCTAATCTCATTTTTCCAATATCCTTCTCAATTATCTAAATCTTCTATATGTAGATAAGCTTCCATAGGTTTATAGAAGAAGTACAAATCATTGAACTTCTTCTATAAACCGTACAATTTCTTTTGGAGATTTCAATATGATTACTTGTTTTTCATGAGACAGAAGTTCAAGCTTTTGCAAAATACTAAGTCTCTTCTTTTTTGGGAAGTCCCATACCCATTTGATAAAGCCAAAGTCAAAGCGTTCATCGCAACCTTCTCCCATATCTGGCCTTGTCTTATTTCGATACTGCCACATTCTTTTGAAGGAACGGTACACACATATCATTCTATTAATATCCAGAAATATAATGGTGTCTGCAGCTTGGAGTCTTATATCGATTGTTCCGGCATAGTTTCCATCAATTATCCAGCTATCTTTTTGTACCAAATCTTTTTGTGTTTTTATTTGTTCTTCTCTAGAAACAAGTTGCCAATTTGGCTTCCAAAATAGTGCATCGAGATGATAAACATCTAATTTTAGTTTTTCCCCTAACTTTATTGCTAAGGTAGATTTTCCTGAACCGCCTGAACCTATTAGTATTACTTTTTTCATTATGTTCTCCTCAATTAATTAGATGTAAAAACCTGAGCCTCTACTAGAAGTTCACTATTAATCTCGAAAACCCTTTAATATTCCATGGAAAAATAAAAAGTGCATTACCACATTAGCAGTAATGCACTTTGATTAAGTTGGTCTAATAACATACGAAGTGATTAATTTTATTTTTGCTTTTTTTCCAAAGCCAGAGAAGTTATAGACATCACAAAAATGAATTTGTTGTTGATTGTTAAGTATCAGGGTACCGTTTACGGAGCCGACGTTTCCGTGGGTGATGATGTTATGAATTTTAAGTTCCTGAATGTCGCTGTTGTCCATTACTCGTAAAGCTTCCTCAAATTCACTTATTCCTTGCATCTTTTTATCACCAATCATATCCCAGACTATATTATCTGACATACACTCCATACAGAAATCTATATCGTTGTTAGCAAAAGCAATCGTTAGTTCCTTAAGGAGTTGTTTTTTTGGTGAGTTCCCACAGTCCTCGGCACATTCAACCTTTATATATTTAGAATTTGTGCTCAATATTTCCTCCTCCTTTTTAAGTCATCCTAAATATAGTTATCATGTGTAATTACCTAGGAAATGGTCCCTATTTGATTGGGATCCAAATTTCCGTTTTAGCCATAAGGCTGGTTGGATCGGCACTTTTATATACTTCTAAAGAAGGTGCACCGCTATGTTCATAATCGCTTGATGGAAACCATTCGGAATATATTTTCTTCCATGTTGCCGGCACGACATCTGCTACCCGCCCAACAACCTCAAAAATTGCCCATTTGGAAGCGGGTACTTCAAAACTATTTAATCCCTCAGGTGATTTTTCGTTGGAATCCACAGCCACCCAGTATTCAATCTGGTTTTTCTCATGAATAGAATTTACTGTTGCACCGATTAGACCCGATATTTGGCCACTATTTAAGCTTAGTAAGCGGTCAGTCAAACCATCTTGACTAATCTGACTCCAAAAACGACCAATTTCTTTAGACCTATCGAATTCATCGTTACAATTAATTAATTCCTTTATTCCTACGATATTGAAGGAACCACGCTCCTGCAAATGATATTTCATCGGGATCTTTCCTTTCAAATTTACTTGGCATCACTAGTTGTATTTAAGACAGTATCCCCCTCTTCATTATTGACCTTTGGCGCGCTTTGCAGTTTGAATGGAAATAGTAAAACTACATCTCATCCGGAGCTTCTATCCCTAATAATCGTAAGCCTTCTTTTAAGACGACTTTGACCGAGTATACGAGTGCTAGTCTTTCTTGTTTTTGCTCATTGTCATCTAAAATTCTTACTGATCCGTAGTATTTATTAAATGCTCTAGAAAGTTCGATAACATATTTTGCAATTTGTGATGGATCATACTCTTCCATTGCACGTTGAACGATTTCGGGGAAAGCTATCAGCTTGGAAATGATTGGCCAAGCTTCAGCATCAATATTAATATTTTCAATTCCTACCTGATAATTACCTTTTCTTAACAGAGATGCGGCGCGAGCGTGTGTATATTGAACGTAAGGACCAGTTTCTCCTTCAAATTTCAACATATCTTCTAAAGAGAACTCGATGTCGTTTTGACGATAATTTTTCAAATCATGAAAAATAACAGCTCCAGTTCCAATTTGACGAGCTACTTCTTCCTGATGATCAAGATTCGGGTTTTTCTCTTTAATATCCTTTAATGCTAATTCAATTGCATCTTTCAGCACTTCTTCAAGTAGTACCAACTTCCCTTTTCTGGTGGACATTTTCTTCCCGTCTTTTAAAATCATTCCGAATGGTACATGTATCATTCCTTCTTGCCATGAATATCCCATTTTTTCTAATACAGCAAATACTTGCTTAAAATGGAGCGATTGCTCATTTCCTACTATATAGAGAGATTTAGCAAAGTGATATGTTTCTTGTCTGTAGATTGCTGCAGCTAGATCACGAGTTGCATAGAGAGTTGTACCATCGGTCTTCTTAATTAAACAAGGAGGCATATTCTCTATAGGAACAACTTGAGCTCCATCCGATTCTTGAAGCAAATTCATGTCTTCGAGCAATGTAACAACTCGATCCATTTTATCATTATAAAAAGCTTCACCATGATACGAGTCAAACTTAATTCCTAATAACTCATATACCTTAGAAAACTCTTTTATCGATTCATCTCGAAACCACTGCCACAATAATATCGCTTCGTCATCTGCATCTTCCAACTTTTTAAACCAGTTACGTGCTTCATTATTTAGAGTTGGTAGTTTTTCTGCTTCCTCATGGAACTTTACATAAAGTTTTAGTAACTCTTTTATAGGTTGTTGTTTTACTCGTTCTTCATTGCCCCATTTTTTATATGCCACAATTAATTTTCCGAACTGGGTGCCCCAATCACCTAAATGGTTAATTCTGATAGGCTGATATCCGGCTTTTTCTGAAATTAATGCGAGTGCATTTCCAATCACTGTGGAGCGTAGATGCCCCATGGAAAAAGGCTTCGCTATATTAGGTGAGGAAAAATCAATTGTTATCACCTTGTCTTCTCCAATATTTACTTTCCCATAATCCTCTTTTTGTGAAAGTATCTGATTTATTACAATAGAAGATACTGCGCTTTTCTGAAGGAATACATTGACATATCCACCTACCGCTTCTACTTTCTCAAATAATGGTGTATTCAGTCTTTCCTTAATTTCAAGCGCAATTACTTGGGGTGACTTACGCAATATTTTCGCCAATTCAAAACATGGAAATGCCATATCCCCCATATAATCAAATTTTGGTTGTTCAATCATGTGTTTTAATTTTTTTTTGTCTAATTGTCCATCTAAAGCATCGTAGAGAACATTAACAAATTCGCCTTTAAAGTTCATCCTATTCCTCCTATAAATAAAAAAACTCCCGCCTCTTCCTAACGAAGAGACGAGAGTTTATTATATTATCCCGCGGTACCACTCAAATTGTTTTAATAAAAACCACTTAACCTTATAACGAGGTATCCCCGGCTTTCCCTACTTCATTTCAGGAAAGCATCTCTAAAGTGCGTTTCATTATTTGCTACATGCCAAGCTCACACCATCCTTGACTCGCTTTTTTTTCACAAATAACTACTCTCTTTGTCATCGATTTTAATGATATTGTTTAAATTATATCCATTTTTCCATAAATTACAACAGTATTTAAATCATTTTGATCCTTTATACTCAGCAATAACTGTATCTATTACATGCATTGCCTCATCCGCTTTTATTCGTATCCTTATTACCATCAAATATTACCCATATTTTGTTTTAGGGGAACGATGTTGTTTCTGGGCTAATTACGCGTTATCCCATAAATATTTTGCCCTTTAATATTTTGATTGTTTCTCATATGAATCTTACCAATACCCCACTTGATTTTCGAATTTTGTAGGCATTTACACAGTCATCTAGGCGCTTACCTACATATGATAAAAAAGTGAATGCCCCAATACGTTTGTTATGAAGGAATGGAGGTATGGCATGACAAATTTTCTTTCTTTTACTGGAAGGGTCACAATGATTAATGACTTTTTTACGAATGAAAATGATGGCTGTCATAAAATAATTACAGTAGAAAACGGATTAGGAGGAATAGTAAATTTTGTAGTTTCCCCTAGCACTTTCATTGTAGACCATGTAGCGTTGGAAATTGGAGATCATGTAACGGGTTATTACGATGGAGATGCACCGGCAATTCTCATTTATCCACCACAGTATCCAGCACTTGTGATGGTGAAAAATAGTCCATATCAAAATGTAAAAGTTGACTATTTTAATCAGCAATTGGTGAGCAGTGATGGGCAATTACAATTAAATATATCCCCATTCACGAAAATTTTCATTAGAAATGGGCTATCCTTTACAAATAGCCCAGCAAACCGTGATTTAATTGTAATCTATGGTGTTGCAACAAAAAGTATCCCTGCTATGACCACACCTTATAAAATTATTGTTTTATGTAAGAAAAACCGGGCATAGCCCGGTCCTTTTCATGGTTAGAGAATATCCGATAATTTGTACTCTATGCCATGTACCC
>VEFU01000082.1 GCA_007679095.1 Paenibacillus bovis
GGTGACTTAATTCTACCAAGAAAAGGTCTTCCTTTTTATATGGAATTTTTCATTTACACAAAATATTTTATACTCTCCTATCACCACTTCATGTAAAATAAATAATAATAAACTTAATTTTATAATAAATGATAATTAAATGATAATACTTTATATATTGGTGGTGGTTTTATGAATCTTTCCATATCTGAAAAGATAGTTTCATCTTGGGCAGAGAGGAATTCCGTTCCTTTAGGCTTATGTGCAAAGAATATAAAAGCAACATATATTTGGAACCCTGGTGGCTTTGTCAATCAATCCTATCAGATAACAGATGGAGAAACAAAACTACACGTTAAGTTTGTCAAAGAAGAAATGGTATCAAGTCTCTTGCAATGGAAACTAGTAAATAAGCAGTTAACTAAAAAATATTATGCTCCAAAACTTGTATTTGATATAAAAGAGGAAGTTTTACAAGGATATCCTTATGGACTAGTTTTTGAATATTATAATGGGAAAGCACTACATACAATATCAAATCCTTTACCATTTGTTCAAAAAATAATTCCATTACTGAACAAGTTACATCAAGATCATTATCTTAAAGAGCTAATTGGTATGAATAGAGCAGTTACGTATGCAGAAACGTTTAAGGAAGAGTACATCACAAGGTTTAAGGAAGACTTGGACATTATTACGCAAAGGAAACAACTTTTATATTTTGTAAAAGATGAAACAATTGACTGGATGCAAAAGGAAGTAGATAACATACAAGAAATGGTATCGAGTCATCCGAACTTTCAAGAAGAGGCAACAGATGTTGTACATAACGATATCGGCTGGCAAAATGTATTAGTTCAGCAACATAATTATTGCATTATTGATTGGGATGACCTTACCGTAGCCGGAGATGCTGCAATGGATTATTCTGTATTTCTTTGGCCATTATATAAGACTACTAATTTCTCATACATTCGTGATTACATCGAACAAATAGTCGGTAAAAATATGATGGAAAGAATGGCATTGTATTTTCGAGCAAAATTGCTGGATGAAGTAATTGATGTATTAGCAGATTATATTGAAGCGGAGGAATTCCCTGAAGTAAAGCAACAGACGCAAAAACGAGCAAGGGAAATTCATCAAAGAGCAATTCAAGAATATAGAAAACTGTACAATTAAGAAAGAAAAGATGGTGAAATGGAAGGGCTTTCCAAAGCATGAGTCGAAGATATAGAAGAGTAAATAAGTGCGAAAAATAGGTGGGAGGTAAAAATGAATAAAACTGATATTAAATGTCTTCTTATCAATAAGGAATGCCTGTTTCCTACAGGTAAGTTAGTAACATGGAAGAAGAATCTTAGTAGCTCATCAATTGTTCAAGCTATGGTAGAGGAAATAAAAGAAGAGTCTATCAGACTTTTATCGGAGCCAATTCCAGACTTGAGTTATTCATTATTTAAGATATTCGAGCAAACTGGAGAGAGATTACAATATGAACGTGCCTATTTTGAGAAAAGACGCCGTTTAAATACACTTGCCATAATGGTATGGATAGATTCAGAAAATAAGGAGTACCGTGAGCAACTTCATAATATTATTTGGTCTATCTGTAATGAGTATACTTGGTGTCTACCTGCGCATTTTAGTTATGATAATAAAACTTCATATTCATTATCCTCCCACCAGAATGAGGAAGTAGCAATCGATTTATTTGCTGCCGAAACTGGTTTTGCTTTAGCAGAAATATTACAGTTAATAGGTGAACATTTGGATCCGCTTATTAAGAAACGGGTGTATCAAGAGGTATATAAACGTATTTTTTGGCCATTTCAACAGCAAACTTTTAGTTGGGAAACCGCAACTCATAATTGGGCAGCTGTTTGTGCTGGTTCTATAGGTGCTGCTGCAATTCATTTATTACAGGACCACGAAGAGCTTTCCAGTATATTAGAACGCGTGCTTGTAACAATGGATTATTACTTAGAAGGATTCCAAGAGGACGGGACATGTTTAGAGGGTTATGGATATTGGGAATATGGGTTCGGTTTTTTTGTATATTTTGCTGATCTATTAAAAAAGAAGACGAATGATACAATCAACCTTTTTACATCTGAAAAGGTTCACCAAATTGCTCTTTTCCAACAAAAGACGTTCCTACATAAAAATAAACTAGCAAATTTTTCTGACGCAGTTCCAAGTAAAAATATTTTTATCGGTCTTAGTCATTATTTAAACACTATTTATGATGATGTCGAAATCCCTGAAAATGAACTACGTGCACATTATACAGAAGATCATTGTAGTCGCTGGGCTCCAGTAATCCGTAATTTACTTTGGTATCGTAAAGAGGCTAAAGGAAGTCCATGGAAGGATACCACTTTTTTTATGGAAAAATCTGCTTGGATACTATCGAGGAAAAATGGTCATGCATTTGCTACGAAAGGTGGAAATAATGAGGAGCCACACAATCATAATGATGTTGGTCACTTTATGTTACTAGCTGACGATGAAGTATTTTTACAAGACTTAGGATCAGGTATGTACACAAAAGATTATTTTGGTGCAAGACGTTATTCATATGTAACAAATGGATCACAAGGTCATTCCGTACCAATTATTAATGGTCAGTATCAAAAAGCAGGGGAGAAGTTTTCAGCAACTATTTTGGATGTTCAGATTGAACAAGATGTAGACCAGTTTTCACTCGATATGTCAAAAGCCTATAAACTGACAGAGTTAAACAAATTCACGCGTACATTTACTTGGGAAAAATCTGTAAAGCCTACTCTTAAGTTAGAAGATACATATAGTTTTCATCATCAACCAGAATCGATTGTGGAAAGGTTCATCACTCCGATATTTGAAATATCTAAACATGAATATGGAATTACATTACTCGGGAAACGAACTTTGAAAATTAACTATGATAAAAACAAGCTTAATTTAAACATAAAGAAACTTAATTACTTGAATCATTTTGGCGAAAAAGAGTACTTTTTTGCTCTAGATTTTACAATTATTAATCCGGCAAAATTTTGTGAGGTCCAGTTTGTCTTTCAATTTGAATGACAATTATTTGTATAGGAGAGAAGGAGGTTATTTTTCCATGTTTAATATGAACAGGAAAGATTTGTTATTAATTTTCGCTGTTTTATTTATCTACTTGTTAATTGGTTATGTATTCGATATAGATCCATTAAAGGTTTTTATTTTCCGTGTAGACAGTTTCAGTATTAGTTTCTTTGGACTCATACTATGGATTGTTACGGTAATCCTAATTAGATATTTTCATCGAAAGAGTATAGAGAAAGTTGAAGATTAATTGACTTTGAATGAATCCTTAGGAGGATCACATAGTGATAAATAAAGGGACAATCATTATTACTCTTACAGGTATCGGCTGCTTGATTTTGAACTTTAATCATTTCTTGATGGGGAGTCCTGCAACTATTTTAAATTTAATTGCTACACTTGCTTATATCACAATTTGGATCTTTGTGTTAATAAACTCGGTAAAAATAAAAAATGGTAAGGCGCTAATTGTATATACTATTTTTTGGATTTTAACATTATTTTTCTCTATCCATATGGGATATGTTAATGTTACTGAAGTTCATGCAGATTGGGCAATTCCTTACGTAATTTTACTAATAACCCCATGGTATGGTATTCGCATTTTTGTTGATAGTTTTGTAATCGTATCGATCATAATAGCTTCTTTTTCTGCCGTAATGTTAACTGTTATTGCTGTATCATTCGTTAAAATGAAAAAAGTACGAACTAATTAAATATGTATTAGGTGGACGAAATGAATCTAATAGATTATGAGAATTTTTATAATAAAGTTGGCAAAGAAAATGGTTGGGATTTTAGTAAGTTGAAGGTCTTTGCAGAAGGAGTTCAATGGGATTTTTACGAAGAAGTAAAAAGCAAATCTCAAACTTCTGATGTACTTTTAGATATAGGTACAGGTGGAGGAGAGAATTTATTAAAAATCGCTCCTTATTTCCTTCTTTTAATTGGAATTGATTTGTCTCATGAAATGGTGGCAAGAGTACAATCAAATCTAAATAAAACTAGTGAGTCAAACGTTAGGCTTTTTCAAATGTCTTCTGAAGATATACAGTTCCCAAAGGAGTTTTTTGATGTAATCACGTGCCGACATGCTCCATTTTCTGCAAGAGAAGTTGCCAAGGTTTTAAAAGCTGGTGGTTTTTTTCTGACACAGCAGGTAGGAGAAGGGGACAAGTTTAATTTAAAGAATGCATTTAATGTCCCGCTTAAAAGTAATGATGGGACATTAAAAGAAAAGTATATGAAGGAATTGATGGAAGCGGGCTTTATGAATATTCAAAGTTATGATTACAATGCTATTGAATATTATCAAAGTCCTGAGGATTTAATATTTTTACTGAAACACACACCAATTATTCCAAACTTCGGCGCAAATAAGCAGGACTTTGAAACGCTAAAACATTTTATTAAAGATAATCAAACAAGAAAAGGAATACAAACAAATTCACAGCGTTTTTTAATAGTTGCTAAAAAGTAGGCTCTGTTAAAGTTTATTGTTGTTAACAACTTAGTTGATTGTAGCGGATGTACACGAGACTCCTGCGGGAACAGCACGAGCCGAAGATCCACTTGGCAAAACGGTTTTCTTTGCCAAGTTAGCTGAGGCCGTGCCCGCGGAAAGCGAGTGTACAGGAGCGAAAATCAACAACAGAGTTTAACAGAGCTAATAAGTAAAAAGGAGTGGATAGATTTTATGAATGAGCCAAATCTCTTCAAACAAAGTGAGATTGATCGTATTCAAAATCGTTTTGGAAAGAGTTTTTATCAAAAGGTTTTAAGAGATGTAGCAGTCTATTCCAACAGGTGGAATTTAATTAAACTAAAATTTATCCCTTCTTATTCAGCAAATATAGTTTTCAAGTGTTATTCTGATACCTTCGGTAATGTAGTATTAAAAATAGGGAATCCCTCATCAAAAGAGATACGGACAGAATTCAATACTTTAAAAGAGTACAGGGGTCAAAGATTCATCCATGTTTTTGAGGAAGATATTGAAAACGGAGTTATATTAGAAGAGTATGTTAATCCGGGAACTCCTTTAAGGAAGGAAGAGTCCCTCGAAAAGCGACTTTCTATATTCTGTTCACTTTATGAAGGATTACATGTTGAACCAGAAAATGTAGCAATATATCCGACCTATATGGATTGGGTAAGTAGAATTACTGAATATATGAGTCGTAGACAAGATTTTCAGGAATTGTACTTATATATGAAAAAGGCAGAAGACATTTGCTTATCACTAACTACTAAATTTAGTAAAATGTTGCTTCTTCATGGTGATTTTCATCATGATAATATATTATTGGGTCCTGACGGATTGTATAAAATCATTGATCCTAAAGGGATAATCGGAGATCCTATTTTCGATATTCCAAGGTTTATTCTAAATGAATTTGAAGATGAAATTACTCCTGATTTATATATGAAGATAAACAATGTAATTACCTTTCTAGAAAAAAGATTACATATTCCAAACGATATCATAAGGAAATGTCTGTTTGTGGAAACTGCAATGGGTATTTGCTGGTGTGTAGAAGATGGTGCCACATTAGAAAGTGCTCCAAATCTCATCCAAACAGTAGCCTTTGCAGATACTATATTAAAAAGTTGATTCATTTTTCATAAACTAGTTTGCTAACAGCTTTCACATTAGTTTCAGTTGTAGAACAATTCAGGAAAACTATTTTCGGGAAGTGATAACGTGTCGTTAGTTGTAACGAAAGAGTTAGGAGAAAGATTAGAGGATGCGGAAGTAATCACTTTATTCTCACGTCTTTCAGCTATAAAAGAAATCGATGGAAATCCAATGCAAGTAGACATTCAAAGGTTTGGGAATGCAACTGCATTTTCAGCAAAAAATATACCTGGTCCTGCATTTAATACTGTAAAAGGTTTAAAAGAAGGAGACCAACCTTACATAGACGAAATAATCCAATTTTACAATAATAAGAATATCCCTGTACGCTTTGAATTAACTCCTGCTCATACTTCATCAGAATTACTTACATATTTAAATAAAAAAGGATTTTATCAAATCGACTTTCATTCATCCCTCTACATGCCTTTAAAATTAGAATTGGATAAACAATTAATGATCCATGATATTTCTATTCGAGAAATTAAGAAAGAGGAATTTAGTATTTTTTCAGAAATATATACTAAGGGTTTTGGAATGCCCTCATTTCTACAAGGGGCCGTAGCCCAAAATAATGCTGTACTATTTGATCACCCTGGATGGACTTTTTATCTCGCGTTTTTGCAAGGTACCCCGATAGGAGTAGGAGTCTTACATATAAATAATCAAATCGCAACACTCTCTGCCGCTACAACAATTCCAAGCTTTCGTAATAATGGAGTTCAATCGGCTTTAATTAAGCAACGTATGTATAAAGCATTAATGAAAAATTGTGAACTTATAACAGGTCAAGCAAAGTATGGGTCAGTGAGTCAAAATAATATGGAAAGAGCCGGTATGAAATTAGCTTATACTAAGGCGATTTGGGTGAATAAATCCGAAACCTTTTAGTAAATTACTATAACGGTATTATTGATGTAACAATATAAACAATAAATACGTCTTATTTATAATGAATTCCTTAAAAAAGGATGTGAAATGTAATGAAAAAAATGACGTATCTTAGTTTCCTTTACATATTTATTTTTGTTCTCGCTGCATGTGGCACTTCATCCAAAATAAATGAAAACCAGGAAACTTATGTTAAAAAAGTACCAACATCTACGGGAAATATGAGTACAAAACCATATGTAAAAGGTGTGAAAAATGTTGATGTTGTAAATAGCCATGGGAGCATTGATGGTTTGGAAAGGATGGAAAAATTCTATGAAGACGTGCAAAATGATATCTCCTCTCATTTGCGAATTGTCTACTATACAATTGAAGGAGATCCAATGGTAAAAGACTTAGTATATAACGGAGAATCCATTGAAGTGAAATATGATACTACCCGTGACAAATATGGAAGTGGAGAAATAACAGTCACGAGCTGTACTAATATAATCAAGGAAGTTAATCCCACTAATACATCCTTTATAGCAATCAATTGTACCGACCATTACTTTGGAATGGATGAGATATTGCAAATTAACTACAATATATCACAACAAGATCGTTTTGATTTTGAACTAAAATACGGTGAGAAGTTAGAAAATGAAATTAATACTCATACAAATATGATGAAAAAAGTGATGAGTAAAGAAGAAATAAAGGTAACTAATGATTACGTTATTCCAACACCTGTGATGCAAGAAGTGTATAAAAAATTAGTTTATGCAAATTACCTAGCTGAGAAGAATTTTTCTAACTCGTGCAATAATGAAGATACAAGGAATTATTATTTAAAGGTGTATATTAATAGTGCACATCTTGAATTTCGTTGGAATGCTTGTGATAAAAGCAATGATGCGCAGAAGTTTACGAATATAGCTGAATTTATCATTGAACAAAGTGATGTAAATCAAGACAGAAATTCTGACATTATTGTTCAAGGGTACGTACTTGTAAAGAATAGCGATACACTTTTAATCGGAGAAGAAATGAACATAATGGATTATGAATTAATTAAGGATGAATTACATCAATTAGATGCTTTTATATTTGACTACATTGAATTAGAAGGACTTAATACAAAAGAATTCCAAGTAGGAGATAAAATAAAAGCTACATTAGAAGGAATAGTAGAGGGCTCCAATCCAGGTAGTGCAAAAGTAAAAGAGATGATAAAAATTGAATAATTCCACAACAAATTTCAGGAATATTTGAAGCATATTGAATTTTAATACGTATGTACTAATAGGTGAATTACATTTGGGCAATTAACACATTTTTTCTTACGTATTTGTAAGGAAGCGCAATTATAAATAACTTAAATAATGGAGGAATTTCATGAAAAAAAGATTACGTAGATCAGCGACAGATCGATCATTAACAGGAGTTTGCGGTGGGATTGCTGAATATTTAGGGGTGTCTTCATTTGGAGTAAGGTTAATATTTATCATTTTACCCGTTTCATTCCTTATTTATATTATTCTTGCAAATACAATCCCAGACAGCAGATCATCTCTGTAATCAACTATTTCACAAAGGGAAGTGAAAATAATTGAAAAGAGGTCGATATTTTTTTGTGTTTTTGTTGTTAGCAGTTATTCTGACCGCATGTAATACAAAGATGACGATTATCAATACATTTGATACGGAAATACAACCTCCCACAACTTATAAACACAGTCCGAAACCGTATGTAAAAGGGATTGAGGATATTGATGTTATAGAAGCTCATTATATAATCTACGGCTATGAAGAAATTGAAAACTTTTATCATGATGTTAACGCAGATAAACCTTCTAAACTAAGACTAGTTTCCTACGGGTTTGATAGCGGTCCGCACGTACAAGACATAACTTATAATGGAAATAATATTAAGATAATTGAAGACGGAACAAGAAACATGGAGGGAGGAGATCTGACAACAATAACATGCGGAAAACTAGTGAAAGAAATGAATCCTACTAACATAACTTATTTTGCAGTTGACTGTAATGGTTATTTCAATGGAATAGTTCGTCTTGCAGGAATTAACTACGATATGAAAAAGCAAGACTCCTTTGAGTTTTATTTAAAATATGGATCTAAATTTGAAAATGATATTGATTCTGAACGTAATTATGCGATGAAAAAAGGCAAAATGAAGGAAATAAACATAACTGAAAAAATTAAACAAGAAGTATATAAAAAACTAATTTTTGCCAACTATTTTGAAGATAAAGAATTCTATACTGCTTGTAATGCTCAAAAAATTGATTATTATCATTTAACGATATACATCAATGGTGGTGAAAGATTTTTTTACTGGAATTCATGTGATAAAGGGTTTGATGCACTTAATTTTACCGAAATTGCAAAATATATTATTGAACAAACAAATCAAACACATGAAGAAACTTCAGAACTCACTGTTCAAGGTTATATTATCCAAGTAAATGAAGACTCACTCGTTATCGGTGAAAATTTGAACATACTAGAATATAAGCAAATTCAACAAGGTATTCAAGATGGTACATTAGATGCCTATTTATATGACTTTTTAGAGTTACAAGATATTAATACGAAGAAATTCAAAGCAGGCGATAAAATTCAAGCGACAATTGGCGGTGAAATAACAGAAGGAAAGCCAAGTATTGCAAAGGTGAAAAAAATTGAATTAATAGAAAAACCAATATTAGAGTGATTTCTGCATATTAGTAATCACTTTTTTTTGGTAAAAAAATGGTTGGAGGAAAGTTCGATGGGACAAAAGTTAATAAGAGTAGGGACAACATATATTCCTGTAACAGATGTAGATATTGCAACTGAATGGTATGTTACAAGATTAGATGCAGAATTAAGTTATAAAGACAATGATAAAGCAATAATTAACCTTGCTGATCAAAGCTTTTTTCTTGTGAAAGCGAATGAAAAACAAACTGCAAATTTTATTGATTATAAAGGAAAAGAACAATTTTCGCTTACATTCGAAGTAAATGGCATAGATGCTTTAGAAAACATACATAAAGAATTAATAAAGAAGGATGTTATTGTAGGAGATATAGAGGACAGAGGACACGCTGGAAGAAATTTTATTTTTCAAGATAAAGACGGAAATAAATTTGATGTATGGAGTGAGCTTAGCCCCAATTATCTCAGGAAATAATAAGTAATATTGGAAATAACCTATATCTATTCAATTCTTTCTGTTTTTAATATCATTAGTTTCAGAGAGAACAACAAAATAGGACATAGATAAATAGAGTCATAGTTTTGTTCTAATCTCATTCTTAATAAAGGCAAAGTCGCTTGAAAAACGATGACGCAAAGCCAACAGACCTAACGCGATTTGCTATGGTGGCTGGGCTGCTGAAGAATGGAGAATGAAACAGACTTTTTTATGTGGAATTCGAAATTCTTCCGATGCAAAAACACAAATTTGTTTTGGAGGGATATTTTTAATGAATCGTTTTAAAAAATATGCGGTACGTGTAGTTGCATTTGGTTTGGTAGTAGGTGCATTCGCAACATCATCATTTGCAAGTTCAACAGCAATTACAGGTGGAACTATAGAAAAAACTGAGCCAAACATCGGTGATTTTTCTGAAGTTAAATTAGATGGTACTATCCAAACATCTGAAGCTAATTTTGGTACTTTTACTGTAACAGATGCACGCGGAAGTGGTGCAGGTTGGGATATATATGTGGAAGCAACTCAATTTACAACTGGTGAACTAGAAGGAGCAAAAACACTGCCATTAAATTCCTTAACTCTAAAGAAAGCGGAAGTTACTCCACAAGCAGGATCTTCTGATATTAGTACTTTTACAATTTCAGATTCAAGTACAATCGACAACGGTACTGGTGGTTATAAAATCTTATCAGCAAATCAAAATGGTGGGATGGGTAAATTCGATATTTCATTCCCTGAAAAGGCGCTTGTTTTAACCCTAAACCCGAAAGATGTAAAAGCTGGAACTTATACGTCCACTATTACAGTTAACTTTAATGCTGGCCCATAATAACTATATTTTCTAAAGATCAAGTGATAGAGACTTGGTCTTTTTTTTTAGGGCTCTGTTAAAGTTCATTGTTGTTAACAACTTAGTTGATTGTAGCGGATGTACACGAGACTCCTGGAGCGACCGAGCAT
>VEFU01000083.1 GCA_007679095.1 Paenibacillus bovis
TTCTTTGCCAAGTTAGCTGAGGCCGTGCCCGCGGAAAGCGAGTGTACAGGAGCGAAAATCAACAACAGAGTTTAACAAAGCTTTTTTTATAAATTTTTCCATTTTGGGTAAAATACGAAAAGATTGGAGGTCTATTTAATGAAGTTTTATTATTCTTTGTTCGTAACATTGGTTATAGTAGTTTTCCCAATGCCCTCTCTGCTAGTCAATGCAGAAGAGAATACAGCGCCAATCATTGTGGAACCGATTTATCCCGATAATCAGATTAAAAGTACGAAAGGGTATTTTGATCTAATTGTAGATGAAAAATCAAGCCAATCGTTAAATGTACGCATTAAAAACAATCAAAATAAAACGTTAATAGTTTATATCGAAGCGGCTAATGCGTATACGAATCCTAAGGGTGGAATCATGTATGAAGCGGATATGTCTTCACCTCATACTTCATTACTCGAAGATGCAATTCAACTGAAGGATTATATTACAGTTACGGACAGTGTCACCATTCCACCTTATTCTCAAACAGTCGTATCACTCACTCTTCAAGTACCTGAAACAAATGCGGCTACGATTTTAGGAGGGGTACGTTTTAAAACAATTAATGAAGATGCAAAAAAAGAAAAGGGACAGAATAATGAAACGGCTAATTTTATCTTAAAAACTGAATCTGTTCATGCGATTGCAATTCAACTATCCCTCCCAAATGAGACAAAGCCAGATTTCACATTTGGAAGTGCTAGCTTCTCGCCAGACAATAAAGGTGAAATTCTTTTGGAGATGATCAATAATGCCCATTATATTCAAAAGGAAATAAATGGGACATATATTGTGAGTGATGAAAGAGAAAATACATTATTTAGCGGAGAATTTCCATCCATTAAAATGGCTCCAAAATCAAAAATCAATTTTCCAATATCATGGAACCATTCTGTCATGGAAGATGGTATGTATACGCTAGAAATGAGAGCAAATATAAACGGGATAGAAGTATTGGATAGTAAAACATTTCCCATCAAACAAAAAGATGTCCAAGAATATATAGAGAAAAATGGTGCAATTAATCCTAATGTGAAGGTGAAAGAAAAGACAGCATTACCTGTTTGGATATGGCTTATAGCAGGTTTTTTATTTGGTTTAATTATGTATTTAATTGGCAGAAGAAAAAACACTACATGATCAACTCTAAAAAAGAGTTGATTTTTTTGTTATAATTGAAGCCTTTACATTCATTGAATCGTAATAATATGAACCGATAATAAAGGAGAGAGGTAGTGTTGGGAATCCTAACTCTTGTACTAATTGCGATAATTTTTTGGGTTTTTAGCATATTTCAGTATGTTAAGTTCTGGAGAAACTTTAAAAATATAGATGTCGGAAATGTTATCTCCAATGAATTTGTAGATGATTCAACTAAAAGTATTAAATTCGGTATCATATTTTTTGCGATCGGTTGTATTCTTTCCCTAATTGCAATTTTATTGAAGTAATCTTTTAAAGGATTTTTTCCTTATAAGGAGAACTATCTAGTATACGACTCTTTAATATGGAGGCTAGGACTATATGTTTCAAAAGATGGACGATGTTACGTTACTAAGAAAATTAACTCCGCCAACATCCAAGGTTAGAATGATTCTGGATACGGATACCTTCAATGAGATTGATGATCAATTTGCAATTGTTTATGCATTATTTTCTCAAGAAAAATTACAAGTAGAAGCAATCTATGCCGCTCCATTCCTTAATAATCGTTCTACAAGTCCATTGGATGGAATGGAAAAAAGCTATGAAGAAATTTTAAGGATTTTAAAAAGAATTAATATGTCTCACGATAATTTTGTTTATAAAGGATCAAATGCGTTCTTAAACAATGTAAATGAACCTTTACAAAGTGAAGCAGCTAATGATTTAGTAAAAAGAGCAATGGAAACACCAGATGATGAACTGTTATATGTCGTTGCAATAGGTGCAATCACTAATATCGCGTCTGCTATATTAATAGAACCAAAAATTATCGAGAAAATTGTAGTGGTATGGTTAGGTGGTCATGCTTTACACTGGCCAAATACAAGTGAATTTAATTTACAACAAGACGTGGTATCTGCCCAGACCGTATTAAACTGTGGTGTTCCGTTAGTATTAATTCCGTGTATGGGTGTTACCTCACATCTTCATACAACTCTTTCAGAAATGAAGCAATTCGTAAAAGGAAAAGGAGAAATTGGTGATTTCTTAACGAGACGCTTTGAGGAATACCATGACAATCACTACGCGTATTCCAAAGTGATTTGGGATCTTGCGGCGATTGCATATGTAGTCAATCATCATTTTATTCCAACACAAATTATCCACAGTCCAGTTTTAACTGATCAGCGCACATATAGTGTTGATGCTTCTCGGCATTTCATCCGTTATGCCTATCATGTAGACAGAGATGCCATATTTAGAGATTTTTTTACAAAATTAGAGAAAAAAGTTTGAAATGAGTTGTTAACTATGAAGAAGAAAATCGTGATTGCTGGAGGTACTGGTTTTATTGGTAAGTATTTTGAAAATAAGTTCAAAACCTTAGGATATGAAGTGAAAATTATCTCCAGACAATCTCCAAATATTTCATGGGATAATAAACATGCAATTGTTGATGCATTAGAAAATGCTGAAATGTTAATAAATCTAGCAGGAAAGTCGGTCAATTGCAGATATAATGATAAAAATAAAGCAGAAATTCTTAATTCAAGAATAAAAACTACTAAAATATTAGGAAATGCTCTATCTGAATGTAAAAATCCACCTAGTCTTTGGATTAATTCAAGTACTGCAACAATATACAGACATGCCGAGGACCGTGCAATGACAGAAATGGAAGGAGAAATTGGCAGTGGGTTTTCAGTAGATGTTGCAAAACAATGGGAGCAGACTTTCTTTTCATTTACTTTACCAAAAACACGTCAAGTTGCTCTTAGAATTTCCATTGTGTTAGGTGGAAGCGGAGGTGTCATGACCCCATACAAATATTTGGTGAAATTTGGCCTTGGAGGTAAACAAGGCTCTGGTGAGCAAATGTTTAGCTGGATCCATGTAGAGGATTTGTATAATATTCTTCTCTTTATTAAAGATAGAGAAGACATGAATGGAGTAATTAATTGTTCGACCCCAAATCCAGTCACAAATGAAACATTAATGAAAGAACTAAGAACAGCATTTAATCGAAAGTTCGGTTTACCTGCAGCAAAATGGATGCTTGAATTAGGGGCAATTTTAATTAGAACAGAAACAGAATTAATTTTAAAAAGTCGCTGGGTCATACCAGAAAAATTATTAAAGTATGGATTTTCCTTTCAGTATGACACAATGGATAAAGCATTAAACCAAATCATTGAGGAAAATTGATAGTTAAATGTTAAAAATCCACCAAGTAACGACTGGTGGATTTTTATTTGTTGATCCTAAAGTTTCATTTTTCAGATTGAAAAAATTCAATAACATCGACATTATCTATCCATTTCACTTTACCTACAAGTAAGTTATTTAACATAATATGGAACCTAAAAATTCATTTTATGTAATAGCTTTATGGATAAGCAATTTCTTTCTCGATTGACATACATATACGATTAAGGACTTTTTTAAGCATATGAATTTTTTTAAAATTGCTTAGTGATGAAAGTGAGGATTGATGGATGATTGATAAATTGAGATCTGTAAAAGGACTGTACCTTTTTCTTTTTTTCATTACGTTATTACTCATGAGTTTCATCCTGTTACTTCCTAATCAGAAAAACGCCGAAGCAAAATCAATTGATGAGTTTCGTAACAGTGTCGTAAGAATTTTATGTATGGATGTTACTGGCCGAATGTACACAGGTACTGGCTTTGCGATTGGCTTAGATAAGCCTGTAAAACATATTGTTACAAACTATCACGTAATTGAACCAAATCTCGAAGATGTTCACATCTTGATTACTGATAATAATCGAATGAAAGCAAAAGTAATTGACTATGATCAAGAAAAAGACATAGCCATTCTCGAATTAACCGAAGAATTAACGAATAGAGAGCCACTAGAAATTGGGTATGTTGAAAGTGTTAAGCCCGGTCAAGAAGTATATGCACTTGGTTTTCCTGGGGATGCAGATCTTATTGATGATTCTCCTTCAGGTGATCCAGATGATGTTTCAATTACAAAAGGGATAATTAGTAAAATTACAACACAAGAAGGTAGAGGGATTTTTCAAATCGATGTTAGCATTAATCCTGGTAATTCAGGTGGTCCTCTAATCAATGAAAATGGTCATGTGTTAGGAATTAATACGTTTACCGTTACGACGGCAACTGGAATTAATGGTGCAGTCCGAGTGGATGAACTAATTCCAATGTTAGATTCTCTCAAAATAAAATATATGACAGCAGAAGATCAAGAGCAGGTGGATTCAAGTATAACTAACTCGAAAAATACAAGTTCAGAAGAAAATTCTTTTCCATTCATATGGGTGATTGTGACCGCAGGTATTGCGTTACTGATTATGATGGTTGGGATAATACTAATCATGATATGGAAGAAACAACGCAACGATAGTCAAATTCATCAAAAATCTCCCGTTATTACTCCTAATATGAATGTGGAATATAAGCAAGATGCAGTAGCACAACCTAAGAAAAAAACAGCAAAATGGCTTTGGATTGGGATTGGAGCAGGTGCTTCATTAATAATCATTATAAGTATCAGCGCCATATTTGTTGTGAATCATTTCATTTTTAATAACAGCAATTCCACTACTACAAATGATTCTCCAAAAGATAAGCAACAACAACCTCATAAAGATGATGATGAACCTGACGATGAAGAAGATATCGTGATAAATGAAGTAATGGTTCCAAATCTTATTAATTTAAATGAAACTGAAGCAACTACCTTATTGGAGCAAAAAGGGTTAATTTTAGGGATGATATCGTATGTTGAAAGTTTGTACGTAAATAAAGGAATCGTCATAAAACAATCCTTACAGGCCGAGCAAAACGTAAATGAAAATGAAATTATTGATATTGAAGTAAGTAAGGGAATTGCACTGCCATTCGACGAAGAATCGATTAAATCACAGCATCTAGATATCGTATATGAATATTGGGACAATGGGTATAATCTAAATCAAGATAAGGATTATATAGGTGCTTTACGTCTATATATACAAGCAAGGGATATGGCCAATATTCTATATAAATTTGATGGGAATTTTGATGCACAGTTTGCAATAGGTGTACTAAATCGAAACATCTCCCTAATGAAACGAACACTAGGATATCATGCATATGCTTTATTAGATATCCAAAATAGTGTTGTACAGCTAGAGGAATTACGAGCAAAAGATTCGATATTCCAAAAGAATCCTAAGGAATTAGGGGATTCATATGGGGATTTATCCTATCTCCAGATATTAAATGAATTGCCAAATGAAGCAGTCGTATCTGCTCAAAAAGCCATTGATATTAATTCCACTTCCAATCTTTTTATTGTCAATCTAGCACATGCATATTTATTCTCCAATAATTATGAGGAAGCTTTCCAGCTCTACTCTCAACATAAATATGACCAAGTAACAGATCAAGTAATATTTGCCGATTTCGTATTACAGGATTTTGATTACTTTAAAGAATTAAATATCACTCATCCCGATATGGATAAAATTATTGAACTATATTCCAATCTTGATATAGAAGATGCTAGTGATGAAGAAGAAATCATTAGAACAATAGAAGCAAATGCAGATGCAATGGAAATAGAAAGTGTAGAGGAGTATATGGATACGATTGACCCTCAAACACCTAATTATCAAGTAACAGTGGATATTACTACAGATTTCTTCCAAAATTATGATAATATAAAAGTTGAGCTTCAAAACATTGAATTTTTAGAAATTAACGAGAATACTGCAAATGTAAAATTGGAGCAATTCCTTACATGTACAGACGGGACTAATCAGTTGGAGGCACATACAATATTTATTCACCATCTTGTAAGGGCAGATGAAAATAACAATAATGATTATAAATGGCTTATTCACTCAACGACAGAAATACAACAATAATTAAAATAACCCACTTGGGTGGGTTATTTTTTAGTGTTTTATAATGAATCTTCTTATTAATGTAAGCGATGTAATTTATAAAAAAGGAGGATGCATAATGAGTAAGAAATGGGTATTAATCATGAGTATCATTTCACTTATGGTTATTAGCATCATTGTTGCAATTAGTTATAAAAATTCACAAGACAGTCGAAAGGATAAAATAAACGAAGTAGCTCATAATTTACAAGAAAAAATGGAAGAGAAATATGGGATTACGATTACTAAAAAAGAGGGTTATTATTCAAAGGATATGGGTTATGGTGTTACATTAACAACGGACAATGGAATTATATTTGATGCCTGGGAGCGCAAAAACGATGTCATTGACTTTTATATGGAAGAAGTATGGAGAACGCAAGTCTTAAACAAATGGGGATACGCACATAAATATATTGATAATATAAAGAAAATCGATGTAAATGTAGGATTTCGAGATGGAGTAAACAAAGATATAAATCTACTTTTCAAAGAAATAGTAGACGTAAAAAATGATTTATGGCTTACTATCTACATTGATTTAGATGTCCCATATGATAAGAATAAAGCTAGAAATATAGAAGAAGGTGTACTAAATTACTATTTTCAATTACAGAAAGATGAAGGAGATGGAATAGAGTTAATCATTAGACATAAAGAAAACTCCAAAAAACAAGACACTGGTTCTTATTTGATTATTAGAGATGAAGACGGAAAACTCCCAACAATTAATAATGTGGAGGATATTGCAGATACATTTTTTAATTAATTGGCTTTATTATCAATTGAAAGGGTGAATATTTATGAATCTCCAAAGTATCCAAAACAAAAAAGCATGGGAATATCGTGCTTACGAATTTTGGCATAAAAGAGATGGTACTCCTCAAGAAAAAGCCGAAAAAATAAAAGCTAATCCTCTTGCTTTCTTAAAAAAACACCAACAATATTTTACTGAAATAAAGGATAAAAAGATTGCTAATCTTTGTGGATCAAATGGAAGAAAAGCTGTTCCATTAGCATTACTTGGAGCAGATGTCACAGTATTTGATATATCAGAAGAAAATAAAAAATATGCACTTGAACTAGCAAAATGTGCTAACACAACAATTGATTATATCGTAGGAGATATATACGATATCGACTTAAAAAAGTATGGAGAAGCGTTTGATATTCTATATTTAGAAGGCGGTATCCTTCATTACTTTGCTGATATTAATAAATTCTTGTACATTCTTTACAACTTAGTAAAAAAAGGTGGGAGATTGATTCTTAGTGATTTTCATCCACTTAGAAAATGTCTTACTACTAATAGCGTGCAATTTAACTATTTTGATAATGATTTGCATAACGGGGATGTTGCATATAAACATTTCTTCCCAGAAGAAGAACATCATGATTTCCCAGATGTTTTGATTAAATCCTATACTTTAAGCGATATTATAAATAGTGTCATTACAGCAGGGTTTACATTACAAAAGTTTGAAGAGCACCATGGTTGGAAAGGTGAAAATATACCTTGGGAGTTTACTATTATTGCTGAAAAAGATATGGAGGGTTGAAGTGTAGAGTACTAGTGTAAGTATATTTATGTTCCATCTTTGATGAGTTTTTTTAAGTGTGGTATGTCTAAATGTAATAAGCTCTCGCTTCCATAGACAACGTAGTGGAGCGAGAGTTTCCATCTGCAAGTAATTATAAAAAAGGACATATGACTCCATTTTACGAGTGAAATTTTTGATATTAACAGGAGATATCTCAAACTTAGTAGAAATAGACAAAAGATGTATTGTTTTTTTACTACTTACCATAAGGAGAAATGTCTATGAAAGCAAAAATTAATTTAATTACAATTTTAACGAATGATATCACAAGGATGACTCAATTTTACCGTGATGTTATTGGGTTTACTGTATCAGGAGAATCTCCGAACAATGTTGAATTTGAAAGTGAAGGGGTTAGATTCGCAATTTGCAGTAGAGAAATTATGTCAGAAATTACAGGTAACCATTATTCTTTCCTTGAAGAAAAAAAAGGACAATCATTCGAACTTGCTTTTCCATGTGATTCGCCTGAAGATGTGGAGAAGACATATAAAGGATTGATTGGTAAAGGTGCTACAGCCATCAAAGCACCCGCGCAAATGCCTTGGGGACAAACGACTGCTTTCTTCGCTGATCCAGATGGAAATATACATGAGATTTTTTGTTAAAGACATTAGGTGATGAGCACTAGTCCCTATAGTTAGAGTATTGTCTTTTTATTTGGCTCTGTTAAAGTTCATTGTTGTTAACAACTTAGTTGATTGTAGCGGATGTACACGAGACTCCTGCGGGAACAGCACGAGCCGAAAATCCACTTGGCAAAGCGGTTTTCTTTGCCAAGTTAGCTGAGGCCGTGCCCGCGGAAAGCGAGTGTACAGGAGCGAAAATCAACAACAGAGTTTAACAGAGCTTTTTATTTTTAAAAGGGGGGATTTAAAATGATGATGCCAACGCATATTGTAGCTGTCGGTGGAATTATTGAAATAATAAAGGATTCATTTTATTAGTTAAAACTCATCATGGTGGCTGGGTTTTTCCGGGTGGACAAGTGGAAGTTGGAGAAAATTTAATTGATGCACTCAAAAGAGAAATTAAAGAAGAAAGCGGAATAGATGTAGAAGTTTTAAACTTATTAAATGTTTCTTCCAATACTTCTATTTATAAATGGCACGATAATGTGACAGATGTTCCAACAAAAGTAATATTAGATTTTTTATGTAATCCCATTAGTGGCGAGTTAACCACTTCAGAGGAAACATCTGAAGTTCGTTGGGTGGAAAAAAGTAAAGTACTTGATCTAATTACTGCACCAGCAATTCGTAGCAGATATCAAAAGTATCTAGATTTTAATGGAAGAGTACATTATATGGAATATGCCACAAAATCCCAATTTGATCTGAAATTAAATCAGAGAATATAACATTTGATATAAAAAAATAAACTCTAAGGAGGTTCAGAATGAATAAAGATATTCAGAAACCTTCACCTATGGAGGCAGCGTTAAAGTTCGTTAATCACTATTTCCCTGACTGCCAAGCAGCGCTACTTGCTGGAAGTGTTGTCAGAGCAGAAGCAACGGAAACGTCTGATCTCGATATTGTTATATTTGATAATAGTATTCAAACTTCCTATAGGGAGTCTTTTATTGAATTTGGTTGGCCAATAGAGGCATTTATCCATAACCTGAAATCTTACAAATATATATTTGACCTAGACTATAAAAATGCTAGACCATCGATGCAACGAATGATTCTAGAAGGAATTGTATTAAAAGATACTAATGTGTTGGCTAATTTGAAACTAGAAGCTAAAAAGATATTAGAGCAGGGACCTGAAGAATGGACAGAAGAAACGATTACAATAAAGCGTTACTTCTTGACGGATACTTTGGAAGATTTTATAGGAAATAGAGATCGGGCTGAAGGAATTTGTATTGCGGGGACATTAGCAAACTTACTTCACGAATTTGTGTTAAGGACGAATCGCAAATGGATAGGATCCTCCAAATGGATGATGCGTGCATTAAAACAATTTGATGCTCATTTCGCTTCATCTTTTGCCGAAGCATTCGATACTTATTATAAGGATGATAATAAAAGTAAGGTAATCGACCTAACTGATTCTGTTCTAGCAGCACATGGGGGAAGATTTTTTGCAGGTTTTACACATGGAAGAAACAATAATAATTAGGTATACTCAAAATTATAGAAAGATTTAGTTTAGTAAGAGAAAAGAGGCATTACATGTATAGAGATAATGAATTAACTATTCGTCCCATCGAGGAACAAGATTTGTATCGACTATGGGAATTGATTTACAAAGAAGATACTCCTGAATGGAAAAAGTGGGATGCACCTTATTTTCCACATAGCTCGAAGCCATACGATGAGTTTATAGAGGGAGCAGATTCCTGGATAAATCAGGAAGACTTTTGGGTTATTACGATTAATGACACTGTTTGTGGTATCATCTCCTATTATTTTGAAGATGATCAATCAAAATGGTTAGAAATGGGAATTGTCCTTCATGAAGCACATAATTGGGGAAAAGGAATTGGAACGCGAGCATTGAAACTTTGGATGAATCATATATTTACTACTCTTCCACAAGTACGAGTTGGATTAACTACTTGGTCCGGCAATTATCGTATGATTCGAGTTGCTGAAAAATTAGGTATGCAATTAGAGGCACGAATCCGCAAAGTGAGATACTATGAGGGGAAATACTATGATTCTATTCGAATGGGAATTTTACGAGAAGAATGGGAATCCTTAAATCTAATGAAGAGCTCTGATACAGTGAATTAGATAATTTATTCTACTGTGTTCGTTTTAAATGGAAGGTAGTGTCAAAAGTTCTATGAAAACTATGTAAAGTATAAGATCACTTCCATATTGGGGGACGTGAGGCCCCGCAAT
>VEFU01000084.1 GCA_007679095.1 Paenibacillus bovis
AAGTATAAAAGAATTGGATGTATGCGTGTATTTTTTTGCACACAAATTGTAGGACAACCCCAACAAATATTATAGAGTCTTTATTACATGAAAAAACCGATTTCAATTTGAAATCGGCTTAATTAACTAAAGTATTGATTTATTGTTGAAAACACATTATCTTTCATCACAACTTTACCATATTCCTCCAGGAAGAAAGTAGTATGTGGACTATCTACTCCATATTCTAGAAGTAAGCTTAATGCATCCTCAATTGTGTCGTCGTCAATATTATCGGCCAAGAACTTAATATATAGATAATACTTATCATCATAAGAATAAAGCGTTGTTGTGACATCTTCAAAATTTTGAACCTTTGCTAAAGAAATGACATGTTCTAAATCGTTAAACTCCATCATAAACTCAAGAAGTTTATCATCAATATTCTCAATTGCTCCGAGTTTAAAATTTTGATCTAAATAATCAGCCATATTCTCATTAAGAGGAATGCTATCTATTTTTGCATCAGGAATAGGTAGTTCCAATCGACGCCCATCCTTAGAAATTTGTGCTTTTGTGACTATAACTTCTAGTCCCTTATCTAAGGCTTGAACTTGAATCCAAAGTGGTCCTTCAGGGACAAATACATCTTCAAGATGAATTTCCTCCATCATCTCCCAGAAAAGTTCTTCACTCTTCTCGCGATTGTACCAGATCTCTTCTCGATCAAAGCCTCGCTCTTCTATGTCAACATACGAAATATAAAACTTAACCGTATACTCATTTATTCGTTCTATTTCCACACATCAACACTCCCTTCTAATTTTTGGTGGTGAAGGGATTTTAATCCCGTACAGGAGATGCATTTTCTTATTGGTAAAATGTATTTATTTCTCCTTGTACTCATTTTATGATAAGCACTACAAAATTGGAAACAATTAATACTCCTATTTACAAAATGTTCATTTGCCTATCTAAATAGTTCATGTTTTGCTTATTTTAACTAACATATGGCTGAAAATCAAGTTTATTCATAAAATTTAATATACATAATAAAAAGAGCCGACTAAAAACCCTTTTAATAAAGTTTTTACTAGCCGCTCTTTTGAAATACCATTTGCAGTATATATTTATCCTTTTCGGTTCATCCATAATTATTCTTATTATCCAATGCTTTGTAATATGTGTGTATTGGTTTAAATTTCCACAAATTTGCAAGGATACGAATGGATGAAAAGTAGTAATTGGTGATTTAATTAACTAATTTTTGTGCTTCTCTAAGTTGATATGATCTTACTTTTCTTGGTAAGAATCGTCTAATTTCATCCTCGTTATATCCAACTTGTAATCTTTTCTCATCCAAAATAATTGGTCTTCTTAAAAGCCCAGGATTTTTTTGAATCAAATCATATAATTGTTGAAGTGGAAGAGAGTCTAAATCAATATTTAATTTCTGAAATATTTTCGAACGAGTAGAGATGATTTCATCTGTACCATCTTCTGTCATTCTTAATATACCTTTAATTTCATCTAAGGTAAGTGGTTCAGAAAAAATATTTCTTTCTTTATATGTAATTCCTTGATCCTCTAACCACATCCTTGCTTTTCTACAAGATGTACAGCTAGGTGAAGTGTACAATGTTACCATAATATAACTCACACTCCTATTCTAAAAATGATTGCATATTTATATGCAAAAAATATATATATCGTTAACTATTTTCAATCCTATTCCATTTCACTGCTTCTTATCTAATAGAACAGTATATATGTATTATACACTATAACTGCCAGAATGAATAGGTGTTTTAAGGTTTTTTTCATCTGTTACTATAATTTTATATAAGCTGTTATAGTCACTCACCTTTGTGGAATATGTACCCCATTTTATTAACTGTTAAACATTAATCGATTAATTCCAAGTTAATATTTCCGACAATGTCAATAATATACATGTTTTTTTCGCACAAGAAAGGGCTAGCGGCATACTTTGCCGACTAGCCTATTTACACTTATTCTGGGGTATAATCTGCATCAGGAAAATAAACATTGGATGGATTCCATAAAAGGTATTCCTGTATACCTTCATCGTAAAGAGCTTTTATTTGTGCTTCTATCTCAGCCTCAGTATACTCTTTATAATTTCCTTTCCCTAAATAAGATGCAGTGAAATTTTGTAACCATGGTCGTGAGACAGGGGGATTTTCAATCTTTCCTAGAACTTCATTTTCTACCTTTGCATACTCCCTCACTAGTTTGTATGGTTCCAAATCAGGCTTTGCAATACCGAAATAAGGTGTCCAATGACTAGGATATATCATAGATGAAATCACATCGACATTTTCAGATATCTTCGTGAAGTTCTGTCCAATACCTGGTGCTTCCGGAATTGTTGCAGTATATCCAAAAATATCAACAGATACTTGCACACCATAGTTTGCTAGTTTTTCTTTCGCATAAGCAACGAAGTCACTAACAGCTGCAACACGTTTTTGCACATCATCTTCTTCTAAATCTGCATATTCACCAAGACCATATTTAAAATCATCTGCTCGTTTTTCGAATCCTTCTGGAAAACGCACATAGTCAAACTGAATTTCTTGGAAACCTAGTTTTGCCGCTTCTATTGCTATATCTATATTGTAATCCCAAACTTCTTTCATGAATGGATTAACGAAAGATTCTTCTCGGCCATTTTTCCACACTTTTTCTCCATCAATAAATGAAAGTTCAGGTCTCTTTTCTGCCAATACAGAATCTTTAAACACTACGATTCTTGCAATTGGATAAATTTGTTTTTCCTCAAGCGTATCCATCATTTCTACAGGGTCTTTAATATAATTTCGGCTAATATCAGCATTTGGATGATCCTCTGGAAGCTTATATGTAACATTCCCCCAATCATCCTTTATATCAATAACCATTGCATTTAATTCCGTTGAATCGACTAGGTCTACTAATGTATTCCATCTACTTGCACCAGCGGAATGGCCTGTTACGTATATTCCACGAACAGCGTCTGGATATTCAAATACTCTCCCTGAATCATATGCAAAACGTGGCACTTTCGCTGGAAGCTCTTTTGGTTCCAACGTAAATTCACTTATTTGATGTTTGTGGATTGTATTACTTTCTGCGGCGGTTTGGACTGGAAGCATACTTAAATAACTGATCAATAACCCCGCAATAACCAACAGTTTTCTCCAACTCAAAAGACTTCTCCCTCCTTAAAAACAAGAAATTTGTCGGTACTATGTTGATTCTTGTCTATTTATCTATTTTAACAACTTTTACTGTTGAAGGGAACGAATATCTCCAACATGAGAATATTCTACTATCTTGCTTGTCATATTTTCAGCAGGTATAATAAACAGTACATTGTCCAACAGGCTTCTTATTAAACATATGGGTAAAATTATGTACATATTACTTCGTGCTTTTATACAAATGCTTTCAATTTGCACGGATGCTTTTTATTTTTTAGAGGAGGTTTATTTATAGTGAAAACTATCTTTTCTGGTATTCAACCAAGTGGCGTTGTAACTCTTGGCAATTACATAGGAGCTATTAAACAATTTGTTGATCTACAGCACGATTACGATTGCTATTTCTGCGTTGTTGACCAACATGCTATTACGGTTCCACAAGAAAGATTAACATTAAGAAAAAACATTAGGACGTTAGCTGCAATATATATTGCTGCAGGATTAGATCCTGAAAAAGCTACACTTTTTATCCAATCTGAAGTCCCTGCACATGCTCAAGCTGCATGGATGTTGCAATGTATTTCTTACCTTGGTGAGTTAGAAAGAATGACACAATTCAAAGACAAAGCACACGGAAAAGAAGCTGTATCAGCAGGATTATTAACATATCCTCCTTTAATGGCAGCGGATATTTTGTTATATAATGCTGACATTGTTCCTGTTGGTGATGATCAAAAACAACACATCGAATTAACTCGTGATTTAGCAGGAAGATTCAATAACCGCTACAATGATATATTTACTCTTCCTGAGGCTAGAATTCCAAAAGTTGGGGCAAGAATCATGTCTTTACAAGACCCAACTAAAAAAATGAGTAAATCTGATTCAAATCAACGTGGATTTATTACGATTTTAGATGAGCCAAAACAAATTGAAAAGAAAATTAAATCTGCTGTTACGGATTCTGAAGGAATTATTAAATTTGATCGCGAAAACAAACCAGGTGTATCAAATTTACTTTCCATTTATTCTATTCTAGGTAACAAATCGATAGAAGAATTAGAAGCTTATTATGATGGTAAAGGATATGGAGATTTTAAGAACGACTTAGCTGAGGTAGTTGTAAACGCACTTGCACCTATACAGGAACGTTGTAAAAACTTACTTGAATCTTCAGAACTAGATGACATACTAGATGCTGGGGCAGAAAAAGCTGCTAGAAAAGCGAATAAAATGCTAAAGAAAATGGAAAATGCAATGGGATTAGGAAGAAAAAAGAAATAAATTATTAAAAGTGGGCTTGTCCAATGTAAATGGATAAGCCCACCTTTTGTTTAATTAACTTTTGAATCATATTCCATTTCCCATAGTTTTTCAAAAAATGGTTGACCTTTTACGAGATTTTCACAAAGCATGACGTGTTTTTCCGTCCATCCCTCTTTCGTTTCTTCATAGAGAGATTGCCATGCTTCTTCAAAGTCCATTGCTTGAATATCGTTATACCGATGCGGTGACCACTCTGTATACCAATAGCGAATTTCTGCTGTATTTTTAGATGTGTATAACTGATCCAATGCCATAAACATTAAATTTTTCAAATGTCTTTCTTTCCTTGTTAAGCCGGACATTAATTCAGGAGAAGGAGATAAAATATGATATTCCTTAATAGAATCAGGCTTAAACTTATAGATTGTTGGATTGTTATCTGCAATCATTTCATAAACAAGTTGCTCCTGACGAGGTATTAACCTACTTTTTCTTAATGGGATTGTGTAACCTATCGTATCTACTGCTAAAATTCCTTTTCCATCTGTTACTACAAAACAATACTCTAATTGCACTCTTTCATGATTTTTTCGTAAATATGCTTTTTTATAAATATCATTAAGTAATGCCTGTGGTAACTCTGCTAAATTGTTTTCAATGTAGTCAAAAAGAATTGGTTCGATATACAACAATGGAACTTGATCTAGAAGTTCGATTACATCTTCTCCCCTTCTCCATTCATGAAAATGGCATACATTGTAACCGTTCTCTTCACCTTCAAACCAATTCACCCAAACATCATGAAGATACAGCATCCTTAACCCCTCACTTCATTACTATTTGTCAATCAGTATAGGCAGGCTGTAGTAAAATTATTCCTATAAGTAACAGCTACTCTGATTTTTTATTCGAACTATAGATGGAGGATATAATAATCACTAGTCCAGCTAGCAGGATATAAAATTCAAACCTCGTTAAGATAAAGACAAAATAATCTCTATATCCTACACCGGTAGTAATCATATTTAAGTAACTTACTACACTAACACCACCTGCTAAAGAGAAACATATCCCGATTAACAATAATGATATGCGATATATCATAAATAAACACATCCTGTAAATAGATTGTTGTTTACTTATCATTCATGTAAATATATATGATAGAGTTAAGGACTAATGCAGTATCCAACAAGATTCCTTCGTTCAGAAACATCATTTCTTATTCTTTATCGAGAAAGTGATTGTTTCTCAGAAATTCCTCCGATTTCATTTCAAATGAGTCCAACATTGTTATCTTATTGTTTTTCACATATCCTTTCACTAGCTCAAAACCAACAGCATATCCTAACATTCTTGGAATCCCTCTCCTTCCAAAGAGAAAGTCATCATGTGAGCGATCTTCTCTCGTTACCGATAGATTGGGTTCATATATATGTTTCATAAAATATGCTATTCTTTCATTCGAAAATTCCTTCGTCCATTGCGCCAAATACTTTTTACCACAACAATTCAATACAGCTAATTCAGCAAGTCCTTCAAAAATGATAGAATCTAACAATGTATATTGTTCAAGCTCTTTTTTATATTTTCTCATTCTTGTAACATGGTGATATTCATGTACAAACAACGCTTCTAATTCTTTTTCTTCTAGCCCATTTTTAACAAATAAAAATAATTTATTTGGAAATGCAATCCCTGACTTCCCTTTTAATTGTCCCATAAAAAAATGTTGATTTTCATTTATAGGAAATATATATATATCCACATTTGGTCCACGCCATTTTTTTCGGTAATTCTGATAAAATTGATCTACTTTACTCCAAATTTTCTCTTTCTTTAAAATTCCAATTGTTTTCTTTGTCTGTTCAGATGGAGTATACATTCCAAACAGTCTTAAATATTTATAAAAATCATTGGCATCTTTTACGCCAGGGTTCGCCTTTTTGCATAATTCTATTGGATTATCATGAAATTCATCTAACCATTTATCTGTTCCCACTACCCCATTTTCGAAACCACCTCTCCATTTCATACTATTTTTTGAAAACAGAGTTGGTTACAAAATTGCAAACCTCAAAAGGAAAGATGGTGGAGCACTTTTTATCATTCTATGTAACTCTAAATATTGTTTAATTGAGGAAAGTCATGCTTGTAAGCCATATCTCCAGAGTAAAAAGTATTTAGAATCTGTGGGAAAAGGAACAGGAGTAGTAAACACCAAATATATCGAACAATAAAAAAGAGACTATCCGAATTCATCACATTTCGAATAGACTCTTTTTATCACTATTTATTCATACTTCTTAAATACGATCGTCGCGTTATGACCACCAAAGCCAAGTGAGTTACTCATAGCAGCTTTGACTTCCGCTTTTCTTGCTTCGTTTGCTACATAGTCTAAATCACACTCTGGGTCAGGAGTATCATAATTAATTGTTGGTGGCATTACCCCATCTTTAATTGCCAATACAGAGAAGATGGCTTCTACTCCACCAGCAGCACCTAATAAGTGGCCAGTCATTGATTTAGTAGAACTTACACCTAATTTATATGCATGTTCACCAAACACTTCTTTGATTGCCATTGTTTCATATTTATCATTATATGGTGTACTTGTACCATGTGCATTAATATAATCAATCTCTTCAGGTGATAGTTCACCATCAGAAAGTGCGATTTTCATAGCACGCACTCCACCTTCGCCACCTGGTGCTGGTGCTGTAATATGGTGGGCATCACCTGTAGAGCCGTAACCAACGATTTCCGCATAAATTGTTGCTCCACGTTTTAACGCATGTTCTAATTCTTCGAGAATGACAATACCTGCGCCTTCACCAATAACAAATCCATCACGATTTGCATCAAATGGTCTGCTTGCTTTTTCTGGATCTGGGTTAGTTGAAAGTGCAGTATTTGCACAGAACCCAGCAACTGACATTTGCGTAATTGGTGCCTCTGCTCCACCAGCAATCATCGCATCTGCATCCCCTCGTTGAATTACTTTAAATGCGTCCCCTATCGAGTTTGTCCCCGTAGCACATGCAGTAACTGTACATGAGTTTACACCTTTTGCTCCTAAATAAATCGATACTTGTCCTGTCGCCATATCTGGAATCATCATCGGAACAAAGAAAGGACTTACTCTTCGATATCCACGTTTTTGGAAAGTCTCAAATTGATTCTCGAATGTTTCCATTCCACCTATACCGGAACCAATCCAAACACCAATTCTTTCCGCATTGCTCTCATCAATCGTTAGTTTTGCATCCTTTATCGCCATCATGGATGCTGCAAGTGCATAATGCGTGAAACGGTCCATTTTACGTGCTTCTTTTCTTTCTACATATTTTTCAACATCGAAGTCTTTTACCTCTGCAGCTACCTTTGCTGAATAGTCATCAGGATTTAATCTTGTTAATGGACCAACTCCAGATTTTCCAGCTAGAATATTTTGCCACGTTGTATCAACATCGTTTCCTAGAGGAGTTACTGCTCCTATGCCCGTTACAACTACTCTTCTTTTCATATTCATTCAGCTCCTAGTATTAAGGTGTTATTTTCTTATTTACCCCATCTCATCGCTATTGCTCCCCAAGTGAGTCCGCCACCAAAGCCGACCATAACGACGATGTCATCATCTTTAATTTTTCCATTTTCTAAATCATCTGCTAAGGATAATGGAATGGATGCAGATGAAGTATTTCCATACTTATGAACTGTTTTAGACATTTTTTCTTCCGGTAATTCCAAACGTTGTCTAGCCGATTCCATGATTCGTATATTCGCTTGGTGTGGAATTAGGAAATCCACATTATCTTTAGATAACCCTGCTTTTTCAATCACATTAACGGAAGATTCACCCATTTGTCTAACAGCGAATTTAAATACTTCCCTTCCATTCATTACAATATAATCATCTTGATATAAGTGCTTACCACCTGAGCCGTCTGCTCCTAATTCAAAGGATAATATACCACGGCCTTCTGACACAGTGCTCATAACACATGCACCTGCACCATCACCAAATAATACTGCAGTATTGCGATCATTCCAATCAGTTATTTTAGACAGTTTCTCAGATCCTACAACTAAAACATTTTTATATGCACCATTTTCAATAAATTGCTTGGCAGTTATCATTCCATACATGAAACCTGCACATGCAGCACTTATGTCCATTGCTGCTGCTTTCGTGCAACCTAATTTTTCCTGAAGTATACATGCTACAGTTGGGAATGGTTGATCGGGTGTGATCGTCGCAACTAGTATTAAATCAATATCTTCTGGTTGTAAACCAGAATCTTCAATTGCATTTTTCGCTGCTATATATGCCATATCTGACGTATTTACATCATCTGGAGCAATACGTCTTTCTTCAATACCTGTTCTTGTTCTAATCCATTCATCTGATGTATCCATTCTTAATTCTAAATCTTTATTTGTAATAACTTGCTCAGGAACATATTTCCCAACGCCAATGATACCAGCATTCATAATAGCAATCCCTACTTTCTTATCTAAATTCACACATGTTATTATTATCAATTATTATGACTTGGTACTAATTATAGCATCGAACTATATCCTTGTAAAATACGCTCGTCCATTTTTTCAATAAAAAAGATGCCCAATTTCTATGTAATATTTGAAAAATCAACATGTCACACTCATTATTACAAAATCTTTTCAATTAGAAATTGAGCAATTTCATCATAGTTTTGTAGTTCCTTTTTCGTCCACTTATGTGCGATATTACTAGTTTTATAATATATAGCTCCATCACCTTGTTCATTATCCATCGTTATACAGTATTCTTTCACATTTTTTCTATTTATCTTAAGATCTTCTATCTCTGCACTTATTTTACAGTTTCGCGAATGAATGGCAGTTGGACCTACTAATATAACAGTTGTTTTAGAAAAAGATGGTTTCGTTATTATTCGTTGTAACTGGTTGAGTAATTGGTCATTTATTTTGGAATAATAACGTTTATAAAAGTCAATTAAAGGAACAATTAAAAAGTCTACATCATCAGATAGTAAATCATCTTCATCTTCCACATAATCAAAATGTAAGTTAGCATTTCTACCGATGTACAACCAATTTTCTTCACACTGTTCGTTCTGCCAACTTGCAAAGTCTTTTCCATATACAACGAATCCGTTTTCGAGTAATTGTCTACATATTCGAAATCCAAGCGATTGACGTGCACCAACGACTATTGCAGTTCTCATCCAATTCTCCTCCTTGTTCTCGTCATTACATCCTATGCAATTTGTACAGATTCTGACATTTTTGTTCAGATTTCTAACATATTTTTCATTTGAAAGGAGTTTCACATTTACAATAGTTATGATATGATTTGAAGTATATTTTAATTATTTAGTATGAGTTTACATACATTTTACATATGAGATGGGGGTAACAATTGATGAAATTCGTAATGACAGCTGTATGGGGTTTCATTTTAACGCAAGTGCTAACATACGTAGCAAGTTCCATGTTAAGTATTCCTTATGACTTTGCAACTGGATCCTTACTTGCAGTGGGCTTAATCGTCCTAATCATTCTACTTG
Source organism: Paenibacillus bovis (assembly GCA_007679095.1). Lineage (GTDB taxonomy): Bacteria > Bacillota > Bacilli > Bacillales > Bacillaceae_C > Lederbergia > Lederbergia graminis. The sequence continues at coordinate 10,031 of VEFU01000084.1, forward strand.
GCGCAGTATCCAGCACAAACACAACAGAAACTCATTAAAACACTGAAACCAAAGCTTTTAAATGAAATGAAAAGCCAAACTATGCTTGAAATATTCAACATAGCTTGGCTTTTTTATATGGATTTAACTGGCTCTATAATATTTGTTGGGGTTGTCCTACAATTTTTATGCAAAAAAATACACGCATACATCCAATTCTTTTATACTTGAATTGTCGAGAAACAAGTAAAGAATTGGAGATGCGT
>VEFU01000085.1 GCA_007679095.1 Paenibacillus bovis
TTTGTAGCTCAAAATTGCTGGTCTTACTTAATTATTGTTAACGCTTCGTTTCGTTCAGTTTTCAAAGATCAAACTTCGCTGTTGTGTTTCAGCGACTCTATTAATATACCATGTTAACTTGTCTCTGTCAATCATTTTCGAATAATATTTTTTCGAGATGATTTTTAATAGGAGTTGTTAACAGGAGTTTTATAATAACACCTCTTAAATTCATTGTCAATCCTATTAACGAAAAAAATGTTATCCTAAAATAACAAAAGAGCTACCTTAATGACTTAAGGCAGCTCTACTTATATTATTCCCACTCAATTGTTGCTGGTGGCTTGCTAGTAATGTCATACACTACGCGGTTAATGTGGTCTACTTCGTTAACGATTCTAGTAGAGATTTTCTCTAGTACTTCCCATGGTATTCTTGCCCAGTCGGATGTCATACCATCAATGGAAGTTACAGCACGAATACCGATTGTATAATCGTACGTTCTAGCATCTCCCATTACACCTACGCTACGGATATCCGGTAATACAGTAAAGTATTGCCATATATCTCGCTCTAAGCCAGCGTTCCTAATTTCTTCTCGCAAAATATAATCAGATTCACGAACGATTTCTAATTTTTCTTCCGTTATAGCTCCTAGGACACGAATACCAAGTCCTGGTCCAGGGAAAGGTTGACGCCAAACAATTTCATCTGGAATTCCCAGCTCTGTTCCAAGTGCACGAACCTCATCTTTAAATAATGTATTTAATGGTTCGATCAGTTTGAATTGCATATCTTCTGGAAGACCACCAACATTATGATGTGATTTAATTGTTTGAGCCGTTGCTGTTCCACTTTCAATAATATCTGTATAAAGTGTACCTTGAGCTAAAAATTCAATTCCTTCAAGTTTTGCAGATTCATCATCAAATACATAAATAAATTCATTACCGATGATTTTACGTTTCTTTTCAGGGTCTGATACGCCTTCTAATTTACTTAAGAAGCGATCTTTCGCATCAACTTTTATTACATTCATATGGAAACCTTCTGTGAAGGTCTTCATCACACTTTCAGCTTCACCTTTTCGTAGTAAGCCATGGTCCACGAAAATACATGTTAACTGGTCACCAATTGCTTTATGGATAAGTACTGCTACTACAGAGGAATCGACTCCACCACTTAGTGCGCATAGTACTTTTTTATCTCCAACTTGTTGGCGAATCTTCTCCATTTCAACTTCAATGAAGTTCCCCATGGACCAGTCACCTTTACAGCCACATATTTCAAAAACAAAGTTTTTCAAAATATCGTTTCCGTAAACAGAATGGCGTACTTCTGGGTGGAACTGCACTCCGTAAAATTGTTTCTCCTCATTACTAATTGCAGCAACTGGGCATGATGGATTTGTTCCAACTACTTTAAAGCCTTCTGGCGCTTTTTGCACTAGATCGCCATGACTCATCCAAACAACTTGTTCTTTAGGAAGTCCTTTAAACAATGCAGAATCTTCTTTCAGTTGTAAAGTAGCTTTTCCATATTCTCTTTCTTTAGCTCTTTCGACATTTCCGCCGAACTGAACTGTCATCAATTGCATGCCGTAGCAAATACCGAAAACAGGGATACCTAAGTCAAATAATTGCTCATCACATTTAAATGCATTTTCCCCATATACGCTATTTGGACCGCCAGATAAAATTATTCCTTTTGCATTCATCGCTTTAATTTCATCTGCAGTAATCGTGTGTGGATGTAGTTCACTATATACTCCAAATTCACGGATTCTTCTCGTAATTAACTGATTATACTGACTACCAAAGTCTAGAACAACAATCATTTCTTGATTATGTAACTCCGATTTAACTGGCATATGAGACCCTCCGTTAACCAGTTCAAAATAGCAAACTGGCAGCATTTCGCGTATTTATTTTAGTCCTCATTTTATACCTGTTCGGAAACACGGTCAACCAGTTGTTCTTTTTATTAAATTTTCCCATAATTCACTTGTACTCTCCCAATTACCCTGGGAGTTATCACCACGATAAATTGCTCGTTCATATTGTTCAGTTAATTTACTCATTTCATCTGTATGAAAATAAGAATCTATATTGGAAGAGTAATCTCTAAGAGTTTGTCCGATTTCTCTCTCTAGACCAATACGTTTCAACTGTTTTAATAAATCTCCATAAGCGTGGACAAGTGTATCACTATTATGTTTTCGCTTATATTTCCTTACTAAAACATATGGCAACCACTTACTTCGCTTCCAATATGCCAAAACTCCCAATAATAGTAACACGATAAAACATCCTACTATAACGATCCAGTTATTTGTAATAAATGTCTTTATTGTTTCCCAGAAGCTCGTTTTCACTTCTGTATCTGGCTCATTATTCGTTTCAGTTGGTGTTTCTGGTTCCGTTGGTTCTGGTGTTGTTGGTTCAGTAGGTTGCGTTACAGGTTCTTCCTCTGTTGGCTCTTCCGGAACTGCATTTTCATCGACAATACTAGAAAAATTCGTGAAACCTATCGTTGGTTCAAATGGAACCCATCCTTGTGAAGGGAAAAATACTTCTACCCATGAATGTGTTTCATTATTTGTTACTTCAAATAGCGTACTATCTGCCACCGTATCAATCAGGTGACCTGAAGTATAACCTTTCACCCATCTAGCAGGTATATCAACTGCACGCAATAATGTAACCATAGAAGTGGAAAAGTTATCACAGTAGCCAACTTGTGTTTCAAATAAAAATTGATCTACGTAGTCTTGATTTTTCCCCGGAACTGCTGCCTTTTCCTGATCGTAAGTAAACTCACCATTCTTAAAATAAGCTTCAATTGCTTTCGCTTTATCGTACCAATTATGATGATCCATTGTCAGTTCGTGAGCTAGATGCCGAACGCGCTCTGGTAAGGTATCTGGTAATTGCGTATATCCTTCCAAAAACTCATTGACTAATTCCTCATTTACACCGTCAGGAAGGGAGTAAAATATTGATGTTGTATTACGTAATTCTTGTAAACTATACTGTGGTGTTTCATAACTAACCGCATATTCACTTGGACTGACTATTTCATTTTCAGCAGAAAACGGAATGAATTTCTCCAATGCTGTAATCATCTTTACATTAGATATATCCCCATCTACGCCCATAACTCCATATGGATAAATAATATGTGGGTATAGCAGTTTCATGTCAAAATGCGCTCTACGTTGCCGTTCCGTTTCTATCGGGATATCAAACGGCAATCGAAATTCCGTACCAACCCCTACTTCAAAATCAGGCACCGCTTCCACCGAAGTTGTCCATCCTTTTCCTGTATACGTGTCTTTAGTTTCTACCTTCCAATAATGTCCTGCAGGGCCAGATGTCTTACCTTGTTGAGTCCAAACTTCAAATACTACACTGTCATCACCGATAAAAGGGCCACCTAAATTTGTATCATCTGAGCCATAGCCGATTTTCGAGACGCCTCCATTATTCCTTGGCATCACATTATCGGCATTAGACTTCAAGAATGGCACCGGATCTGGCCATATTGGTCCGGCTTTCGGAGAAACATAGCCAATAAATGTACTAATTAAAATCATTAATGCAAGCGGCACTGTCCACTGAGCCAATAATGAATAACGGTTCCTAATGTTTTCTTTTTCCAGTAAGCGTTGGAAAAACAATATCCCTAATAGGATAAAACCTATCATTACAATTCTAACGATTGCCCATTCTGCATTATAAATCGTAAAAGTATCAATAACCGCTATATAAATGACCGTCATCGAATAAAAGACGAAAATTTTCTTTCGAATAGTGAGCCAGTAACGAAGTAAATATGTCATGATCCATAGTAAAATAAAAAAGAGGACAGTACGGAATAAGTCCGTTATATTTACGACATCTAATGAAAATAGTAATCCAATATTAAATATTACATCTTCGATTAAATAGATACTCCAAGCAATAAAACTACTGTGTTCCCCTGCAAACATATTGTAGAGAAAATAGAGGATAAAAACTATTTTTGTTCCTGTTCTTACGGAACTATATAGTGGTAGTACATTGATAATTAAGCTGAGCGCTATAAAAATAACAAAATATTGGACTTGCCCGGTATTTGTAATTTCAGTTAACGGTCTCAGCCATTCCCACAAAAGTAAAAAGCCACAAAAGTATAGGACAAACAAATATATTTTTTGTTGATTTATCATGCCCGCTCCACCTCTGTAAACGCTGTTCGAAACTCGTCTTCATATAGTGTTTTGATAATCAAACCTTTATATAGTGCTGCTGATTTCATTTGCAGTTCCTTCTCATTCATTTGTTCTCCACGTTTACGAATATAGTAGACAATGATAGTCCCTCTTCGTCGTAAAAATAATCCGGCACTTTTAATGAACTCTTGATCAAGCTTAGAGGTTATCACGAGTAAAACAGCAGGTTGTCTAAAAATAACCGTTTCACTTTCGAGAATGTTCGCTAATTGTAAATCACTATCTGGTTTTACTTTTGCTAGATGATGAAAAATTTGCTTTTGTTGCTGTTCTCCACTTCTAATCGGAATAAAAGTTTTATCTGCTCCTACAGAAAATAAACCTACTTGACCGCCGTGCGATAAGATAGAATTTGTTGCAGAGGCAGCGAAGACTACTGCCTCTTCGAAACTAGGAGATGCTGTTCGATCTAGTACAAGCAACAAATCATTCGTCTGTCTTATTTCGAACTCTTTCGATACTAATTCCTGTTTCCTAGCAGTTGCTTTCCAGTCAATCCAAGAGAATCGGTCGCCAGGTTGGTACTCCCTTACTCCTGCTACAAGAGTAGTGTCTTTCTGAAATTGTAGTGCAGAGGCTGTTCCCCCTTGTTCAAAGCGACTTTCTAGTGGTCGATAAGTGAGCTCTTCATAGCGTGGATACACGAGTATTGTCTGTTGGCAATCAAACCAATGCTCCTTCTCCGTAAGTCCAAGCGCATCCCCCGCCATTAATCGAACTCCTTCAAAAACGTGTTCCCCTCTTGGCACATTTTCAATGCGATATGAATAAGAGAGCATTCTTTTAAACCCTGGGAATATAACTTGTTTATGTTGATCCGTATTAATACCTTTAGGTAAAATATCTTCCACGATTAAAAACAGAATCGGAAAAGCTCTTTTTCTTGTAAGTGTAAGTTTAACGTTCACATGGTCGCCCGCTCCAAATTCTCGAGCTTCTAACGTACGCTCTACACCAAATTCTTTTATCGGATAGATTAGTAATAAAATAGAATAAATAGCAAATGGTATAAAACTGAAAAATAAGAACCAGCTTACAAATCCACCTTGGAACATTGCATAGGAGAATGTAACAGCAACAAGAACGAATTGAACTATTAATCCCAATACCGGTTTAATCTGCGCTATTATTCTGGAACGATGATTTTTCATTTTCATTTATAATGTACAGCCCTTTGTACTGGAACATGGGTATTTTCCATAATGTCATGTAATAATTGTTCTGTAGATAAACCTTGATATTTCGCATCTGGTTTTAAAATAATACGATGAGTAAATACATAAGGCATTAAATACTGGACATCATCTGGAATGACGAAATCTCTACCAGCAATAAATGCATATGCTTGTGCTGCCTTCATTAACGCAATAGAAGCACGAGGACTTGCACCTAAATATATATTTTCATGATTTCTAGTTTGTCTTGCTAAATCGACAATATAATACTTAATCGTTTCTTCTACATATACATCTTTTACACGGTTTTGTAATTCTATTAATTCATCGAGCGATATGACAGGTTCCAGCTCATCTATTGGCGCTACTTTTTGAGAACGTGTTAATACTTCCATCTCTTCCGCTAAGCTTGGATAGCCCATTTTCATTTTTAAAAGGAAACGGTCTAGTTGTGCTTCTGGTAGTGAATACGTCCCCTCATATTCAATCGGGTTTTGAGTCGCCATTACAAAGAAAGGTCTCTCTAAATTTAGTGTCACTCCATCTACGGTTACACTTTTTTCTTCCATTCCTTCTAATAAAGCTGATTGAGTTTTGGGTGAAGTTCGATTTATTTCATCGGCCAAAATGATATTGCCTACAATTGGACCGGGTCTAAATGTAAATTCCATTTCCTTTTGATTATATATGGAAACACCTAATACATCAGAAGGTAATAAGTCAGGGGTAAATTGGATTCGTTTAAACGAGGCATTGACGGACTTTGCTAGTGCACGTACCATCATTGTTTTTCCTACACCTGGAACATCTTCCAAAAGAACATGTCCTTCTGCTAGTAATGCTACTAAACTAAGTCTTGCTATATCTGTCTTTCCGATCATTACTTTCTCAATGTTTTGAAGAATTTTATCCACTTGAAGTTGTAGTTCGTTTGACATAATTCCACCGCCATCTCTATTTTTTTCGCGTTAATAATAATATTCTGTCTATTTCGTAAAAATCCTTCTCTTAAACAAAAAAAGACTAAGATTAATGTCATCATAACATTTTTCTTAGTCTTCATTTGACCTATTTCCAATAATCATCGAAAATACTTACCGGTAAATGACGTTTATGGGCAGATTTTCGATACAATGCTTCAATTGTATTTCTTGCTGTATCATGCACTTCTTTTCCTTCTAAATAATCATCGATATCTTCGTACGTAACACCGAGCGCTACTTCATCTGGAAGTTGTGGACGATCATCCTCCAAGTCAGCAGTCGGAACTTTATTATATAAATGTTCTGGGCAGTTTAGTTCCTTTAATAACGCTCGCCCTTGACGTTTATTCAAACGAAATATTGGCACTAAATCTGCAGCTCCGTCGCCGTGCTTTGTGAAAAATCCGGTTAACGCTTCTGCAGCATGATCTGTTCCTAAAACAACACAGTTATAGGTTGCAGCGATACTATATTGAGCTTTCATACGTTCCCTTGCCTTCTCATTTCCTTTTGTAAAATCGGAAATTTCCACACCAGCTTCTTTTAAAGAAGCGACACTCGCATCAACTGCAGGTTTTATATTAATTTCAAATTGTACAGAAGGTTGAATAAATGCAATCGCATCTTCTACATCCTTCGCATCCTTCTGAACTCCGTATGGAAGTTTTACAGCGATGAACTTATACTTTTCAATCTCTCGTTCTGCATTTAGTTCATCTACAGCCATTTGAGCAAGCTTACCTACTAACGTAGAATCTTGTCCACCTGATATCCCAAGTACAAATCCATTAAAGAAACTATGCTTTAACACATACTCTTTTAAAAAATCAATGCTTTTTCGAATTTCTTCTTTTGGATCAATTTGCGGCTTTACTTTTAGTGCTTCAATGATTTCGCGTTGTACATCGTCCATTCTGTAAATCCCTCCTATAGCTTTGATTCCCTTTTAATTTTTGCTACTTTCTCTTTTACATCTTCAATGTTTCGCATTTTATTATCCCAGCATTTTTGGCTCAGGTCTACAGGATATTCTTCCGGATTTAGCGATCGTTTATATTCATCCCACAAGTAGCTAAGGCTCTCTTTTGCATATACTTGAATTTCACGAAGTGCGGGTAATCGATATACTTGTTCCCCATTTTCAAAAATCACTTCATGAAGGTTGATAGCATCAAAGTCAGTCACAAATTTACTGATATACGTATGAACCGGGTGGAACATTTTTAGACGAGGTTCATCTTCTGGGTTCTCATCCCATAATGTGATGTAATCACCTTCTGATTTATGATTTTGCCTATTTACGATACGATAAACCTTTTTTCTTCCAGGAGTCGTTACTTTTTCGGCATTACTGGAAATTTTGATCGTATCTTGCATTTCTCCATTTTCATCTTCAATCGATACAAGCTTATATACTGCTCCAAGTGCTGGTTGATCATAGGCAGTAATTAACTTTGTCCCAACTCCCCATGAATCTATCTTGGCGCCTTGGGCTTTAAGGTGAACAATTGTATACTCATCTAAGTCGCTTGATGCGAAAATTTTAGCATCCGTAAATCCAGCCGCATCTAATTGCTTTCTCGCTTCTTTTGATAAAAATGCCATATCACCGCTATCAAGACGAATTCCAATAAAGTTTATTTTATCGCCTAGTTCTTTTGCCACTCGAATTGCGGCAGGTACACCAGATCTTAATGTATCGTATGTGTCAACAAGGAAAACACAATCACGGTGACTTGCCGCATACTTCATGAAGGCAGTGTAATCATCACGGTATGCTTGCACCATCGCATGTGCATGCGTTCCTGCTACAGGCATATCAAATAGTTTCCCCGCTCTAACATTACTTGTTCCATCAAAACCACCGATAAATGCCGCTCTTGTCCCCCATAATGCTGCATCCATCTCTTGCGCACGACGAGATCCAAATTCCAATGCCACTTCATCGCCGACAACTTGTTTAATTCTGGATGCTTTCGTCGCAATGAGTGTTTGGTAGTTCACAATATTAAGTAATGCTGTTTCGATAATTTGTGCTTCTGCAAGAGGTGCTTCCACTTGGATTATTGGTTCATTGCTAAAAACAACTTCGCCTTCTTTCATGGAACGAATCGTGCCCGTAAAGCGCATATTTTGTAAATACTCTAAGAAAGCTTCGTCATAATGGAGGTCTTCTCTTAAATAGGCGATATCTGTTTCACTGAAGCGAAAGTCATTTATAAAATGGATTACTTTTTCCAACCCTGCAAAAATCGCATAACCATTTGCAAAAGGTAGTTTTCGAAAGTAAAGGTCAAATACAGCTTTCCGATTGTGAATGCCGTCCTCCCAATATGATTTCGCCATATTTATTTGGTATAAATCTGTATGCAATGTTAAGCTATCATCTTTGTAATGGTCATTCATTTTTCCTACACGTCCTCTAGTCCATTAAGTTTAAGTGAATTATTTACTTAGTTTCTCAATTAAGCTTGGTGTATACTCATCAATATGTAAATCTGCTTGTATATCAGGGTTTTGGAATGCGCAAGTTTTTAACCCGACTGCTTTCGCAGGAATTAAATCTAGTTCTCTGTCACCAATTGCCCAATCCAATTCATATTTATCATGTAGATAACGATATGCTCCTTCATCCGGCTTTCTTGGATACCCATCATCATCTGGACTTATAATCTCGTCAAAATAATGCATCAGTCCAAATTTCTTTAACAATTTACGCGTAGATGCTTGTGTGCGATGTGTCACAATCACATTTATGTCTGCAGCTTCTAAGATGGTTTCCACTCCTTCAAACGGAGGACAGCCAGATTCTGCTCGAGCATGATCCAACTCTTTAAACCTTTCTCGATACTCTTCTGAAATTCCATAATATGCGAACGTTTCTTTAGATGTTCTTTTTAATAAACGCAAGGCTTCTTCTTGATTGACTGGCTTACCAAGCGCCTCTTCATGAACGGTACAAAAGCTCGCTAATATTGCTGGATATGTATTGAATATCGTTCCATCCAAATCCCATAGTAATTTCAACAATAGACACTCCCTAGTTGTACGATTTTTATCTTTTTACCATATTAACACTTTTCTTTTTTATTTTCTTGTAAAGATAACCTTTATGTCCAATTCTCTAGTAATTTTTCTTCATCCGACGTAATATGATATAATAATTATAATTTTATGAAAAATCAATTAAAAGGACGGAGGGATATACATTAAAAAGTTTTTTATAATCGGATGTGCCATTACTATTATTCATTTCATTATCGGAATTGTTACGAGTGACTGGGTGTTTGTCTTAAAAGTATCTGGTACGATTGTAGTAGCACTTTTACTACTAACCGGCATCTTTACGGGGGCACTTGCTGGTGGGGATAGAATACGATCTAACTATCACACGGAATCAAAAAGTGCCGCAGACGAGCGAATAAATTGGGTAAAAGGTTTTCTTATAACAGCTCTTCCTATTCTCATTTTCATTATCATTGTGCTTATCATTGATTATTTTTATTAATAGCTCTGTTAAACTCTGTTGTTGATTTTCGCTCCTGTACACTCGCTTTCCGCGGGCACGGCCTCAGCTAACTTG
>VEFU01000086.1 GCA_007679095.1 Paenibacillus bovis
TGAAAATTCTTCATCTCGCCATTTTTCCATTCTTGGCAAGACCTGTTCTTGTATTTTTCTTTAAATTCATCCGTCTTGGTCAGGTTCACTGTCCCAGTTACACATCGACCTAGGGAGCTGACCCTACTATGTCCCTAATCGACCGAAGTTGCTGCCCCCGAATCCCTACCCCTTCTTTTTAAAAGAAGGGGTTTTCCCTTTCGAGAGCGAATTCTTTTTAAAGGAAGTATTTTTTTGAAGGAGGAATGCGAATGTCTTATTTATCTGTCAGTACTTGGAGCTTACATCGAAATCTAGGTCCTCTGCGTTGGACGGAATGGGATAATCAAGAAAAACAGCATGTTACGAATATAGAAGAGCAAGCGGAAACAACCACACTGTTGGAGTTACCAGCGGCTCTCGCTGCAAAAGGATTTCAAGCAGTAGAAATCTGCCATTTTCACTTTCCACATTCAGATGCAGATTACTTACAACAATTACGAACCGCACTAAAGGAAGCAAACATCACCCTACATACTCTTTTATTAGATTATGGTGATATTTCATCCACAGATGAGGATCGAACTCAAGCAGATATTCAATTTATAAAAGAGTGGATTGATATCGCTAGTACCGTTGGGGCGAAGCAAATTAGAATCATTGCTGGTGATGCTTCCCCTAAAGATACAAGCGCATTAGAACGAGTTTCCAAGCATTTAAATTCACTTGCGCAGTATGCGGAAGAACGAAATGTCCGTATAGTGACTGAAAACTTCCGATCACTTGCATCCACAGCCGAAAATTGCCTTCACATCGTGGAAAATAGTAATCAAAAAGTAGCTTTGATCGCGGACTTTGGTAATTTTACTGGAAGCACAAAATATGAAGAACTCGCCAAGATTCTTCCTTATAGTACATCTGTCCATGCAAAACCTAATTATGATGGGGAGGGAATACCAGAGGAAGCAGAGTTCCGCAAATGCCTAGACCTTCTACAAGCTGCCAACTATGAAGGACCGATTAATATAATCTATGACGGACCGGGCGATATGTGGGCAGGAATCGAGCGAGTGAAAAGGATTGTGGAGGAATATTTATAGGAGAAACAGGGCAGGAACTAGGAACCTGCCCTGGTTTGTTTTTGGAATGGGGTTACTGACACCGTCTTTTGGGACGAGGTTCCTGACCCCTTGTCCCTTGACCCCTTGTCCCTAATGCTTAATCGCAACTATTCGGATTCGTTTATAGTCCACTTCCCATTTTCCGTTTTTAAAAAGGTGTGGTTGGATTTTATGTTTAACTTTTACATACATAGAACGTTTTTCTTCTGGAGAAAACCCTTGGAAGAAGTCCCCGGTAAAGCTTTCTAAAAAGTGAATTATGCCATTTTCTCCATCTGGTAACTGGGTAGGACGTTCAAAATGGTGGGCATATGAAACATGAAACCCTTGTTTTTCTAATAGCATGCTATATTCTCCTATACTCGGAAAATACCAAGGGTTTCTTTCTTCTGCATTGATTTCATAGTCTTCCCAGAGCACCTCCGAAATTCCATTAATCAAAGTTTGAACATTTCCTTTCCCACCAAATTCCGCAACAAATCGACCACCAGATCGTAATGCTACATTAATAGATTCTACTACCTTCTCAGCATTTTTCATCCAATGAAGAGCTGCATTTGAGAAAACAGCATCATATATCGTATCCGTTCTAAATAACTCCGCATCTCCAATAAGAAATTGAATACCTGGATATTTTTTCTTCGCCTGTTCAATCATGTCCTTTGAAAAATCCATTCCTGTAACATTGGCACCAGACTTAGAAATTTCATATGTAAGATCCCCTGTACCACAACCAATGTCTAAAATTTTCTCACCCTTAATTGGTTGAAGCAATTCCACAACACCCTTACCAAAGCTAGAAACATACCCCATCTTGTCATCATACAAATCAGGATTCCATTCATTTACAGAACTCATGATAATATCCCTCTCCTTTGTGGGACACAGGGTCATGGGACACAGGGTCAGGTTCCTCGTCCCAAAATTAATTAAAAATGGGACGAGGTTCCTGACCCCACGTCCCTATATTTTACCCAGTTCATCGATGAATGCTGGTTTTCGGTTATAGAGGGTTTTAAACTCTTCTTTTAGTGCTTCTTGTTTTTCTTTTCCGGCGATATATAGATATTCTTTTAATTTTTTACAGACTAATTTATATTCTTTTCGATTGGTAGCGGAACTTGCTAACCCTTGTACGAACTTCGTATATATTTCAATAACCTCAACCCTGTATTCCTCTATTAAATTATCCTTATATCGTTCAATATTATATGGTTTTTCCATCACATAATCGAGCATTGCTTCCAAATCTTTTTCTGCTTCTATCACTTGCAAATATGTAGACTCCACGTGCCAGCCGCTTGTATTTTTCATTTCCCGCTTTAAATCCTCGTAAAAATTAGGGTCATCCTTAGCACATAATTCTTTCAACTCTGCATAATAGTCAAATTTACCAGCAAACAATAGTTCTTTTGCCAACTTCACCTGGTCTTCATTATATCCGAGTCCTTTATAAGCTTTATACCGATACGCTTTCCATTGCAGTACTAGCCCCCGAAGCTTTTCATCTTGTGATTCACCTTCGACAGCAAGCTCTAATGCCTTTTGATAATTCCCCTCTCTAAGTTGCTGTTGGATAAACTTTTCTCTAAACGAAGAATATTGTAGATTCTCTTTCAAAAAAGCTTCCACTTCTCCTGATGAGCCATATTCATTCACTAAATCAAATTGAATGTGAAGTAATTCTTCCTTTCGATACCTATTATCCGTATATGCTCGTAGCAGTGTATTCACTTTATCCTGTAGTTTTGCTCTTAATTCTAGGACATCCGCAAACTCTTTACAAACGGAAAGTAATTCAATTGAAAACTCTTCCCATCCATTGAAAACTGGACTATCACATTGACGTATGATTGCATTAAAAATTTCTTCCCTTTGCTCTAGTTCATAATCCTCTGCATACATGGCGATTTCACTTAACTCACTTATTGTTCCCCGTACTAAAAAGCCTATTGAACCAGAGGAATCATCTGCATACTGGAAAGCTTTAATCGCTTCTTCTAGTACTAATAACAGGATGGCAACGGCTACATTATGATCAGACGTCTTACTTGCTTTCTCCAATATTGCTTCCATATCACGTACATAATCAAACACATCACGATAAGGAATAAAACCTTGTCTTCCTTTATGGGCGCGTACTACTTCCTTTATCGCTTTTTTACAGAGTTTTATTTCATCCTCATAGTCATGTTTGGAATATTTATAAACAAGATTACTTTCCAATACCTCGTCTTTATCGGCTAGATCAAGGATAAGTGCAATTAATTCTTCGTTTGACAGTTCTCGTAACACATCTATTAATTCAATCTTCTTTCCAATCTTCTTTACCTCTTGCTTAATCCCGTGGATTTCTTCAAGTAATTCATAAAATGCAGCCACCTGGTGCTTACAAATAGGACCGTAATCATATGGACAATCACACTTTGAAGAAATAATTTCCCCATTCTCGCCTAGCTTCACGACAACCTCATAGCGATCACTACCATTTACAACTAATAAATACTCATCTGCACCCACATATTTCTCCACAATACTACCCGAAGCATAATAATCATAGCCTCTCTCTTTTACCTTCTCGCTTACAAATTCTTCGAAATTAAGAATGTTCACGTTTAATCACCTCTCCTGGGACAAGGGGTCAGGAAACTGTCCCAAATTCTTCCGCTTCTTAATATTTATAACAATTTTAACATCAATACGTTATTACATGCTGGTGAATTAGGAAATTTACTTGGAAATCACTTGAAAAAGTTTATAGAACAAAGGGCATCCTATTATATTATTGGAAATGGGTGGGACGGGGTATCTGACCCCATGACCCTCTGAAATTGCCGGGACAAGGTTCCTGACCCCATAACCCTCTGAAATTGCCGGGACAAGGTTCCTGACCCCATGTCCCCTTGACCCCATGTCCCCTAAATATCCCATTTCGACCGTACTTTCCCACGCTGTTCCTTGTTTTACTCTCGTTTCGTTATGAGGTATAATTATGTGAAGTACTTCACTATGTGTTGAAGGGAGTGTTGAGGTGCTATGAGTTTGAAAGAGTTAGCTTTTGGACAGAGAGGAAAGGTAATCCTGCTCATTATGATGGCAGTTCTTTCTGGTGCAGTTATTGTAGCTCAAGGTTATTTAATTGTTTCCATAATTGATCAAGTTTTTCTACAAGAAGCAACGTTTACGGATATAGCCCCGTTTTTATATACATTGCTTGCCATTTTATTTGCTCGTGCTGCTTTTCATTTTTTAAGCGGGAGAACAGGAGTCAAAATGGCGGCGAAAGTAAAAGGTGATTTACGAAAAAGTTTGTTACAGAGATATTCCAGAAATCCACTACAAGCATCTCTTCGTGGTCAATCTGGACAAAAAGTGAGTGTATTAATGGATACGGTTGATGAAATCGATAGTTATTTCAGCAGTTATATGCCACAGCTCATACAAGCCACCATTATTCCAATCATTCTATTAATCGTCATTTCTACTCAACATATTGCAACGGCGATCATTATTTTAATAACCGCTCCTTTTATTCCTATTTACATGATTGTCATTGGTTTTAAAACGAAGGACAAATCAGAAGAGCAATTGGATAAAATGGCCGCTTTTTCAGGTAAGTTCTTAGATACATTACAAGGAATTACAACACTAAAATTATTCGGACGCGCTCGTCAACAAAAAGAAGCGATAAAGAAAAGTAGTTTAGATTTTCGCGAAGCAACGATGCAAGTATTAAAAATCGCGTTCAATAATTCTTTAGCATTAGAGTTTATTTCCATGTTAAGCATGGGATTAATCGCGATGGAATTAGCGATTCGCTTAATCATTTACCAAAACATCGACTTCTTCACCGCTTTCTTCATGTTAGTGCTCGCACCAGAATTTTATACAAAATTAAAGGATCTCGGTAGTGCCTTCCACACAGGTCGAGGCAGTATGGGCGCAGCGAAGAAGTTGGAAAAAGAGCTTTTGGAAGAAGAAACGAAGGTGGATTGGGGAGAAACAAATTTAGAGAAAAACACTCCACCAAGTATCGAGTTAAAAGCAGCAAGTTTTAGTTATGGAAGTTCAGAATTTACTTTGAAAAATATCAATATTAATATGCAGCCGTATGAACAAATTGCCATTGTTGGGAAAACCGGGGCTGGAAAGTCGACTTTATTACTCATGCTCGCTGGCCTTGTCCCTTTATCAGAAGGTCAAATGTTGATTAACGGACGTGAACGTTCCACTATTCGCGAACAAGATTGGTTTGATCAATTAAGTTATATTTCGCAACATCCTTACCTTTTTTCCGGAACAATGGCAGAAAATATAGCGATTGGACGCACGGAAAAAGCGACACGCTCAGAAATCGAGCACGCAGCGAAAAAAGCGGGACTTTTACCATTGATTGCTACACTTGAACATGGGTTGGATACTCCTATTGGAGAAGCAGGAAGAGGAATTTCTGGCGGGGAAAAACAACGTATTGCACTTGCAAGAGCATTCCTGAAAAACCCTTCCGTTATTCTATTCGATGAACCAACAACAGGGCTCGACCTCGAAACGGAGCAGATTTTGCAAGCAGCCATGATGGAATTATCGAAAACAGCAACAGTCATTACGGTCGCACATCGCCTCCACACCATCAAAATTGCGGATAAAATCTTATTTTTAGAGCATGGAGAACTGTTAGCTACAGGAACACATGATGAATTAATTGCATCTGTACCAGCCTATCGTGAAATGGTGTCTATCCAGCAAGGGAGGGACGAATAATGAAGTCTATCATTAAGGTGCTTTTACATGAAAAAAAGGATATTTACCTTTCGATTCTTTGTGGATTTATTGCCGGAATTACGGCTGTCGCGCTCTTCTCTGCAAGTGGTTATCTCATTTCCAAAGCAGCACTCGTACCACCCATTTACACACTGATGATTTTAGTAGCATCTGTAAAGCTATTAGGGATTATTTCCGCTCTAAGTAGGTACGGAGAACGCTTATATTCGCATCGCGCTACATTCACGATGTTAAGTAATTTGCGTGTTTCTTTTTATGAAAAATTAGAACCACGCTCACCGAGAATTTTTCAGAAGTTCCGTAGTGGCGACCTCCTTTCACGGATTGTAGGGGATGTCGAAACATTACAGAATTTCTTCTTACGCGTATTTTATCCACCAATCGTATTAATGTTGGTGTTATTAAGTACGATTCTATTTACGATCATCTTTTCGATGGAAATTGCCGTCGTGTTATTTATTGGTTTAATGCTAACGATCATCGTCGTCCCTGCATTTTTCGCATTAAGGCAACGTAAAATTGATTCCCATGTACGTGAAAGTCGTGGTGCCTTATCAACGGATGCAACAGAGTTTTTATATGGATTTCGTGATTTGAAAATTTATCAGCAATTAGATGCGAAAGAAACGGAGCTCCATCAATCCGTGGATACGTATAATCGTGACCAAGAACGCAACGGTATCCACCTTTTATTCGGGGAATCTGTGAACACATTTGTCTCCCTGCTCGTGTCATGGGCAGTGTTAGCGATTGGCGCTTACTTAGTTACGGACGGCAAGCTGGACGGTCTTTTCCTAGCGATGCTGTTAATGGTTTCTTTAACTGCGTTTGAAAATACGAAAACAATGGCCGTTTTTCCAAGTCATTTAGAAGATAGTCGCCAAGCTGCGGCCAGGCTACAAGGAGTTGTTGATTCCGTTCCGTTGCAGAAGGAAAAACCGTTAGAAAAACTATCTGGACTGGATACTGGTCCAGCAATTCAGTTCAAGGATGTTACGTTTACTTATCCCGACGAAACTCGTCTTACGCTTGAAAATATTAATGTGACGTTAGAAAAAGGTACAAAAACTGCGATTGTTGGCCCAAGTGGTTCAGGGAAATCAACTCTCTTGCAGTTATTGTTAAAAATGTACAGTGTTGATCAGGGCAAGATAACAATCAACGGTCATTCGATTGATTCGCTAACAGACGAAAGTATTTGGGAAAACACGAATGTGGTGCTACAAGCAAATCATTTCTTCTATGGCACAATTCGCGATAATTTATTGCTTGCTAATGAACAAGTAAGCGATGAAGAAATGGAAGCAGTATTAGCAAATGTACAACTTAACCATTTTTCATTATCTAATCAAGTGTTAGAAAAAGGCGAAAACCTCTCCGGTGGGGAAAAACAAAGACTAGCAATTGCTCGTACGATGCTGAAAAAAGCTAAGCTATGGCTATTAGATGAACCAACATCATCACTTGACGCCATCACAGAAAAAAAGATTTATGAACAGTTATTTGAGTTAGCGAAAGACGACACCCTCGTCCTCATTAGCCATCGTCTCACCGGCTTAGAAAAAATGGACCAAATCATCGTCATCAACCATGGGAAAATCATCGAAGCAGGTACATTCAATGAACTCATGCAACAACAAGGCTACTTCTATAAAATGAAGCAGATTGAACAGAGCGTGTTTATGTAGTGGATGTTTGAGGTGAAATGGTGATAGAGCGGTTCTATTAGACATTTGGGATGGAATTTTGTGATGAAAGGTCTTATAGTGCTGCTCTATTGGACATTTTGGATGGGATCTTGTGGTGAAATGTCCATTAGGACCGCTCTATTAGACATTTGGACGACCAAGCTCATTCGAAATGTCCATTAGATTACTTCTATTAGACATTTCGGATGGGATTTTGTGGTGAAATGTCTATTAGCACCGTTCTATTAGACATTTGGATGGCAAGTTTCATTTGAAGTGTCCATTAGACTGCTTCTATTAGACATTTCGGATGGAATCTTGTGGTGAAATGTCCATTAGGATCGTTCTAACTCTAGCTTCACATGACACTAAATACTTCTTGAAAGCTCATTGTTCCAATCTTTGAACATAGATAGCACTATCTAGCAGACATTCTATTTGAAAATAAACATATGAATACTAATGAAACAAAAAATATTCTTCTCAATATATTGGTCTCCATAAAATGAAAATACCACAGCTTAAATGACTGTGGTAGACCCAAATTTTTATACTTTCTTATCTTTGAACAAATAAAGATCCATCCTCTTCTTATCGACATTGACACAACAATTTCCAATGAATATAATTATTATTATGATTGTTCAAACAATTTAATTAAGGAGGTATTAACAAAGATTAATTATTGCTTCTTATTTTATAAATAGTGAGAATTAACCCCACTATACTCTACATATTAATATCACCCATTTATTACCTGAAATTTAGGTAATACATCTAGATTCCTAATAAACTCCTAGTAAATACCTACCTAATTCCAAACCATCAAAAATTGAAGTAATAAATATAGACTCGGTGGAAAACTGCTTTTGTTCCATTTTTTTCAAATAGGGAGGGACAGCATGTTAAAAGATAAAAAATTAACTTTTTTGACGGTTTTATATTTAATTGTTGTAGTGCTTTTGATTCCTTTAATCTATACAATTCCAAATAAAAAGTTCTTGAACATCCTCAATATTTCTGATTTTCACACTGCTAGTAGTGTTGCTATCATCCTTTGTATGGTAGTTATATTTTTATTTTTAAAAATAAGTAAAATTAAAAAGTTGATTCTCACCTTCATAGCATCCCTTATTATTTATAGCGTGTTTGGCATCTACTATTATTTAAATCTCCCAGAATATACATATGATGAAGCAGTTGCAAAAGTTGAACACTCTGACGCTCTATTAGGTAAGTCTGTAGAAGTGCATCAACCACCGTATAGAGAGGATAAAGTAGGGATAGGGAAAGAATCATTTTTAAAAACTACAAATCACCTTTATTACATTTACTTAACTGTTGATGATGAGCCCGTTGTGTATAAATTCAATCCATTAAATGGGGAATTTGAACTGAGTGAAAGGGTAAGAGATTTTTAATAATATTTCGTTTTATGTCCTTCAGAACAGTTTGATAGATAATTGGAAGTCAGTGCAAAAAAGTCTGTGACATGGGTACTCACAGACTTTTTTGCGGGCTGAATTGCTGAAGGCAGTTTTCATCCGTATTTTTGATCTGACTACTCACCTTTTTAATTCCCTTTAGCAAATCACATGAAATAATAATGGCTCTATAATATTTGTTGGGGTTGTCCTACAATTTGTGTGCAAAAAAATACACGCATACATCCAATTCTTTTAT
>VEFU01000087.1 GCA_007679095.1 Paenibacillus bovis
ACCAACTTAAATAATTTATAAGTCTATTATAACCTATTATTACTATTGGTGTTATTTATTCCGTTTAAGTTTTTTTTAGCATTTTTGAAAATATTACTACAAAAAGGAGCATCTGTTGTATTCGAAAATAAAAGGTTATATACTAGAAGGATGGAATGGAAAAGAGCTATTTTAATAAAACATTATAAAATATTGGAAATGTTATAAATAAAGGAAGGGGATTTTCATGAACGAGAAACAACGTTTAGAAAGTCAACAAGTAAACTCTAATAATACAGATAAGAAAGAAGAAAAAGACTACAGTAAATATTTTCAGTCCGTATATATTCCGCCGTCCATGAAACATGCAAGAAGACGTGGACGTGAAGAGGTTAAATATCATAAAGACTTTGAAATAAATGAGCAATTTGATGGAATAGGGAATGGACGGAAGTTTTATATTCGTACATACGGTTGCCAAATGAATGAACATGATACAGAAGTTATGGCTGGTATATTTAGTGAATTAGGCTATGAAGCAACAGATACAGTTGAGGATGCAGATGTTATTTTATTAAATACATGTGCAATCAGAGAAAATGCTGAAAATAAGGTTTTTGGTGAATTGGGTCATTTAAAACCTTTAAAGTTGGAAAAGCCCGATTTATTAATTGGCGTATGTGGATGTATGTCTCAAGAAGAATCAGTCGTCAATCGTATTTTAGAAAAACATCAATTTGTAGATATGATCTTTGGAACTCACAATATTCATAGACTACCTGAAATTTTAAATGAAGCATATATGTCGAAAGAAATGGTAGTTGAGGTTTGGTCCAAAGAAGGCGATGTTATTGAAAACTTACCAAAAGTTCGCCGTGGTAACATCAAAGCATGGGTCAATATAATGTATGGTTGTGACAAGTTTTGTACGTATTGTATCGTACCATTTACTCGCGGTAAAGAAAGAAGCAGACGACCGGAAGATATTATTCAAGAAGTTCGCCAGCTTGCGGCACACGGGTATAAAGAAATCACACTATTAGGTCAAAATGTTAATGCATATGGTAAGGACTTTGAAGATATTGAGTACGGTTTAGGCGATTTAATGGATGAACTTAGAAAAATTGATATTCCTAGAATTCGTTTTACAACTAGTCATCCACGTGACTTTGATGATTACCTTATTGAAGTACTTGCTAAGAAAGGGAATCTGGTAGAACATATACATTTACCAGTACAATCTGGTTCAAGTGATATTTTGAAAATTATGGGACGTAAATATACACGTGAACAATATTTAGAATTAGTAAGAAAAATTAAAAAGGCGATTCCAGATGTTTCCTTGTCTACGGATATTATTGTAGGTTTCCCAAATGAGACAGATGAGCAATTCGAGGAGACAATGTCACTATATCGTGAAGTTGGATTCGAGATTGCATACACATTTATTTACTCACCTAGGGAAGGTACGCCTGCAGCAAAAATGAAAGATAATATCTCTATGGAAGTTAAAAAGGAACGCTTACAACGCCTAAATGAACTAGTGAATGAATTATCACGTGAAGCAATGAAGAAATATGAAGGTCAA
Source organism: Paenibacillus bovis (assembly GCA_007679095.1). Lineage (GTDB taxonomy): Bacteria > Bacillota > Bacilli > Bacillales > Bacillaceae_C > Lederbergia > Lederbergia graminis. The sequence continues at coordinate 1,568 of VEFU01000087.1, forward strand.
GTTGTGGAAGTACTAGTAGAAGGTGAAAGTAAGAATAACCCGGATGTTCTAGCTGGCTATACTAGAAAAAATAAATTAGTTAACTTTAAAGGTCCTAAATCAGCGATTGGTCAATTAGTGAAGGTTAAAATTAATAGCTCTAAAACATGGACATTAGATGGTGAAATGGTGAAAGAGGAAGAAACAGCTGAGGTGATATAAAATGGGGAAATATACAAAAGACGATATTCTAAAACATACACATGAACTTGCAAAAATGATTGCAGAAACAGAAGAGGTAGATTTTTTTAAACGAGCTGAAGCACAAATCAATGAAAACCAAACTGTTAGAGAGTTAATTGCAAGTATTAAAAGTTTACAAAAACAAGCGATTAATTTTCAGCATTATGGAAAAGAACGTGCACTTCAATTAACGGAGGAAAAATTAGAAAAATTGGAAGCAGAACTAGATGAAATTCCAATTGTTCAAGAATTTAAACAATCTCAAATTGAAGTGAATAATTTACTCCAACTTGTTTCTTCTGCAATTTCAAATAAAGTAACAGATGAAATTCTAATTTCTACTGGTGGAGATCTGTTAACTGGTGAAACAGGTTCTCAACTTAAGAATAATCCGTCTAGTTGCCAATAAATAAGAATGTAACGCTATCCTGTTTAGGGTAGCGTTTTTTTTGATTGTACATGCCCATATTTCTTCTCAAAACATATAATATTGCAGTGACAAACACCTATTACATTGCTTTTAGGAAATAAGCACACTAGTCTAGACAAATGCATACGATGAAGGGAAAATGAATGAGGAGGTTTCGCTCGAATGGCAGAATATAGAGAAATAATTACAAAGGCAGTTGTTGCAAAAGGGCGTAAGTATACAAAAGCTAATAATGCAATTACTCCACAGCATCAACCTTCGAGCATATTAGGTTGCTGGGTTATCAATCATAAGTATGATGCTCGTAAGGTTGGCAAAAAAGTTGAGATTTGCGGCTCGTATGACGTCAATGTTTGGTATTCTCACCACGATAACACTAAAACATCTGTCGTAACAGAGAAAGTAGAATACAAGGATATAATCAAACTTCACTACCGCGATCCAGATTGTTTAGATGATAAAGATGTTAGTGCAAATGTTATTCAACAGCCTAATTGCGTCGAGGCAGTCATTTCTAAAAAAGGAAACAAAATTCTCGTTTCCACAGAAAGAGAATTTAAAGTTGAAGTAATTGGAGAAACAAAAGTATGTGTAGCAGTTCATGATGGTGAGTGCCCTTGTGATGATGATGACGAGTGGGGAGAAGAATTCGACGAAAATGAGTTAGATGAAATTAATCCAGACTTTTTAACAGACCATGATAAAGATTAATCACCGGGGAGTATCATCTTCCCGGTTTTTTTCTATTCTTTTACAAATGAAGTGAAACAAATAGATATGTTATACTTAATTGGATAGAGTTTAGGAACGGAAAGGAAATTATATACATGGTTCAATACACGCCAATGATTCAACAATATTTACGTATAAAGGCAGAATATGAAGATGCCTTTTTGTTTTTTCGCTTAGGAGATTTTTATGAAATGTTCTTTGAAGATGCTATAAAAGCATCACAAGTATTAGAAATTACTTTAACTAGTAGAGATGGTGGAACAAAGGAGCGTATTCCTATGTGTGGTGTTCCATACCATTCTGCTTCAGGTTATATTGAACGCTTAATTGATAACGGCTATAAGGTAGCTATATGCGAACAGACTGAAGATCCTAAACAAGCAAAAGGTGTCGTTAAGAGAGAAGTAGTTCAGTTAATTACTCCGGGAACGGTAATGGAAGGAAAAGGTCTGCAAGAAAAAGAGAATAATTATCTAATGTCCATCTCGATGATTAATGACCTCTGTTTTGCAATTAGTTATAGTGACCTCTCAACAGGAGAGAGCAAAGCTGCTATATTAGATGGCTCCAAAGAATTACTTTTAAACGAATTAACAACTATAGGAGCAAAAGAAATAATAATTGATCCTGATTTTGATAAAGAAGTATTAAAGTATCTAAAAGAAAGATGTAATATCATTGTTTCATTAGAAGCGAATACTCAATTAGAAGTACAATTTAAAAGTTTAATAGCTACAATAAATGAGGATGAGCTTCGACATGCTGCGCTAAGACTACTTCATTATTTAAATAGAACTCAAAAAAGAAGCCTAGATCATTTACAACCTTTTTCAACGTATGAATTAAACCAATATATGAAAATTGATTTTTACTCCAAACGCAATCTTGAATTAACAGAATCTATTCGAGGAAAAGGTAAAAAAGGAACATTACTATGGTTATTGGATGAGACAGCAACAGCGATGGGTGGAAGAACGCTAAAGCATTGGATTGATCGTCCACTAATTAATAATGAGCAAATTAATAAGCGTCTTGATTTAGTGGAGCTATTATTAAATCACTACTTTGAAAGACAAGAACTTCGTGAGTTATTAAAAGGTGTCTATGATTTAGAGCGACTTTCTGGTCGTGTTGCTTTCGGTAATGCAAATGCCCGTGATTTTATCCAATTAAAAAAATCACTATTACAGATTCAACCAATCATTCACTTAGTTGAACGTATACCACATGAGCAAACAGAAAAAATAGCAGCAAATCTAGACCCATGTGAAGATTTGACACACCTGTTAGAAAAAGCAATTATGGATAATCCTCCACTTTCGGTTAAAGAAGGTGGGATTATTAAGGATGGATATCATCCTGATTTAGACATGTATAGAGATGCAAGCCGTAATGGTAAGAATTGGATTGCAGAACTTGAACAAGATGAAAGAAAAAGGACAGGCATTAAGTCACTCAAAGTTGGTTATAATCGCGTGTTTGGATACTATATTGAAGTAACGAAAGCGAATGTACACCTACTTGAGGATGGTCGATATGATCGAAAACAAACATTAGCGAATGCAGAAAGATATATAACACCTGAATTGAAAGAGAAAGAAGCTCTTATACTTGAGGCGGAAGAAAAAAGTGTGGAGCTTGAATATCAGTTGTTTATGGATATTCGTGAAATGGTGAAGGAGTATATACCTAGAATTCAGCGTACTGCTAAAGTTATTAGCGAGTTAGATGTAATTCAGAGCTTTGCAACTGTTAGTGAAACATACCATTATGTGAGACCAACTTTTAATTCAGAGCGAAAAATGGTGTTGAAGGAAGGACGTCATCCAGTTGTAGAAAAAGTAATGGGTTCACAACAATATGTTCCGAATGATTGCTTTTTGAATGCAGAGAAAGAAATGGTAATCATTACGGGACCAAATATGTCTGGTAAAAGTACGTATATGAGACAAATCGCATTAACAGCAATTATGGCACAAATGGGTTGCTTTGTACCTGCAGAAAAAGCAGATATTTCTATTTTTGATCAAGTTTTTACAAGAATCGGGGCAGCGGATGATTTAATCTCTGGTCAAAGTACTTTTATGGTAGAAATGTTGGAAGCAAAAAATGCTATAACAAATGCAACTTCTGATAGTTTAATATTATTTGATGAAATCGGTCGTGGAACCTCCACTTATGATGGAATGGCCTTGGCTCAAGCGATAATCGAATATATTCACGATAGAATTGGAGCGAAGACACTTTTCTCCACTCATTATCACGAACTTACATCTTTAGAATCAAACTTAACGAAGCTAAAGAATATTCATGTTAGTGCCATTGAACAACAAGGGAAATTAGTCTTCCTTCATAAAGTTAAGGATGGCCCAGCTGATAAAAGTTATGGTATACATGTTGCCGAATTAGCAGAGCTTCCAAAAGATTTAATTACACGTGCTTCAGCAATATTGTCTAATTTGGAAAACTCAACAACAAAAGAAAAAGCAGTGGTCATGGAAGAACCACAGTTGAATGAACAATTAGCTTTATTTGCTGATGAAAATAACAGTAAAAAAAATAAGTCCAGTAGTAAAGAACAAAAAGTACTTGAAGATATTCAAGCATTAGACCTATTAGAAATGAATCCACTTCAAGCTTTAAATCAACTCTATGAGATACAAAAGCGATTAAAGTAATCTAAGTGATTTATATTTTGAATTGAAGGGGGTACTACACATTGCGCGAGATTATAGAACTAAGTGATGCATTGTCTAATAAAATTGCAGCCGGAGAAGTGGTGGAGAGACCAGCTTCTGTTGTAAAAGAATTAGTTGAAAATGCAATTGATGCAAATAGTACCGTCATAGAAATAGATATTGAAGAAGCAGGCTTAAATAAAATAAGGGTAATCGATAATGGAAATGGTATTGGTGAAGAGGACGTGTTAGTAGCATTCAAGCGACATGCTACAAGTAAAATAAAAGATGAGAATGATCTATTTCGAATTAGGACATTGGGATTTAGAGGAGAGGCACTACCTAGTATTGCCTCTGTTTCACAACTTGAGATAATTACAGCGAAATCAGGTCAAGAAGGTACTAGGGTTTTAATTGAAGGTGGAAAAATTATAGAACACGGAAAAGCTCCAGCTAGAAAAGGAACGGATATTACAGTTCAAAATTTATTTTTCAATACACCTGCCAGATTAAAATATTTGAAAACAATCCATACAGAGATTGGGCATATTTCTGATATTGTAAATCGCCTAGCACTTGCAAATCCTAACGTATCCATTAGGTTACGTCATAACGATAGAACCATTCTCCATACAAATGGTAATAACGATGTCCGCCAAGTGCTAGCTGCAATTTATGGCTTACAAATAGCCAAGAAGATGATTCCGATAAATTCGCAGACTCTTGATTTTAAAGTTTCTGGATTTATCTCCTTGCCTGAGGTTACACGTGCGTCAAGAAGCTATATGTCAACTATGGTAAATCATCGTTTTATTAAAAATTACTCACTAATGAGAGCGATTATGGAAGGTTACCATACGCTTTTACCTATAAACCGTTATCCTATTGTCCTATTATCAATTGAAATGGATCCTATATTAGTAGATGTAAATGTCCATCCTGCTAAAATGGAAGTTCGATTAAGTAAAGAAGCCGAATTGAATGAGCAAATAACGGCAGCAATTAAGGAATTATTACAAAAGCAAGTATTGATACCTTCTGCTTTAACACCAAAAGAGACGAAAAAAACAGTTTCTGAACAAACAACATTACAACTTGAAAATAGTAACTATTCAATAAAGCAGCCATTAAAAAGCAAAATGTCACCTTCTTTTCAAAAAGAGACATTGTCAGCTAATGAAGAAACGAAAAAAATGTATGAACCAGAAATAAATATAGATAATTCTTCTGGTTTTATAGCAAATGAATCAAATTTAGAAACATCAAATATACAAGAGAGAGAAATTGAAGATAGAATAATAGAAGATACCAAAATAGAAGAAAAGAATATACATGCCTCATCAGAAAAAAATAATAGAGTTCCACCTCTATATCCAATTGGCCAAATGCATGGAACATATATCTTTGCTCAAAATGAGCTAGGATTGTATATGATTGACCAACATGCAGCCCAGGAGCGAATAAAATACGAGTATTACAGAGAAAAAGTAGGACAAGTCTCAAATGAATTACAAGAGTTACTTGTGCCATTAACACTGGAGTTCTCATCTGATGAATACATTAAAATAATAGAATATAAACAAGAACTGGAACGAATAGGAGTATTCCTCGAAGAGTTCGGAATAAACAGCTTTATCGTAAGGTCTCATCCAATTTGGTTCCCTAAAGGCTTCGAAAAGGAAACGATTGAGGAATTAATTGAACAGCTTTTGACAATGAAGAAAATTGATATAAAAAAATTAAATGAAGAAGCAGCTATCATGATGAGTTGTAAAGCTTCTATAAAAGCAAATCAACATTTGCGAAATGATGAAATCCAAGAGCTACTAAATGAACTTAGAAGAACGGAAGACCCATTTACATGTCCACATGGAAGGCCAATTATTGTCCACATCTCTACTTATGAAATGGAGAAGATGTTTAAACGGATTATGTAAGATAATGTGTTTTACTTGATTATATTATTTTTTTCTTTATATTTTAAAATTCCTTTATTCGTCAACAATATATCGATTTAGAAGCTACCTAAAAGTTCCGTATACGGACATTTAGGATAGCTTTTTTTTAGTTAATAATATTGACTATAATTACATTATGTAAACTTACTGTTGATTTCTGTTTTTATATAAACTATGTTAACATTTATGTATGAGATTACGAAGAAAGCAGTGAAAAAGTTGAGTGATAATGATAAATTGATCGTGCTTGTAGGGCCGACCGCGGTAGGTAAAACTGAATTAAGCATCGAAATCGCTAAAGCTTTTAATGGTGAAATTGTTAGCGGTGATTCCATGCAAATTTATCGAGGGATGGATATTGGTACAGCTAAAATTAATAAAGAAGAAATGGATGGTGTACCTCATCATTTAATTGATATAAAAGACCCAGATGAGCCTTTTTCTGTTGCTGAATTTCAGCAACTTGTACGGATAAAAATTAAAGAGATTATTACTCGTGGTCACCAGCCTATAATCGTTGGTGGTACAGGACTTTATATTCAAGCAGTTCTATATGATTATCAGTTTTCAGATGAACCTAAAAATGAGAAAATTAGGATACAATTGGAAGATAGAGTTCAAAAAGGTGAAACGATGCAGTTGTATGAACAGCTACAAAAGATAGATCCTAAAACTGCAAGTAATATCCATCCAAATAATAGTCGAAGGGTTATTCGGGCATTAGAAGTTTTTTATACGACAGGGAAAACAATGTCAGAAATACAATCAACTCAAAAAAGCTCCATGCTATATCAAACTGCCCTCATAGGGCTTACGATGGATAGAGAAAAATTATATGAGCGGATTAATAAACGTGTGGATATAATGATGAAACAAGGACTCCTGGAGGAAGTGAAAAGCCTTTATAATTCTGGTTTAGATAGAGAAGCACAGTCTATAAAAGCGATTGGGTATAATGAACTATTTGGTTATCTCGATGGTCATTATTCACTCCAGGAAGCAGTGGAGTTACTAAAGAAAAACTCAAGAAATTTTGCTAAAAGACAATTAACTTGGTTTAGAAATAAAATGGATGTTTCATGGTTTGATATGACAAATGTTGGGGAAGAATTGAAAATGGAAAAAACAAAGGAAATAATTAATTTTATAGCAGGAATGCTAGAAAAAAAATCGAATACATAACTATAGAGATAATAGAGGAGGCCAATTGTGCTATGAAACAACCAGTCAATATTCAAGATCAGTTCTTAAATCAATTAAGAAAAGAGTCTATACCAGTCACAGTGTTTCTATTAAACGGATTCCAATTACGAGGACTTGTAAAGGGGTTCGATAATTTTACGGTATTGTTTGAATCAGAGGGGAAACAACAATTAGTTTTTAAACATGCAATTTCCACTTTTTCACCGCAACGAAATGTGCAAATTAATTATGAAGAATAGGTATTTCCTTTAAGGTTATCCCAGGTTTTGATCATGGGATAGCCTTTTTACTTTTATCATCCCCCGAAAAAAGACTCCCTCTTCAAGCTCGTGAAGGGCTTAAGCCCAAAGATAAGGTGGGAG
>VEFU01000088.1 GCA_007679095.1 Paenibacillus bovis
GGTGACTTAATTCTACCAAGAAAAGGTCTTCCTTTTTATATGGAATTTTTCATTTACACAAAATATTTTATACTCTCTAGCAATATGTTTTTCCTATCATAATTCTACCTTTATTCTCCTATTATTATATACTTATTATTATGAATGAACAATGGATGAAGGAAAAGACAGAGAAATAGCTCTAATCACCAACTCATGATTAGAGCCTTATTTTGGGTGCCTTTTTTGGGTGCCTTTTTTGGGTGCCTGGCACCGAAACGATTGCAAATATTCACAATTGCGCCGGTGCCAGGCACCCAAACAACTCCCGAACAATTAGATCATCAATATTTCTTTAATATCCTCTTCTGTTAGGGTAGTGAGTGATTTATCCTTCGAATCAATGACTTCTTCGATCAAGTTTCGCTTTTTTTCTTGCAGTTCATTCATTTTATCCTCGATTGTACCGCGGGCAACGAGTTTGATTACTTGCACTACATTTTTTTGGCCGATTCGGTGGGCACGGTCTGCTGCTTGTTCCTCCACTGCTGGATTCCACCAAAGATCATACAGAATCACGGTGTCGGCTCCCGTTAGGTTAAGGCCTGTCCCACCCGCTTTCAAGGAAATCAGGAATAAATCACGTTCCCCCGCATTGAATCGATTGCACAACTCCACTCGTTCTTCTGATGGGGTTTGTCCATCCAAATAAAAAAACGGTAACCCCTCCATCGCCAATTCCTTCCCAATCAGTTTTAACATTTTCGTATACTGCGAAAAGATTAACACCCTTCTACCTGCGAGCCGCGATTCCTCTACAATCCGCTTTAGCCGCTCAAATTTTGCCGAACTGCCCTTATATCCATCCACAAACAAGGTAGGATGACAACAAATCTGGCGTAATCGAGTCAACCCAGCAAGGATTCTGATCCGATTTTTCCGAAGTGTGTCCTTATCCAAGTGCTTTAACGTTTCATGCCTTAGTTTTGCCAAATAGGCAGCATACAACTGCTTCTGCTCTGGAAGCAACTCTACCGATTCCGTCGCCTCGATTTTCTCCGGCAGCTCGGAAACAACATCTTCTTTCAACCGCCGTAGTAAAAACGGACGAACTCGCCTCGCAATCTGCTTTCTTGTCAGGTTGTTGTATTCTTTTAACCCCAAGAATAGCTCCGGAAACACAACATAAAAAATCGACCAAAGCTCCTCTAACGAATTTTCCACTGGCGTACCTGTAAGCGCAAATCGGAAATCCGCTTGGACTTTTTTCACTGCCTTTGCTGTTTGTGTAAAAGGATTCTTAAATGCCTGTGCCTCATCAAAAAACACCGTATGGAAGGACTGCTTCTCATACCAATGGATGTCACTACGCAATAGCGGATAAGACGTAATCACCACATCCGCACGCATAGCTTCTTTCATCCGTTTTGTTCGCTCCGTTTTATTGCCATCCACAATAACCGCTTGTAATTCTGGAGTAAATTTTTCCAATTCACTCCGCCAGTTATACGTCAATGAGGATGGACAAACAACAAGAACTGGGAGTCCTTTTTCACGAATAATAGGAAGTTCTGAAAGTATGAATGCTATTGCTTGCAGCGTCTTCCCCAACCCCATATCATCGGCTAACACTCCGCCAAATCGATAGCTAGCGATTGTTTTCATCCAGCGGTACCCATGTTTTTGATAGTCTCGCATAATTGAATCTAGACTTTCCGGCACGGCAAATTCGGACTCACTTGGATTGGCTACTTTTTCTAAAAACTGCTTGAACGATTCCTCAATATTGAAGGTGCTAGCATCCTCCACCGAATCGAGAAGTCGAAGTCCCCTGACAATCGGCACTGTTAATCCAGCTTCCAAATCCTCTTCCTGAATAACCGCCGCCTGTAGGAATCGTTTGATTTGCTCGAACTCCCTTGTTTCCAACGACAAGAGAGAGCCATTTCGTAATTTATAATACTTTCGTTTTTCCTCTAGCGACTTTAGAACTTCCCGAATATCCCTTTCCGGAAATCCTTCCATTTCAAACTTAAATTCCAGCCAGTTAATCCGTTCCCTTTTCGCTCGCACTCTAATTTTCGGGTTCGCCTTCCCACTAATCACCCGATTTCGGACGGCAGTCGTGGCATATATTTGCATATCCCCTTGAATGCGCGGAAGCACATGCTGTAAAAATTCATACTCTAACGCTTCATTATGTAAAAAATAACCCTCTTCGGTTTTCGTAAAAGAGCTATCATCCATCAGCTTCAGTATCTCGTTTTCCTTTTCCTCGTCCCTTATCAACATCGACTCGGTTTGGATTTGACGACTTTCCAATGGATTAAAACTAATATTGTCATATTGAAATTCCAGCCCTGCTAAAAGACGATTTTTCACCCGGTCCAAAAATAGTTTGGCAACTAATGGCGTCTTGCCAAATTGTTCCCTTATCCGTCTGGAAAACCTCACATCTCCTAATTTCCTTAAGCCCGGGACTACCTTTTCCATGAAAAAATTCAATTGCTCTTGATGGATAGGTATTTGATTCGTAGCCGAAGCATCGAGCATCTTCTTCAGTTCGGACAGCTGCTCGCCTTCCTTTTCCTTCATCTGAATCAACTTGCCATCATATAAAACCATCCTGTACGCATCCATGACAACCATCTGATTCATCCCAGAAATCCGCAGTTGATAACCTTCACCTGCTTCTGAAAAATCGAACTGCAATGGAAGTCGTTCATTTGATAGATGCAGCCCGTTGAATGCCTTCCCGTGATATTCCACTCTCACCAATGGCGCCTTCGTAAGTAAAGCGAACAGCCGCTCCTTAGAAGAAGGTGGGATAAGTAAAATTTGCTTGGAAGGTTCTTCATCTGGCACTGTCTTCCCATACACTTTTTCATCCTCGACCACTTGAATTAGCTCGCGTATCACAAGATCTGTTTCGATTGAAAAACAATGAAGCGATGAATCATATGTAAAAGACGGGGATAATGGCAGAGTTTGCCCTTCTCGCACCCGCTGTAAAAACTGGCGAATATTATTCACTTTCATAGGACCAATCATCATTTCGATACCTAACATAATTTGTTCCCTATCTACCTTAATAGGTTTACAAATAAATAATAGATTCAATACTTGCCGTTCTTCAAAATGAAGCTGATGCCCACTGGACCGACTCGGATTTTGATTAAAAATCGACATGAACCCTTCGGTTAGTGCTTCGTTTTTGTCAGTGTCAACCGGTCCATTAGGAGTTGTCCCATTCCGCTGATGCTCATAAATCGCTAGTAAAACTGCAGCAACATGCTGACACTCCCACTTCACAGAAGCTAGCTTGGGACAAGTACATTCCGTTCGAAAACCGCCATCCGACTCCCCTTCGATCGTGACATGAACATCCTCCATACCCGCAATCGTCGCACTACATCTATCGGAACTATAATCTTTAAATATCACTCTACCTGCACGATAAAGAGAGTCCCCTCTCTTAAAGGAGACCGTACCGCACAATTCTTTTATCGCTTTCTGACTCAACTTAATATCCAAGTGCAAATCTCCTTTCTAGGGACAAGGGTCACCTTTCAGGGACATGGGGTCTGGTTCCTTGTCCCACTTACTCAAAGGGACATGGGGTCTGGGTAATGGGGTCAGCTTCCTTGTCCCACTCAATCAAAGTGACTCAGTCCACCTTTTCCCTTCGTACCAAAACGCTACTTGATAACATTTTGTATTCGATCGTTCGAACATGCTATGTTCAGTATAATACACATTATACAACTATTGCACGGGTGCCAGGCACCCGAACGATTTCGAATATTAACAATTGCGCCGGTGCCTGGCACCGAAACAATTTGGCACCAAGACAATTCTACGTAACTTTATCTCTGTAAATACGTCTATTCTAGAAAGATCATTTAAGGGGGTTACTATGCTGCGTCGATTATTACTCTTCTTACTTTTATCTTTAGTTCTCACTGCTTGTAATTCGCAAAATCAGGTATTACCAGAGAAGATGCCTGATGACTTTGGTTTTTCTTTGAAGTACGGGGTAACTTTAGCGAATGAGTTAAATACGTATGACGACACATTCACTAAAGATTTAATTGAAAGAGGGTCAGTAACAACCGATATGGTACTTTCCAATGAAGAATTAGAAGTAATTTATGAGAAATTTAGGAGTGCTGATGTGTTAGGTTTACCTGAAGTCAGAAATAGCTCTTCTTGTCAAAAGCCATTTTCAAGATATGAATTATCGATGACAGTTGATGACGAAGAGTACAACTTAAAGTGGGATTCATCCTGTGAGTCTAAGGCACTCAATAAATGGGAATCAACCCTGAATTATATAAACAAAGAAATTATTTACCCAAAAGAAGAGTACCAATCACTTCCTGAAGCTACTAGTGGCTATCAATAAGAATATAAACCTTAAGGAACTTAAAAACTATCATAAATGGGGGTGGATAGGTTACACTTAGTTAGACAATAAAGATAAGGGCTAGTAGAATAATACACAATAAGTGAGGAGAATCTACCATGCCTAAAAAAAGACGAACCTTTTCAACCGAGTTTAAAAAACAAGTGGTTGCATTATATGAAAGCGGAAAAACCCGCCAATCCATCGTGGACGAATATGAATTAACTCCCTCTGCATTAGACAGATGGATTGCTCAGTTTCAACATTCTGGATCCTTTAAAGCAAAGGATAACCGTACTCCAGAGGAGCAAGAATTAATTGAATTAAGAAAGAGAAATAAGCAGTTAGAAATGGAAGTCGATATTTTAAAGCAAGCCGCGCTGATCATGGGACGAAAATAGATGTGATAAAGAGAAACAGTCATAAATATTCAGTATCAGCAATGTGCGAAGTCCTACAAATCTCCCGTAGTACCTTTTATTACGATACAAAAGTAGCAGCTCAAAAAGAACAAGAAAAGATGGAAGAAGAGAAAGTGTTAAAAGAGAAAATCCTAGAAATATTTAATAACAATCGCCGGGTATATGGCACTCGAAAAATAAAAAAAGGCCTGGCTAAGTTGGGTTTAACAGCTTCTAGACGCCGTATTGGTCGATTAATGGATGAGTTGGGGATTCAATCTACATATGCACAACCATCTTATAAGCCAATGACATCACCACCAAATGAAGAGTCTGTTCGAAACGTGCTAAATCGTGAATTTCAAGTTGATAAAGAAATGACCATTTTAGTTAGTGATTTAACGTATGTAAGAGTAGGAAGTGAATGGAATTACGTTTGTTTTTTACTAGATTTATATAATCGAGAAATAGTTGGTTATAGCGCTGGAAAGCGTAAAGACGCAGCTCTAGTTCAACGTGCCTTCAAGTCGATCAAGCAACCATTAGGGGAAATTAAGATGTTTCATACTGATCGAGGATCTGAGTTTAAAAACGTTGAAATCGATGAGTTATTAAGTAAATTTCAGATTAAACGCTCTTTAAGTGATAAAGGAAATCCCTATGATAATGCGGTGGCAGAAGCTACATTTAAGATTTTAAAAACTGAATTAATTAATGGCAGACATTTTCAAACCCTTAAACAACTATCTCTTGAACTTTTCGATTATGTAAATTGGTACAACAATATCCGTATGCACAGTTCACTTGGCTATTTAAGTCCAGTAGAATATAGAATTTCATCCCTTAAAAAAGTTGTTTGATTTAGTGTTGACATACCAGGGGTTAATAAGGGACATTCCATTAACCCTCAAATTTTGATAGCTAAATAGACAAAAAGTTTCACAGGCCCTCTCCAATAGAATTCATCCATTTCTTACACTTACGACATTACATATAGAAGACTAATTACGAGAATGATAATAGCACTCACAATGCCAATAACAATTCCAATAAGATTCGTTTTCATCGTATAACCTTTCATGTCTTGCTGAGAATTAGAACCATCGACTTTCCTTATATGGATGAGAAGACCAATGTTTATCAATACAAACACAATTGCGGTTATTATAAGTATAAATATAAAAGAGAAATCAACTTCAAAAGTAGACTCAAGACTCATCATCGCATTCAAAAACATGACGATACTGACGAAAAAGCTACTTGCAATGGACGTTTTTCGTTGCTTTTTCCATTCGATTCCCATTTTTTCTTTTTCATACGTAGCAACTTGTTCAAATATCGGAATAATTGATTTTGTTGAATATCCGCGTACAACTCCTGCTGCTGCCTGGATTAAAACAAGAAATGCTAGAATAAAGAAATATGTGGACATTGAAATCTCCAGAAAAAATATCATAGAAAAAATGATTGGTAATGTTATAAGTAAAATCCCATTTGTAACAAGTATTTGCTTAACTCTCATCATTTTTATTTCCGACGCATCCAAAATATATCCCCTCTTCTTTCCTTCATTTACAATCTACCTTAAGTTTATTGTACTACATAAGCGATATGCCTAGAATTGTTTCGGTGCCAGGCACCCGAACGATTTGGAATATTAACAATTGCGCCGGTGCCAGGCACCCAAACAGCACCCTATGCAATTGGTCGGAGGCAGTTTTCGAAGTATCGTACGAAGCAAGGAAATTTGTTAAATTCTTTCTTTAGTTCGCGGTAGGTAACTTCACGATTGCCGTATGGGATGTCAAAATCCATGAGAGGCTCTCTGCAGTCCCATGCTTTCTCTCCCCGCGTCCTCCACAAATAGTCTTTCGCTTCTTCTGGACTATTCGCATAAACGAGGGCCCACTTTCGTTCTGCCACCTGCATTTCATACATTTTGATCGTACAGAAACGAAGGTAATTCTTATCAATCAAGTTCCTCACCTTTTCTACTGAACTTGCTTCCACTGTACGTAACACGGAAACATCATTATGAAACTGCACTTTACCTTCTTGAATCAAACATAAGAGATAGTGGGCCATGACTAATTCTTCAAATTCAATGCATTCCAAATAGAGAGTTTTAATTGTTTTCATCATTAATTCCCCCTGTATATTCATTGTAATTTGTTAAAACGGTACCCGTTGGACCATTGCGATTCTTTGAAATAATCAACTCTAAATGCTTCTGATCAGAATTCTTATCATAGTAAGTCTCACGGTATAGAAAAATAATAATATCTGCATCTTGTTCCACACTGCCTGACTCGCGTATATCAGACATCATCGGACGTTTATTTTGTCTTTGCTCTACTGCCCGATTTAATTGTGCCAGCAACACAACAGGACAATTCATTTCCTTCGCAAACCTCTTCAAATCCCTCGATATCTCCGTCACTTGCATATGCATGTTGCCATTGTAAGTCAGTTCTGGTCGTATAAGCGTTAAATAATCGATAAAAATGATCGGCTTTTTCTCGGGAAATTCATGAATCAGCTTTCTCGTTTTTGCCCGCATCTCCGCAATTGATTGTCTTGCTCCGTCAAAAATCTGTATATTAGTCTCCGATAGACGTCCGATAATGTCTGGCCATTCGTCTTTCTGCTCATCACTAAGACTTCGATACGGGTTCCGTAACTTCATCCGATTGATCCTTCCTGTTGCGGCAATCATTCTTTGCACTAAGCTTTGATAAGGCATCTCCAGTGAAAAAATAATCGGCAAATAATCATACCAGCCGGCTACTTTTGCAAAATGGAGCATGACATCTGTTTTCCCCATGGAGGGCCTTGCTGCAATGACGGTCAACTCCCCAGGTTGAAAACCATTTGTCATTTGATCTAACCGTCTAATACCAGTAGGAGTCCCTTTCATCTCGTTTCCTTCTTGCCACGGGCGTTCAAACACTTCAGCCAATGCGCTAGAAATCGACAAATAATCATCGGACTTCGCTTCATCGATTAGATTTAACTTGCTGATGACTTCCTGGATTCCCCAATCTTCCTCTTTCGCTCGTGTTAAAATATTCCGCTTCTCCCGTTCCTTCCATTGATCCAAAAGGAGTTGCTCATGTTCATCAAATTTCTCCGGATTGGCATAGCTTTGTAAATCATACAGATAAGAAATACCGCCAAACGGTTCCAAATCTACCGTTGTCGAGAGTGTAATGAGGTCAATACTCCTACCCTTTTCATGCAATTTCCGCATTTCCTTGAAAAGTGCTTGATGGCGCGGGTCTTCAAAATGTTCCACCCGAACAACACTATTGCGAATGTAAAAATTCTCCTTCATCATGCAACCAAGAAGTGCCTTTTCAACTGTCATGTTAATCTTCTCCTAGTGAAGGATCATGCACATAAATGCCAGGTATATTAGGGCTCATTTCGGGCATGATTGGTTGCTGCTTCCGTTGTTCAAACTCTTTTTCAAGCGCATATACATCCTCCACTGTTTTCACCTGTTCATCACGCCATCGTTTCAAAACCCCGTATGTATACCGCCAATTGCGCTTGCCAAAGGTTAACGCTATCTTCATGGCCTCGATCACAAGCTCATCGCCAAACTCATCTACGCTATGTAAAATTTCCTCCGTGATAAATGGAGATAGCAAGCCAAAGTTTTTTTGGTAAAAATTAATCGCATTTTGCTGCCCACAACCACCACCACTTCCGTGGTGTTCTTCTTGTTTATATTCTTTTTCTTGTTGTTGTTGTTCTTGTTCTTTTTCTTCTTCTTTTTCTTCTTCTTGCCCACGTATCGTTAACGTATCGTCAAACCCCTTATTAGTACTGACTTCTTCATTTTCAGAAACAGATTCATCAGGTGTACTTGCAAATGACTCATAAATATCACGGATTCTTTTATTTTCCACACGTTCTCCAACATATCGAATAAGCTCCACATCTTTTACAGACGTGAGCTCACTTTTCACGCAATCTTCCATCGGTTTTCCACCACGAATAAAATTGAATTTCCCCCAATTCTTAATCGCAATCTCCCTCGTATTTGAGTTATACTTCAAAAGCTTATGCTTCTTTATCAACGGTGTTTGTCAATATAGTTGTCGCATTTCCTTACTTTAGTATCATAATAGATTTGTTAAATACCCAAGTTCAGTCA
>VEFU01000089.1 GCA_007679095.1 Paenibacillus bovis
TTTTGAACCGCCGTATACCGAACGGTACGTACGGTGGTGTGAGAGGTCGGAGGTTAATCACCTCCTCCTACTCGATTTGTATTAAACTTCGCTAGCTTTTAATTCAACCTCGCTCAAAGGAATTCCAAGTGCATCTGCTACACCTTGGCCATATGCTGGATCAGCAAGATAGCAATGCTTGATGTGACGCAATTTAATATGCTTTTCAACACCTTGCATATTACGAGCAGTATTTTCGAACAATACTTGTTTCTGTTCATCGCTCATTAAGTTAAATAGTTTTCCTGGTTGTTCGAAATAATTATCATCATCTTCACGGAATTCCCAACGGTTTGCATTTCCGTTAATAGCAAGATCTGGCTCTCTATATTCTGGTTGATCTCGCCATTCTCCGTAACTATTAGGAGCATATGCAAGTCTACTTCCATGGTTGCCGTCGACACGCATCGCACCATCACGATGGAAGCTATGGAATGGACACTTCGGTTGGTTTACCGGAATTTGATGGTGGTTTACGCCAAGACGATAACGCTGTGCATCACCATAAGAGAATAGTCTTCCTTGTAACATTCTATCTGGTGAGAAGCTGATTCCTGGGACAACGTTAGCAGGTGTGAAAGCAGCTTGTTCTACTTCAGCAAAATAGTTTTCTGGATTACGGTTAAGTACCCACTCTCCAACTTCAATAAGAGGGAAGTCTTTCTTATACCATACTTTCGTTAAATCAAATGGATTGTATGGCATGTTGTTTGCTTGTTCCTCCGTCATCACTTGAATATACATTTTCCATTTAGGGAAATTCCCATTCTCAATTGCTTCATATAGATCTCTCTGATGGCTTTCGCGGTCTTTACCAACAAGATCTGTTGCCTCTTCGTCCGTTAAATTCTCAATACCTTGTTGTGAACGCATATGGAATTTTACCCAAACACGTTCATTTTTATCATTAATCATACTAAAAGTATGGCTTCCAAATCCATGCATAGTACGGTAAGACTTTGGAATTCCTCGGTCACTCATTACGATTGTAACTTGGTGTAATGCCTCAGGTAAGGATGTCCAGAAATCCCAGTTCGTATTAGCGTTTCTCATATTTGTGCGTGGATCACGTTTTACCGCATGGTTTAAGTCAGGGAAAATTAACGGATCTCTAAAGAAGAACACAGGTGTGTTGTTTCCAACAAGGTCCCAGTTACCTTCCTCTGTATAAAATCTCATTGCGAAACCACGAATGTCACGTTCAGCGTCAGCGGCACCACGTTCACCAGCAACGGTAGAGAAGCGGACAAACATGTCAGTTTGCTTTCCGATTTCAGAGAAAATTTTTGCTTTCGTATATTTCGTAATATCATTTGTTACTGTAAAAGTACCGTATGCACCTGAACCTTTTGCGTGCATACGACGTTCAGGAATTACTTCTCTATCAAAGTGAGCTAGTTTTTCTAGTAACCAAACATCTTGTAATAAAATAGGCCCACGAGGTCCAGCTGTCATAGAATTTTGATAATCAGTAACTGGAGCACCAGCAGCTGTAGTTAATTTCTTTTTATCATTATTATTATTATTATTCTCATTTACGCTCATTTAATGAGCACCTCCTAGAATATTAATCTCTTACTTTATAATAATTATTATATCATAGTGAATTTAAAAATGCTAGACTAATCTTTACAGTATTGTGAATTTGCTAGATTACCCTGTAATTCAAGCTTTCTCAATAACAATCGATATTCTCAATTGTAAATTCGACACAATACCATGTTAAAACTAATGTAAATTGGCGAAAACAATAAAAAAGTGTCTGACCCGAAACAATTTTGAATTGTTCAGGGGCAGACACCTACATTATCAATCGTTATTTAGTTTTAATACGTTTAGTATTTTAAAGAAGATACTTAGGAGGATTGCTACGATTGTTGCAAGACCCATTCCTTTTAATTCAACATCACCGATATTAATAACTGCACCGCTAATTCCGATTACGAGTACAACACAAGTTAAGATTAAGTTTTGTGAATTACTATAGTCTACTTTTGATTCAACAAGCATGCGAATCCCGCTTGCAGCGATGATACCGAATAGTAGTAATGAAATTCCACCCATTACTGGACTTGGGATACCTTGAATAAGTGCTGCTAACTTACCGCAGAAGGAAAGTACAATGGCGATAACTGCCGCACCGCCGATAATCCAAGTAGAATATACACGCGTAATTGCAAGAACTCCGATGTTTTCTCCATAAGTTGTATTTGGTGTAGATCCAAAGAAACTGGATAGCATCGTGGAAACACCGTTACCAATCATTGAGCGATCAAGTCCAGGATCTTTCACTAAGTCTTTCTTTACGATATTTCCTGTTACAACTAAATGTCCAATATGCTCTGGTATTAAGACGAGTGCAGCAGGTAGTATGATTAAAATATCTGACCAGTTAAATTGCATTTGATAATATGTTGGCATGGAAATCCATGCAGCTTCTTTCACAGCTGTGAAATCTACAAGTCCGTAGAAGTAAGCAATGATATATCCAGAAATAATACCGAGTAAAATTGGAATGATTTTCAAAAATCCTCTTAATGTTACCCAACAAACAATTGTAATTAAAAGTGTTAATAAGCAAACGATAATATAATCAGGATTTGCAATCCAATCTCCTGCTGCATCAGAAGGCTTAATTAAATGTCCCATTCCTGCAGCAACCGGAACAAGTTCAAGTCCAATAACTGCGACAATTGCACCCATAGCCGCTGGTGGGAAAATAACGTCAATCCATGATGTTCCTACTACTTTAATGAGAAGACCGACAAGTGTTAATACAAGTCCTACGACAAGGAAGCCGGCAAGTACATAACCATATCCATCTCCACCTGCATATTTACCTAATACAACGGATACTGGTGATATGAATGCGAAGCTAGAACCGAGATACGCAGGGATTTTACCTTTTGTAATAAAGATATATAGTAATGTTCCGATTCCGTTCATTAAAAGAATAGTTGCTGGGTTTACACCAAACAAAACGGGGACTAAAACTGTAGACCCAAACATTGCGAATAAGTGCTGTAAGCTTAATGGTAAACTTTGTACTAATGGTAGTCGTTCATCGACTTGGATTTCTCTTTTCATCCGAAATCTCCTCCTAATCATTGTTGGCTGAGATCAGATTGTGCCATTGGTAAGGTACAGCAAAAAGCACCTTGCCCAATGACTGGCAAGGTGCATAAATGAGCGGAAAATAATAGAATAACCGTTCTATGCAGAATTCATGCGCACAAAAAAATATTACGCATGCAACCTTGTCAGCCTCACAGGACTGTTTTAAAGGCAATCTGATTCATTTGTCATATGTATTATGACAAGGACAAAAGCGAAAGTCAACAACTTTTTTAAAAGTGTCTTCACATAAATAGATTTCATTTGCTTGAGAATAACAAGGTAATCCTAGCATAAATTGGATTTACTCACCATATATCCCATCATACTGAATCTTCACAAATGTATCATCGACTTCAACAGCAAGTGCTTCTTTCTTACTAACATCCTTAATTTCGTAAATCTTTGTTCCTTTTGAAAACGTATTGGAACTGACGGTTTTACCATTTATATCAGCATCAAATTCGTTACCAGAATAGAAGGTAACCTTTCCAATGGGGGGACCTATATCTTCTTTATCAATATATTCCATTGTTTCGATGTACTTAGCTCCATCTTCCAACACTACAAATCCATTTTTCCAGTCAGGACTACTATTTTTGTTCGAACAACCTGAATAAATAATACAAGCTACCAGGAACAAGGGAATGAGCTTTTTATACATAACGAACCTCCTATAAAAGGTGATTTATGTCAGTGGATGAGCCATTATAGATTTTTGTAGTATTAAAACGATATGTCTTCCAATTACCATTATGTACCATATTTTAAATATATTGAATTAATGATGATATTACTAGGGGTGCTGTTAAAATATGAACTAAAAGAGGTTGGGGCAATACAATCTGAAATAGAGGTAAATCCGAACAATAGGAGTAAAACTATACCGCTTTAGAAATACACTACGCTTTCCGTGGCCGGCTAATGAGCCTCCTTGGCGCTAAACGCGCCTGTGGGGTCTCATCGAGGCCTCTGTTCCCGCAGGAGTCTTCGTGTATTTCCTCAGCTAATAGCTTTTAATTTGTATAGATGACATAAAAAAACCGAACTATATTGATTTAAAATTAATTTATAGTTCGGATTTTTGCTTTATCATTATTTTTATGTCCTAGTATCTTTTCATATAGGTATCTTTAGTTATATTATTCGTGGCATGTAGAGACCGGAAATAATCGTACTATTATGCCCGTTCCTCAAATAAGCTTGCAATCTTCACAATGACTTGAACAGCTTTTTCCATATTCTCAACTGAAATAAATTCATATGGTCCATGGAAGTTCTCTCCACCAGTAAAAATATTTGGTGTAGGGAGCCCCATATAGGATAGCTGAGACCCATCTGTACCACCGCGAATTGGTTCAATCACTGGTGTAATATCTAGACTTTTCATTGCATCAGAAGCAATCTCAATAATTTCTTTCACAGGTTCAATTTTTTCACGCATGTTGTAATATTGATCGTTCATATTGATGATGATGCGGTCGTGTCCATATTTCTCACGCAGGTGTGCGACAATTTTTTTTACATTTTCTTTTTTGGCCTCAAACTTATCGCGATCAAAGTCACGAATGATGTAGTTGAGTTTTGTTGTATCTACATCACCATGGAACGAAAGTAAGTGGTAGAAGCCTTCGTATCCTTCTGTTAATTCAGGTGCTTCCTCTGCTGGCAGGGAGTTATGGAACTCCATAGCAATCTTAGCTGCATTGACCATTTTTCCTTTCGCTGTACCAGGGTGGATGTTAGTTCCCTTAAAGGTAAGCTTTAATCCTGCTGCATTAAAACTTTCATATTGTAGTTCGCCTAGAGGACCACCATCGATTGTATATGCGTAGTTTGCACCGAATGCATCTACATTAAATTTATGTGGTCCACGGCCGATTTCCTCATCTGGCGTAAAAGCAACTCGAATCTTGCCATGTTTAATTTCAGGGTGTTTGATTAAATAATCCATTGCCGTCATGATTTCCGCTATTCCGGCTTTATTATCGGCGCCTAGAAGCGTTGTACCATCAGTTGTAATTAATGTGTGGCCTTTATAGTTTGTTAGAGCAGGGAAGTCCTTTGGAGAAAGAACGACATTATCATTTAGGTTAATTTCTTTACCATCATATTGCTCCACTATTTGTGGGTTAACACCTTCACCAGTAAAATCTGTTGCCGTATCGACATGTGCTAAAAATCCTATAACAGGAACTTGCTTTTCAGTATTGGCTGGAAGTGTTGCCATGACATAGGCATTTTCGTCGATCGTAACTTCCTCCATGCCAATCGCCTTTAACTCATCAACGAGCTTTCTTGCAAGCGTCCATTGGCCGTCTGTGGAAGGGCATGTGTCGGAGTTCTCGTCTGATTGTGTATTTACTTTTACATATGAAGTGAAGCGTTGAATAATATCCTGTTTCAATGTGTAATCCCCTTTACGATTAATTAACTACATATTACCTTAAATGTTAGCTAAAAATAAAGAAGTCGGTACTTCTGAATGAAGTACCGACCTATTCATTATTTGTAACTTTCTCGTTCTCTATTTCAATCCAATCTTGTCCCCATTTTTCAATCTCTTTCATTAATGGTGCCAGTGCTAGGCCTTTTTCCGTTAATGAATATTCAATACGGACAGGGGTCTCAGGATATACTTGGCGTAAAACAATTCCTTCTTGTTCCAAGTCTTTTAATCTTTCGGATAGAACGCGTGCGCTTATTGGCATTGCGGCTTCCACTGTACAAAAACGTTGTGGTCCATTTAGTAATTGATAAATTATTAATCCGGACCAGCGTTGTCCTAATATACTCATTGCCTTTTCAAATCTTGGACACATAGTTGGTGTATTCAATATAATCACCTCTCTTACTTAATTATATCACGATAGATATTGATTACCAACTTTTATTTTGCGCTAAAGTTACTTGACTCAATATAATTTTTAATATATAGTTACTTACATAAAGTAAGGGCGGAGGAAAAATAAATGAATCTTAAACAACATCCGGTTATTAGTAGTGTTAATTTGTTAGTAGAAAATTTACAAAGTACGATGAAATTTTATATAGATGTACTTGGTTTTAAAGTACTTAAAGAAACAGAAACAGAAGCTACATTAACTGCTGACGGTAAAACTCCAATATTAACCCTGCAACAACCAAGCGATATTCAAAAAAGGAAGCGTTCTACTGGATTGTACCACATTGCTTTTTTGTTACCAAATCGCTCTGATTTAGCAGATATTATTCACTATTTTATTAAAACGCAATATCCACTACAAGGTGCGTCTGACCACCATGTGAGTGAAGCGCTATATCTTGCGGATCCTGAAGGGAATGGAATTGAGATTTATATAGACCGACCTACAGATCAATGGAAGTGGGATGATGGTCAAGTGCATATGACGACAGTAGCACTTGATATTGAAAGCATATTAAGAGAAGCATCGACAGAAGGCTGGAAAGGAATGCCAGAACAAACGTTAGTTGGTCATATACATTTACAAGTCAATGAATTGCAAAAAACAAAACAGTTTTATTGTGACCTACTTGGTTTTGAACCAGTATTGAACTATGGTAGTCAGGCCCTGTTTATTTCAAAACATCGTTATCACCACCATATTGGAATGAATACATGGGGTAGTGCGGGTGCACCAGCTCCTGCGGAAAACAGTGCAGGATTAAAATGGTTTACAATCTTAATGCCAGATGAAAATGAGTTGCAAGCAGTGAAAGACCGTTTGCAAGCTGCTGGTGAATATATAGCAGAAGAGCAGGGAAGCTTCATTACGAAAGATCCTGCGGGAATTCGTGTACGATTATCTGTAAAATAACAATGTGAGAGTGTCGTTATAATGGCACTCTCTTTTTACGTTGATCCCGAATTCCGTAATGACATTGATTCGCTTTTCTTATGCTATAATGGGGGCAAACAAATAAAGGAGAGAATGATAGTGGCTGAAAAATACATAGGTTATGCAGGAACGTATACAAGACAAAGCAGTAAAGGGATTTATCGTTTTGTTTTAGATGTAGAAGCAGGGAAACTAACAAATGTAGAGGTTGCTGCCAAAGTTGGAAGTCCAACATATGTAGCAGTGAGTGAAGATAAACAATATTTATATTCAGTATCACAACAAGATAAATTAGGTGGAGTAGCTGCATATCGCATTAAAGATGGAGAGCTAACTTTTATCAATGAAGATCTTCAGGAAGGTGCACCGCCATGTCATTTGGAAATCCATGACGATGCATTAGTTACAGGGAATTATCATAAAGGTACGGTTAGTTTATACAAAACAAATGAAGACGGAGGAGTTCAACCGCTAGCATTTGAAGTGCAGCACGAAGGGACAGGCCCTCATCAACGCCAAGAAAAATCACATGTGCATTTTACAGGCTATACACCAGATAAAAAGTACTTTGTAGTTGCTGATTTAGGTATTGATGAAGTAGTTACATATAAAGTAGTTGGGGATAAGCTGGAGAAAGTTAGCACGTTAAAAGTAAAAGCAGGAAGTGGCCCGCGCCATCTTACATTCCATCCAAATGGAAAAATTGCTTATTTACTAACAGAGTTAAGCTCTGAAGTAGTCGTGTTAGATTATGATGCGGAAACTGGTGTTTTTACAGAAAAACAATATATCCGTGCAATCCCAGAAGACTTTAACGAAACAAACGATGCAAGTGCAATCCACATTTCAAAGGATGGCCGTTTTGTTTATACAGGAAACCGCGGTCATAATAGTATCGCAGTATTTTCAGTCGATGAAGCTTCAGGCGAATTAACGTTTATTGAACATACTCCTTCTGGTGGTGAGTGGCCACGCGATTTTGTACTTGATCCAAGTGGTGCATTTTTAGTAGCTTCTAACCAACATACAGGCAACTTAGTATTATTTGCTCGAGATCAAGAAACAGGGAAGTTAACAAAGCTGGATTCAGAAGTAGAAGTGCCAGAAGTAGTTTGTGTAAAATTTTTATAAGTCGATAAAATAAGAGTACCCCGAACCTTTGGATGTTCGGGGTATTTTATTTGTATCTTTTGAAAACCCCTGGCTATGCCAGGGGTTCCAGAGAGCTTATAGCGAGGTATCAAAAAAAGCCTCACT
>VEFU01000008.1 GCA_007679095.1 Paenibacillus bovis
AATTGAACCGCCGTATACCGAACGGTACGTACGGTGGTGTGAGAGGTCGGAGGTTAATCACCTCCTCCTACTCGATTATTTCTTTAGTTGCTCCCGAAAGTTAATATTCTTACTAAAAAGGTTTTATTATTCATTTATAATAAAAATAGTATATACTTAGTATTAAATATATTAGGTATGGAGTGTTTAGAATGAAGAAGGAGCCATTATATCAACAAATACAAAATATTATAAAAGAACAAATTAAAACAGGTAAATTGCGATTAGGAGATCGAGTTCCCTCTGAAAAAGAGTTAATGGAACAGTTTCATGTAAGTCAAATTACAACGAAAAATGCACTTACTGGACTAGCAGAAGAAGGAATTGTGGTTCGTATTAAAGGGAAAGGTACATTTGTTGCAGAGAGTGATTTATTAAAATCACAACAACATTATAGACAGGAATCTAACGGACTTATTGGATTAATATTGCCTACAATGAAAACGAAAGTAGAGCAAGAGTTAGTGAATTACATAGAAAAGTATACTTCGCAGAAAGGATACCAACTATTAATTAAGATAACTCGAGAATCACAGTTTGAAGAAGCAGATGCAATTGAAATGTTTCAAGGAATTGGTGTAAAAGGAATGATTATATTTCCGACCGAGAAGGAAACATATAATGAAGCAATTCTACGCCTAACATTAGATAAATTTCCACTCGTATTAGTCGATAGGTATCTTGAAAATATACGTACATATAGTGTTTCTTCAGATAACAGAAAAGGAACGTTTACAGCAATTTCACACTTACTAGATAAAGGGCATACACACATAGGATTAATATCACCAATCATAACGAATACCGTTACAGAAGAAAGAACAAAAGGTTTTGAAGACGCTTTTATAAAAAATGATATAATGGTGAACAAAAAGCTTTGGTTATTTCTTAATTTTAACAATATTTGTTTTGATAAAACTCCAGATATTATAAAGGAATTTTTAATGGAAAACCCTAATATAACTTCCCTTTTTGTTATGAATGCTGAATTAGCAATTTACACATATGAAGCTATTCAGGCAATTAATAAAGAAAGTAATCGACATATCGAGCTAATATCTTTTGATTCACCTGGAATAATTGGATCCTCCTATATTGAACAAGATATAGATGAATGTAGCAAACAAACAATTAATTTATTAGTAGAACAAATCGATGGGGGCTATAATCCAAAAAGAATATTTGTTCCAGTTAGACTAAAAGTAGAAAATAAATAAAAAACATGGTACGTTTTATACTAAAATTAGTATATATTTCACATCATAGTATAGTGAATAATATAAAATGAAAACACTTACACCTAGGTTTTGCATAAAATATTTTTGCTTGCATAGAAATTCATAGTTTAGGGGGAATTTTTATAAGATTGCTAGATTAAAGCTTTTATTTTTTATCTTTTATAGGGGGAAAATCAATGAATAAAAAATTATTTACATTAATGTTTTTAGTTTTTGTACTTATTATTGCTGGTTGTTCTAGTAAGGGAACGAATAAAGAAACTGGCAATGAGAATGAAAAGGAAAAAGAAAAAGAAGCTATATTTGAGATTGATAAGGATTTAGAAGGGGAAGTAAGTTTTTGGACATGGTCACCAGATATACATGAAGAAGTTGTAGCGGAATTTAATAAAGAATATCCGAATATTAAAGTGAATGTAATCGGCCTTGACTTTGGTAAATTACATGACCAATTGCAGACTACCCTTGCTGCAGGCTCTGGTGCTCCAGACATAGCACAAGTAGAACAAGGGCAATTTCCTCGCTATTCAACAGGTGATTTAGTAGAGGATTTATTACAACCTCCATATAATGCAGAGAAATTCAAACAATATCTTTCAGATTATAACTGGGAACGTTGGATGTCTGTAGATGGAAAAAGGTTACTAGGGATGCCTTGGGATGTAACTTCAGGAGTATTCTATTATCGAGCAGATATATATGAAGAAATGGGATTACCAAGTGATCCTGAAGATTTAGGAGAATTTTTACAAGATAAGCAAAACTTATTAGATGCAGCACAGACACTAGCTGCAAATGATATTTACATGTATGATTGGCGCGATTTACCTGCAGTTCAATATGGGGACGCTTTAGGTTACTTTGATTCTGAATACAACTGGACTCGTAATACAGAAAAAATGGCAGAGCTAGTAGATGTCGTGAAACAAGGTATTCAAATCGGTTGGGCACCTCAATTAAGTGGTCTAGGTTCGGATGAAGGAAAGCAATTAATGAAACAAGGGAAGATCGCTTCACTTGCGCTTGGAAGTTACGGAGCTCGTGATTTAGAAGCAGTATTACCAGAACAAGCTGGTAAATGGCGTGCAACTAAAATGCCACTAGGTGTGAATGTAGGACTAGGAGGATCATCTTTCGTTATTCCATCACAAGGTGAAAACAAAGATGTCGCTTGGGCATTCTTACAATGGATGACTCTATCAGAAGAAGCTTGGAAAGTATTTGTAAAGCACTCTGTTCAACCTTCTCATTCACATATTACGTCCTTACCATGGTACCAAGAGTACGAGAGCGAATATTTGGGTGGTCAACAAGATTATAAGCTTTATAGTGAAATTGAGAAACAAATTCCTGTAAGACGTTTAACTCCGCTTGACGGAATTGGTTGGGAACATTATATTACTGGACTAAATGAAGCGGTTGATAAGAATATCGATTCGAAAACAATCCTAAATCAAATTGAAGAAAATGCTATGAAAGAGCTTGCGACTGAAATTGAAAAATTGAAAGAAGAAATGAATGCAGCATTAGAATAAAAATACGAGGTTTGCTCCTTTGGTATTATGTATACCGGGGAGCAAACCTTTACTTTAAATTTACAATTAATTTGCTAGATACCAAAGTAAATAGATGATGATTTTCAGCTCTCCTAAGGAGAGCTGTTTTTATTGAATTAAATAGATAATAACGAAAAGTATATTTTATACTAATTATAGTATATAAAACCTATTGGCATTTTACTAAGATTTATATGAAAGCACTTACTTCATGATTTATTAAAACATATAGGGGTTGTTCAAAATGAGCTTACATAAATGGTCACAAGCTATATTATTTTTATCTATGTTGCTTATTTTGAGTAGCTGCCAACAGGTGGAGGAGGCAAAGGTGGACATAAAAGTAGATACTGATGCAACTTATACTAATCCTTTTCAACTACCGGACGAATGGTCAGACTATGGGCTTGGTGATCCATATGTATTACGACATAACGGAATGTATTATTTATATGTCAGCACGAAAGATAATCGGCCTGGAATTAAAGGCTGGAGTTCTGAGGATTTAGTTTATTGGAAGTATGAAGGTTTGGTAACAGAGGATGAACGTACAACATCAGCATATGCTCCAGAGGTTGTATATTGGAATGGAATGTTTTATATGTACACGTCTCCTGCAGGAAATGGGCATTATGTGTTAAGTAGTGATAGCCCTACTGGTCCTTTTGAAATTAAGACAGAAAACCTAGGGATGACGATTGATGGGTCTGTTTTTATTGATGATGATGGTTCTTGGTATTTTACGCGAGCGGGAGACAAAGGGATTGTTGGTCATCAAATGAAGGATCCATTTACATTTGAATTCCCTATAAATACGAACCTCTTTTTAGGTCATTGGACTGAAGGATCAATGATAATTAAAAAGAATGATAGATATTATATGACATATACAGGGAATCATGTTTTCAGTAAAGGTTATCGGATTAATTATGCTGTTTCTGAGAAAAATCCTTTGTCAGGGTATGAAATTCCTGATCATAATCCGATTATTATTAATACAACAGATGATTTCGTAGGTCTAGGTCACAATTCAATTGTTATGGGGCCAAATTTAGATTCATATTATGTTGTCTATCATAATCTTGTTGGTAGTTCGGCGGAAGGTCCTCCAGTTCGACAAATGAACATTGATAGATTCGTATTTAATGGAAAGAAGATGGATGTATTAGGTCCTACTAATTATGCAGTTCCAAATCCAGAAAGACCGGATTATGAACAAAGGTGGACAAATGAACATCAACCGACTTTTAATAAACTATCTAATTCAGAAGAAGCATTGTTCCTGAGTGGTTCTAGTACAGAAACTTATTTTACAGCGGAGTTTAACTTTTCTTTAATAAATCCAATAGAAAATGCAAGATTCAAAATACTATTTTCATATGAAGATGAATCTAATTATGGATACGCCTCCATAAATCAGAAAGAGAAGGAAATAGAAGTTTTTCAAGTTAGTGAAGGAATAGAACAGTTAATGGATTCAAATTCTTTTCCTGAGGAGTTTGATTTTACAAAACTTCATACAGTAAGAGTGGAAAATAAAGAAACTGAGACGGTAATATTTTTGGATGGAATGAAAAAGGTTGTTGTATCAGAAAGTGGCTTTGGAAATGGAGAAATTGGTTATGTAATAGAGAATGTTGAAGTGAACATTGGCTATACAGCATTTTCTAATCATGTCGATAGTTCAAGCGACTTTGAAGTATATAAGCCGATTCCAGGTACTATTGAGGCAGTACACTACTTAGAGGAAGAAAAGCGCGGGTTTTATGTAAAAGAACAGACGGAAAAAAACGTCTATCGTAGTAAAGTTCCGATTCAATTACTCGATAGCGGGGCATATTCTGTATCGCTTCATAATAAAGGTGATTGGCTTAAATATAAAGTGAATGTAAAAGAATCAGGATTATACGGTGTCTCAGCAATAATTAATCCGAAATCTTTTAAAAAGAATGCAAAAATTGAAATGTCCATAGACGATGAAAAACCAGTAAAAGCAAAAGTTTCAAAAGCTGATCTAGTTGAGGAATCTACTTTAATGAAGGTAAGTTTGGGCACAATCGATTTAAAAGAAGGATTTCATGTATTTAAATTCTTACTTGATGGTGGAGAAATAGAGTTTGAACAATTGGAATTTTATAAAGTAACAGAGGAAGAAGAAGAAATTAAAAATGGATTGAAAAATATTAAAGTAGAGGATATTCACGGTAATTGGACTGGTTCTGACGGGATTTTGATATCTAATAGTGGGGAAGATATGAAATTGTACACCGGCGACACTAGTTGGTCAGATATGGATGTAGAGCTAACTTTTGAAATTACAAATAATCTTATGTCGGAAGCGGGATTACTTTTTAGAGTTACAAATGAATCAACTCATCCACATCAAGTACAGGATTCGTTAATGGGTTACTATGTTTCTGTTAATGGAAGAAATATAACATTAAAGAAATTAAATTATGATACAACCATTTTAACATCGGAATCGGCTGATATAGAATTTGGAAAAGAACAGCGTTTACGAGTTAAAGTAGTCAAAAATAAGATCGATGTCTTCTTAAACGGTGAAAAGAATCCAATTATTTCATATGAAGACCCAAATGCATTCATGGTTGGAAAAGTAGGTGTACGATCCGAATATTCAGAAGTGAACTTCAAAAACCTTCTTATTCGGACATTAAAATAGTTGTATATCAATACTTATTCTTAATGTTGGCACTATGTTGATTGGAACTGAGGGTAAGCAACTTTTATGGATTTCGCTAGCAGGGGGTACCTACAGTAGAACCAACAATCAACATTTATATAAAAAATAGTATAAGGGAGAATTACAAAATGACAAACAACACAATTCCAAGAAAAGAATATCCAAGACCACAATTTGAACGTCAAGACTGGGTGAATCTAAATGGTGAATGGGAATTTGCCTTTGATAAAGATAACATTGGAGAAAAAGAAAAATGGTTCAATAAGGATAAACTAAATCAAAAAATTATCGTTCCTTTTACGTATGAAACAGAAGCTAGTGGAATTGGAGAAGAAGAATTTTGTGCTAATATTTGGTACCAAAAGGAAGTAACAGTACCTACTGAATTTGAAAATAAGCGTATTATTCTTCATTTTCAAGCAGCGGACTACATTACAAAATTATGGGTTAATGGCCAATATGTTGGTAAACACAAAGGTGGCCAAATTGCATTTTCTTTTGATATTACAAAATATCTTTCAGCAGACAGAAAATTAAACATAGTAGTTAAGAATGAAGACAGTTTCAGTTGTGCACAACCACGCGGAAAACAAAGATGGCTTCCTGAAAATTTCGGTTGCTGGTATGTGCAGACAACAGGTATTTGGCAAACTGTTTGGTTAGAATTTCTTAATGAAGCAAATTTAGAGTCTGTAAAAATTACGCCAGATATTGATACTGAATCCGTAGAATTCAATTTAGAGTTTTCTGAAGATGTATTACAACCAAATCTTGTGCTAAAAACAGAAATTTCCTTTGAAAATCGTATCGTAAAAGAATTTGAGGTGGGAATAAATCGCACTCTCCATACAGTGAAAACAGATATTGCTAGCGAATACTTCCATTGGAAAATAATGCAATGGTCACCGCATCACCCTAATTTATATGATGTGAAATTCACGTTATATAAAGATGGAAAGGCAGTAGATGAAGTTCAGTCTTATTTTGGAATGAGAAAAGTGTCTATTGAAAATGGAAATGTGTTATTAAATAATACTCCAATCTATCAAAGACTTTTATTGGATCAAGGATATTGGAAGGAAAGTCATTTAACTCCTCCTTCAGAGGATGCAATTTTAGAAGATATTGATAGAACACTAGAAATGGGCTTTAACGGTGTTCGGAAGCATATGAAGGTAGAAGACCAACGTTTCCTATATTGGGCTGATAAGAAGGGACTATTAGTTTGGTCAGAAATGGCAGCAACGTATGAATTCTCAGATGAAGCAGTTCAAAACTTCACCGAAGAATGGATGGAAGTAGTAAAACAACAATATAATCACCCATCTATCATTACGTGGACTCCATTCAATGAATCTTGGGGTGTTAAAAATATTTATACAGACGTAAAACAACAAAAGTTCACAGAAGCTATTTACTATTTAACAAAGGCGTTTGATAGCATGCGTCCTGTTATTGTAAATGATGGTTGGGAACATACTATCTCTGATATCATTACTCTTCATGATTATGTGGAGTATGGAGATGAATTTACAGAACGTTATCAAGATAAGGAAACAGTTCTTAATAACTCCATTGCATTTAATAAGGGAAAACATGCGATGGCTCAAGGTTACGAATATAAAGGTCAGCCTGTTATTGTTAGTGAATATGGAGGTATCGCATTCAATAGTGAAGAAGGATGGGGTTACGGCAATCAGGTGAAAAATGAAGAAGAATTCCTTCACCGCTATGAATCAATTACACAAGCAATTAAGGATATGAAATATATATCAGGTTTCTGCTATACGCAAATAACCGATGTACAGCAAGAAGTAAATGGACTACTTACAGAAGATAGAAAGCCAAAAATTGATTTAGAGAAAATCAAGAAAATTAATTTACAATAACTCTTTTAAAAGAAACTGCTTGGAAAACAGAAATTAAACCAAGCAGTTTTCCTTTCCATTAATCAATTTAGGAGGTTTTATCGTGTCAACAAAAGTATTTCAAAATCCATTATTAAACCCAGGGCCAGATCCATGGATTTATCATCATACGGATGGTATGTATTATTTGATGGTAACGAAAAGAAATAAATTAGTTTTACAGCGAAATACAGCTCTCAGTAAAGTAGCGCAAGGAGAAGAAAAAACAATTTGGTTACCTAGTGAGACAGATTATTTTAAAGCGAATTTTTGGGCACCAGAACTACATTATATCGAAAATAAATGGTATGTATATTTTACTGCTAATGATGGTGGCGGAGATGACACTAGAAGAGTACTAGTGATTGAAAATAGTAATGAAGATCCATATGTTGGGGACTGGGAATTAAAAGGTGTAATTAATACAGAGCGACCAGGATTAGATGGTTCTGTATTTTATCATAAAGAACAATTATATTTCCTTTATGCAGGCTATGGGCACTTTCCGGATTATGGTTCAGCTATTTATATTGCTGCAATGGAGAATCCTTGGACATTAAAAGGAGAAGAAGTACTTTTGACAAAACCGGAATATGACTGGGAGAAACAAGGAGGGATGGCAATTAATGAAGGCCCTGTTATCTTGAAACGCAACGAAAAATTGTTTCTTGTATATTCTGCAAGCACAACATGGTCCGATGATTATAGCCTTGGGATGCTAACAATAAATGAGGATGACGATGTGTTAGATGTTAATACTTGGTCTAAATCACCAAAACCTGTTTTTAGTAAGAATGTGGAGCAAGGTGTGTATGGTCCTGGACATAATAGTTTTACAACATCCCCGGATCGAACGGAAGATTGGATTGTGTATCATGCGTTCACAAATGGTGGGGAAAATAACCCGGAACGTAGTTTGAGAATACAGGCGTTTTCTTGGAATGAAGATGGAACGCCTAATTTTGGTAGACCTATAGGATTAGCAAATGATATACCAGTTCCTTCCGGAGAATGATAGTTAAATTTATAGTAATAAAGGAATATATTGAAGTATTGTCGAATATTAATGATAGAATTTAATTAATATTCATCTGGAGAGGTTGGTTGTTATGAGTGAAAAAATTCGGATTGGAATGATAGGAACCGGAGGCATATCCCATTGGCATGCTAGACAATTAAAAGAGTTGGATAATGTGGAGATTATTGCAATTGCTGATCCTAACCAACAAAGTAAAGATAAAATAGTCGCTGATATAGGTTTAGCCAATGTAAAGCAATTTTCTGATTATCAGGATATGTTTCAACATGTTCAATTAGATGCAGTAGTAATATGTTCTCCACATACATTGCATTTTCAACAGGCAATTGATTCATTAAATAATGGCTGTCATGTCTTAATTGAAAAACCAATGGCATGTTCAGAATATGAAGCTCAACAAATGATCAATACTGCTAAACATTTAGGGAAAGTATTGCAAGTTTCATATCAACGTCATTTTCAACCTGATTTTCTGTTTATCCGTGATGCGATTGCAGATGGATTAATTGGTAATTTAACATCCGTAACTGCTTCCTTATATCAAGATTGGGGTTACCTAACAACAGGTTCATGGAGACAAAATCCTGCACTTTCAGGTGGAGGAATGTTGATGGATTCCGGTAGCCATATTTTAGATGTTCTCCTTTGGACGACTGGATTAAAGCCTGTTGAAGTAAGCGCTCAAATACAAAAACATAATGCTGCTGTGGAATTGGATTCCTTCACATCGATAAGATTTGAAAATGATGTGATTGCTGGTGTAAATATTGTAGGTAATGCTCCGTGCTGGCATGAAACATATGTGTTCTGTGGCGAAAAAGGTGGTATCTTCTTCGATAATGGTAATATTACTGTTCGACTAATAGGAGAGGAACCATATACTCCAAAACTTCCAAAACAAACGACAAATCAAGATAAAAGTTTCATAGATGCTATAGTAGGGAAGCATGAAGTACTAGTTCCTGGTGAATTTGCCAAGCAAGTAGTGAAGCTAACTGAAATGATTTATCAAGCAGCAGATTATAAACCAACTGGAAAATAAATCTGTATGTGAATTCGAGCAATGGTATTTTAACTATACCGCTTCGGAAATACACTACGCTTTCCTCGGGCTTAGAAAAGTGAAAATTCTCATCCGATGTGAACGCAGTTAGAATAATAACCCGAACTATCTTGAGTTTTATCAAATGATAGTTCGGGTTTTTAATTCGACTATTTTCTTTTGTCCCAGTTTCTTTTTACTTAACATGTTGGATGTTTTATGATGTCAAAAAAACAGGCGGAATTTCAGCTTTCTTTTTCATGAAATATGGCAAATTTATTCCTTTATGCTTAAATTTCTTGAAATTTTACAGGAAAAAGGAGAAAATGCTATAAAAGGATAGGGAGTTGCTTTAGATGATATTAGATGAAAAGCTCCTTCAGCATGATGATATAGTAGTAGCGGAATTAGAAAAAGACCTCCGATACATAGCAGCTATTATTAAGCAGAAGGGTCGCGAGTTGTTGGCAGATTATACAATTACGCCTCCACAATTTGTAGCTCTACAATGGTTATTTGAAGAAGGAAATATGACGATAGGGGACTTGTCTCAAAAGATGTACCTTGCCTTTAGTACGACAACTGATTTGATTGATCGGATGGAGAAAAAAGAACTTGTCACACGTATGAAAGATCCGAATGATCGTCGTGTAGTTAGAATTCAATTGTTAGAAAAAGGTGAAAAAATAATAGATGAAGTTATCAAAAAACGCCAAAAATATTTACATGATATTTTAGGGGATTATTCAGCTGATGAAGTAATTTTGTTGAAAGATAATTTATCTAAGCTCCATCAACAAATGCGGAAAGAATGAGGCGGAAATGTTAGAACAGGCAATCGGTGTTATTGACTCAGGAGTAGGCGGGCTAACAGTTGCGAAAGAAATAATGAGGCAAATGCCCAATGAAATAATCTATTATGTAGGGGATACGGCTCGTTGTCCATATGGTCCTAGACCAAAACATGAAGTGCGAAAATTCACCTTACAAATGGCAGGCTTTTTAATGAATCGCAATATTAAAATGCTTGTTGTAGCATGTAATACAGCAACTGCAGTTGTACTAGAAGAATTGAAATCATTTCTTCCAATACCCGTTATCGGTGTTATTTCTCCTGGGTCAAGAGCAGCACTAAAAGCAACAGAGAATGGAAGAATAGGTATTTTAGGTACAATTGGAACTATTAATAGTAAGGCATATGTACGTGAGCTAACACTTATTAATCACCAAGTTGAAGTAATACAATTAGCTTGTCCTAAATTTGTTTCGATTGTTGAAAGTTTTGAATATCAAAGTGCTATAGCCAAAAGGGTAGTAGAAGAAACTCTACAACCAATAGTCGGTAGCGGTATTGATACACTTGTATTAGGATGTACTCATTATCCTCTACTAGGACCTCTCATCGAAAATGTAATGGGACCTAATGTGAAAGTTATTAGTTCTGGTGAAGAAACCGCACAAGAGGTTAGTGCTATATTACAATTCCAAAATATGTTAAATACCACTACAACTTCACCAAAACATATTTTTTATACGACCGGTTCTCCGAAGCTTTTTAAGCAAATTGCGTATGATTGGTTGAATATAAAAGATATTCAAGTAGATATAGCTCATTTAGCAAGCTTAGATAAAGAATTTGAAAAATAGCTCTCCTTCTGGAGGAGGCTATTTTTATTTTATTTATAGATAAGAAATTTACAAAACTTTCTTCTTTCCGGTCTATTCCGAATCGATAGCTCGTATACATTTAGTACAAACTGTCTTAGGAGGGGTACGAAATGTCAAAATATACTAGGATCGCTATTACTACAGCAGCTGTACTTGCAACGAGTGTGTTTTTATCAGGCTGTGGTTTATTCGGTAAAGATAAAGAGGCTTTGGATCCACCGCCAAAACAAAATGTATCACATTTGGATGAAAATGAAGACCTCGATTCTTTAACAGATACGGAAACATCTGGAGAAGAACAAGTAGAAGCAGTCATGACAGATCTTTACTTAATTGATAAGAATGGACTAGTAGTAGGTCAATCATTACCGTTACCAAAAACAAATAGTGTTGCAAAGCAGGCTTTGGAGTATTTAGTGGCTGATGGAAAGATATCTGATATTTTACCTAATGGTTTCCGTACTGTATTACCTGCAGGTACAAATGTTGATGTTGATATTCAAGATGGTAAAGCAATTGTCGACTTTTCGGAGGAATTTAAAAACTACCAAGCAAGTGATGAACAAAAAATTCTCCAAGCTGTAACATGGACGTTAACTCAATTTGATACAGTTAATTCTGTTGAATTAAGGGTGAATGGATACCCTCTAACGGAAATGCCTGTTGGAGGAACGCCAATTAGCGAGGATGGATTAACACGTGCAGATGGTATCAATACAGGATTTGCTGATGTAGTGGATGTAACGAATACGCGTCCACTTACGGTCTACTATTTAGCACAAGGCCTTGATAATTATTACTATGTACCAGTTACAACTCGTGTATCAAACTTAGAAGAAGATAATATCAAAGCTGTAATTGACCAATTAGTTGAAGGTCCTACGTTAGAAGCTTCATTAATGACTGTATTAGATGGTGATGCATTATTGTTAGACGACCCGACGATTAAGGACGGAGTTGTTACACTTAACTTTAATGAGGAAATTCTCGGAAACAGTGAGACAAAAGAGATTTCTACTGAAACATTACAATCACTCGTCCTTTCTTTAACGGAACAGCCTGGAATTGAAAGTGTCGCTGTCATGGTTAATGGAGATGGAGGACTTGTGAACGAAGATGGGGAAGAACTAACAGAACCAGTTACCCGTCCTGAAAAAGTGAACACAGGTAGTTTTTAATTGTGAAAATTTGATATACTATAATACAAAGAGAAGAGGTTGGCCATTGCCGCCTCTTTTCCGTTTTTCAGTAGAGGGAGGAAGTCTATGCGATTTGATGGTAGAGACTCGCATGAGTTAAGAAATGTACAAATTGAAACAAATTATTTAAAACATCCTGAAGGATCTGTGTTAATTTCAGTTGGTGATACGAAGGTTATATGTACTGCTAGTATTGAGGATCGTGTCCCTCCATTCATGCGTGGTGAAGGAAAAGGATGGATAACAGCTGAATATTCCATGCTTCCTCGCGCTACAGAAACTCGAAATATTCGAGAATCGTCCAAAGGAAAAGTTTCTGGTCGCACGATGGAAATTCAAAGATTAATTGGTAGAGCATTGCGTGCCGTTGTTGATTTAGAAGTGATAGGCGAACGGACCGTTTGGATTGATTGTGATGTTATCCAAGCAGATGGAGGCACTCGTACTGCTTCGATTACAGGTGCATTCGTAGCTATGTCGATGGCTTTACATCAGCTCTATCTCGAGAAAAAATTAAAATCATACCCAATAATAGACTTCTTGGCTGCAACAAGTGTAGGGATATTAGAAGAAGTAGGCGTCATATTAGATTTGAATTATGTAGAAGATAGCTCTGCATTAGTTGATATGAATGTTGTCATGACTGGAGTAGGGGAGTTTGTTGAATTACAAGGAACTGGTGAAGAATCAACGTTTAGCTCTACACAGCTTCAAGAAATGCTTGCTCTTGCAAATGACGGACTAAAAGAATTGATGAACATTCAAAAAGAAGTGCTTGGTGCGGATATTACTAATCAAATCGAGCAAAAAAGTGGAGAATAACGATGGATAGAAAAGTAATTATTGCTACTAAAAATAAAGGCAAGGCAAAAGAATTTGAAGCATTATTTTCAAAGTTCAATTTGGAAGTGTTAACACTTTTAGATATTGAAAATGCACCAGATGTAGAAGAAACTGGTGCAACATTTGAGGAGAATGCGATTTTAAAAGCTGAAGCAATCAGTCAATTTACTGGTTCTATTGTTGTTGCGGATGATTCTGGGCTAGTCGTGGACGCATTAGATGGAAGGCCGGGCATATATTCCGCTAGATATGCTGGTGAAGAGAAAAGTGATGAAGCAAATATTAGTAAGTTATTAAGTGAATTAAACGATGTCCAGCAAAAAGATAGAACTGCTCGTTTTTACTGTGCTCTAGCAGTTGCTATACCTGGTGCAGAAACGTTAGTAGTTGCTGGCACATGTGAAGGACTTATTTTGAATGAACGTCGTGGAACAAATGGATTTGGTTATGATCCAGTTTTTTATGTTCCCTCCTTACAGCAAACTATGGCAGAACTAAGTTCCGAACAAAAAAATAGCATTAGCCATAGAGCAAATGCTCTTAGAAATTTGCAGCCGCTGATCGGAAGGATTTTCTCAAAGAGGTGAGAGTGTGATGAAACTACTTGTAGTAAGTGATAGTCATGGGGAAAGAAGCACTTTGAAGAAATTACATGATAAATATGTAAATGAAGTAGATGCTATGATTCATTGTGGAGATTCAGAGTTACATGCGGTTGACCCCGTTTTGAAAGGGTATACGGTAGTGAAGGGGAATTGTGATGTAGATAATCAATTTCAAGAGGAAGTAGTTCAAAAAGTAAGTGGATCTACAGTGTTTGTAGCGCATGGCCATTTACATCAAGTGAATTCTTCCCTATTAAATATATCTTACCGTGCCAAAGAAAAGGCTGCTGATTTTGTGTTTTTTGGGCATACTCATTTACTTGGTGCTGAACTAATAGATGGTATATTGTACTTAAATCCAGGAAGTATTAGTTACCCTCGTGGTGGAAATCCACAGACATATGCAATCATAGAGAAAACAGATAATGTTATTACCGTTTATTTTTACAATGAACAATATATAGAAATAGAAACTTTGCGGCAAACTTTTCATTTTTAATAGGATTTAAAGGGAGATGGAAAAATTGAAGGTATTATTACTAGATCTAGATTCAACAAGTCCAAATCATTTAAGTTGTTACGGTTATCATCGAAATACTTCTCCGAATATCGATAAAATAGCGGAACAAGGTGTGAGGTTTACAAATTACTATACGTCAGATGCACCATGTTTTCCTTCGAGAACTGCATTAATGACAGGGCAATTCGGAATACATAATGGTGTCGTTGGACACGGAGGAACAGCTGGGGATGTTCGTAATGAAGGGATCCATCGTGAATTTAAATCTCGATTAGAAACAGCTAGCTTTCCTTCACTATTTCGCTCTTTAGGAATGAAAACTGCTTTAAGTAGTCCATTTGCAGAAAGACACTCCGCATACACGTTTTATGCAGGATTCAATGAAATGTATAATACAGGTAAATCAGGTATGGAATCAGCAGAGGAAGTTACACCAACTGTCGTAAATTGGCTAGAAAACAATGCGCAAAAAGATGATTGGTTCTTATATGTTAATTATTGGGATCCTCACACACCATACCGCGCACCAGAGGAGTTTGGAAACCCGTTTGCAGATGAACCACTTCCTGAATGGATTACAGATGAGGTGTTAGCAAAACACCGTGAAAAAATCGGACCACACAGTGCAAGCGAAATAAATATGTATGATAATAGAACAAATCCTGAATTTCCACGTCACCCTGGTGAAATAAAGAATCGGGAAGATTTGCGTAAGATGATTGATGGTTATGACTGTGGAATAAGACATATGGATGACCATATTGGTATTGTATTTGAACAATTAGAGAAACAAGGTATTATGGATGAAGTGATCATCATTATTACAGCAGACCATGGTGAAAATATGGGACAGTTAGGCATATATGGTGAACATGGTACTGCAGATCAAGGGACATGTAATATTCCGATGATTATAAGATGGCCTGGAATGAAGCAGGGCTATGTAAACGATGACTTACATTACCATCTAGATATTTTACCTACTATTGCTGAAATTTGTGGGAAAGAACCACATCCATCTTGGGATGGTGAAAGTTATGCACCAGTATTACAAAATGGTGAATCAGTTGGTAGAGATTATTTAGTCATTTCTCAATGTGCTCACGTTTGTCAGCGAAGTGTAAGATTTGGTGATTGGTTATATATTCGCACTTATCACGATGGCTATCATTTATTTAATAAAGAAATGCTCTTTAATATAAAAGAGGATCCAAATGAGCAGTTTGATTTAGCAGCGGAACGTCCAGACCTTTGTCGTGAAGCAGTCTATTATTTAAATGAATGGCATGATGAGATGATGGAGTCTATGCCGTTTGATGTAGACCCGTTATGGACTGTCATGAAAGAAGGTGGCCCATACCATGCGAAGGGGAATTTACCACGCTATATTAAATGGCTTGAACAAACAGGTAGAGGCCATGCAGTACCAGAATTAATGAAACGTCATCCGAGAGAATTTGAATAGTAGAAATAGAAGGGTGCTTAGTTTCAAACTGCACTAAGCACCCTTTTTAAAATATTTTACGAAAAACTATTGACTTTAAATGTATCCATGTCTATAATAAAAAATGTCTTCAAAAGAAATGTCCCAGTAGCTCAGCAGGATAGAGCAACAGCCTTCTAAGCTGTGGGTCGGGAGTTCGAATCTCTCCTGGGACGCCATTTACATAATAATTAATACGCCAAACT
Source organism: Paenibacillus bovis (assembly GCA_007679095.1). Taxonomy (GTDB): domain Bacteria; phylum Bacillota; class Bacilli; order Bacillales; family Bacillaceae_C; genus Lederbergia; species Lederbergia graminis. The sequence goes on from VEFU01000008.1 coordinate 16,050, forward strand.
CTTTTTAAATTAAGAGTTTGGCGTTTTTGTTTTCAATTATTCATTACAACGAAACAAGAATAATTTATCTCTTGGGGTTGGATTGATTTTTACAACTTGGTATCTGGTGTTGAATAACTATCTTACATTTCCTTAATACAGTTGCTTTTTGAAAACAGTTCAAAGGGAATTAGCACCTTTTGTCGAATTAGTAGTTCAAGGGAGGTGTGGAAATGGCTGAAGACATAAAAGTTGAACGAGTTTCCCAAAGAAATGAATTTGATGTAGCCGTAGATCTAACTAAGCTTTATCTTGATGAATTTACGATTAGTGATGAAGAAGAAATAGAAAAGCAGTTTGCAACATTCTATGCACTCGCTGTTACGTTAAAGAATACAGATACTTATCATTTGCAAAAACTTGTACCAGAAGAAATATTGAATAAACTGAAATGAAAAGAATGATGTTGAAACAAAATGATTTGATCTGGATGTAATTCCGAACAATGTATACCGCTTCAGAAATACACTTCGCTTTCCGCGGGAGGTTCGGGAGCCTCCTCGGCGTTGAACACGCCTGTGGGGTCTCCCGGTTACCGTACATCCCGCAGTCAATCATGTATACCAAAAATACACCACAGAGAATGGAAATGATGCTAGTGGTAGTTGTCTATACGATGCATGTATAAGTTAGATTCCACTTTTTAAAGCTTTATTTCCATGGTAGGAGTCTTCGTGTATTTCCTCCGCTTGTTACTATAAATTTTATAATTGATAAACTGACCGGACTATCTTATTTTGAAATCAAGTGATAGTTCGGTTTTTATTTGCAACCATGTTCCTTTGTCCTAACCATTTTATGGATAAGATTACATGCTAGAACACCTCTGCTGGCATAAAATTGCAAGTAACAGGTTGTCAAGGGCAAATGTTAAATGAAACGGTTATTTATGATTTCGCACGCTTTATGGATAATCCCAACTAGTTAAATAGTGTGGCTTTGTGATTTTATAACAGAATAATACTGTTTCCTAATCTAAATTTTACATGATCCTTACAATCTATTAACAATAAAAAGTTACAATTAATTTGTATAAAATAAGAAGAGGTGATTTAGTTGTTTGGTAAACTCTTAAATTTATTTAAAGTACCAAGACATGCGAACGAAATACCTCCTTTTTACGAAGAACATGTGGATGAATTGATTGATGATGAAGATGATATCGATGACTCGTTTGATTTTGAAGAATATCAAAAGGAAGATTTTTTTTATTAAAGAATAAAATATTTTTTACCGATACTTGCATATAGAACAAACGTTTGTGTATAATATATAAAAACGTTTGTTCGGGGTGGTTATGTGAAAGGGATTTTCATACGTGCACTAGGTACAAACCAAAAGCTCGAATTAATTTATATAAATAAAGATAATCAAATTACACATCGTATCATTAAAGTACTTGCAGTAACTGAGACATCCATAAAAGCATACTGTTATCATAAACGACAATTTAGGATATTTAAAATAGCCAATATCTTATCGGTTACTTCTTTAAGACGAAGTAGAGGGGCATAATATTAATTTTTATAAGTGAAAAAGCCACAGTTCTAGTATAAACTAGAGCTTTTTTTGTTTTTTCTTGTTTTATTTTCTTGTATTTGCTACACTATTTTCAATATTTATGATGGGCGGTTCTACCATGAAAAGAAAGCAGCACAATCAACATGATAGTAAAGTAATTCCTTTTCCCAATTTGAAAGAACGCTATTTTGAAAAAGGAATTGCAAGTATGGAAGCCCAGGATTTTGAAGATGCCGTAGAGTTCTTACACCAAGCTTATGAATTAGATAAGGAAGATTCGCGAATTGCTGTTACATATCTTGTTGCACAATATCAAAATAGAAGCTATACATCAGCTAAACTATTAGCAGAACAACTTTTGCAACAAGGAATTGGTGATTATTATGAAGTGCTTGAAATATACTTGACTGTCTTAATTCAACTGAAAGACCACGAAACAGTTGTAAAAACGATCGAAGCACTCATGGATGAAAAGGTTGTTCCTCCAGATAAGGAAGATCAATTATTAACATTACTTCAATTGAGCAAAAAAGTAAGTGATAACTCTAATATAGAAGTAAATCAGCCAATATCGTTAGATTTGGACTTTTCAAATATAGATAAACTACCTGAATTAGCAATTCAACTTGGCAGTCTTGCGGACAAAAATATACATCCTTATTTACCAACATTGTTACAAGTGCTGAATAATCAAAGCGTGCATCCTTTTTTAAAAACAATTGTTTTCAATGTCCTAAGGGAACATAAAATTGATCAACATGTACAAGTGAATAAGCTTGATATGGAAGATGTGTTTAACCCTACGCAAGTACCTGACTTACATGAAACTCCATTATTTAAAGAAGTAAATAAGGAGTTAACGGTACAATTAGAAAATGAAAATCCAGTATTATTACTACAATTACAGGAAATGATGCAACGACATGCATTTATTCTGTACCCATTTGAATATTCACATCCAAATACAACCTTATGGGTTGTTGCGTATAAAGGTATGGGTTTAGAATTATATGGTGAGGAATGGAGTTTAGAAGAGCTTGCACAACAAAATGGATTAAATGTGGAGAAATTAACAGAAGCATACACTAACTTATTAGAATTAGAAAAAATTTCTTCTCCAATAGTTTAAGTCGAATTGTTGAAAGCTTTATAAGCTATGTTATAATGTAATGGTTATGCCGGGATTAAGTTCCATTTGGACATTACATAAGCAGGTTTTATATCTGCTAGGTCGTATATGAAAGTAATGCATTATATATTTGTTGGAGGTATTTATATGTCAGCTAAATGGGAAAAATTAGAGGGGAACAAAGGAGTTTTAACTGTTGAGGTCGAAGTGGAGAAGGTAAATCAAGGCCTTGATGAAGCATTCAAGAAAGTTTCTAAACAAGTAAATATTCCTGGGTTCCGTAAAGGGAAAATTCCACGTTCTATGTTTGAAAAGCGTTTCGGAGTGGAAAGTTTGTATCAAGATGCTTTAGATTTTATTCTTCCAGAAGCATATATGGCAGCAATTGAAGAAACAGGAATCGAACCAATTGATCGTCCTGAAATTGATGTCGAGCAAATGGAAAAAGGTAAAGAACTAATCTTCAAAGCAACAGTTGAAGTTAAGCCTGAAGTTAAACTTGGAGATTATAAAGGTCTAGAAGTGGAAAAGATGGATACGGAAGTAACAGATGAAGATGTTGCGGAAGAATTGAAATCAATGCAAGAGCGCCAAGCTGAATTAGTTGTTAAAGAAGAAGGCGAAGTTGTTGAGGGCGATACTGTAGTAATTGATTTTGAAGGTTTTGTTGATGGAGAAGCATTTGAAGGTGGACAAGCAGATAATTATTCTCTTGAAATTGGATCAGGTTCCTTTATTCCTGGTTTCGAAGAGCAGTTAATTGGTTTAAAATCTGGAGAAGAAAAAGACGTAGAGGTAACTTTCCCAGAAGAATACCATGCTGCTGAATTAGCTGGTAAGCCTGCTGTATTTAAAGTGAAACTTCATGAAATTAAAACAAAAGAACTTCCTGAGCTTGATGATGAATTTGCAAAAGATGTAGATGAAAGTGCTGAAACTTTAGAGGAGTTAAAAGCTAAAATTAGAACTCGTCTAGAGACAAGCAAAAAAGAGGAAGCTGAAACGAAGTTACGTGATCAACTTGTAGATATGGCTACTGCAAATGCTGAATTTGAAGTACCAGAAATCTTAATTAACAATGAAGTTGATCGTATGATGCAAGAGTTTGAACAACGTCTACAAATGCAAGGCATGAATTTGGAGCTTTATTTCCAATTCTCAGGTCAAGATCAAGAAGCATTACGTAGCCAAATGACTTCTGATGCTGAAAAACGTGTGAGCATGAACTTAACACTTGAAGCTATTGCAAAAGCTGAAAACTTAGAAGCTGATGAAGAAACTGTCAACAAAGAACTAGACAGAATGGCTGAAATGTACAATATGCAAGTGGAAGATATTAAGAGAGCACTAGGTGATAATCTAGATAGCTTAAAAGCTGACTTAAAAGTTCAAAAAGCAGTTGAATTTCTTGTTGAAAACAGCAAGATTGGTGCATAATAATATAGAACATACACATAAGATATAAGACTAACTTAAAACAAGGCACGTTTTACTCGTGCCTTGTTTTACCAAATCAATACATATTTTAATTCGAATTAACCAGCAATTTGGGTCAAGATGTAGTAATGGAGTTTGTTTTAATAAATATGATACAATTCAATACATAACTATCTGCTTCATAGAAGTGGGAAATTACTATATTTCCGATTAAATATGACGCAATGGTTGTAGCTTTCTAAAGGGGTGAGTTGGAATGTTCAAATTTAATGATGAGAAGGGGCAATTAAAATGTTCCTTTTGCGGAAAAACACAAGAACAGGTCCGCAAATTAGTTGCTGGCCCGGGTGTATATATATGTGATGAATGTATAGAACTATGTACAGAAATAGTGGAAGAGGAACTAGGATCAGAAGAAGAAATTGAATTTAAAGATGTTCCAAAACCACTTGAAATTCGTGACATCCTGGATGAATACGTAATTGGTCAAGACCAAGCGAAGAAGGCACTAGCTGTTGCTGTTTATAATCACTATAAACGTATTAATTCTAATAGTAAGATCGATGATGTCGAACTTGCTAAAAGCAATATTTGTTTAATTGGTCCTACAGGTAGTGGTAAAACATTACTTGCGCAAACATTAGCGCGTATTCTGAATGTGCCATTTGCAATTGCAGATGCAACTTCTTTAACTGAAGCTGGATATGTTGGAGAAGACGTTGAAAATATCTTATTGAAATTAATTCAATCTGCTGATTACGATGTTGAGAAGGCAGAAAGAGGAATTATCTATATCGATGAGATTGATAAAGTTGCAAGAAAATCAGAAAATCCTTCTATCACAAGAGATGTTTCTGGTGAAGGTGTACAACAAGCGCTATTGAAAATTCTAGAAGGAACAGTAGCAAGTGTACCTCCACAAGGCGGTAGAAAGCATCCACATCAAGAATTTATTCAAATTGATACAACAAACATTTTGTTTATTTGTGGTGGAGCATTTGATGGTGTGGAACAAATTATTAAACGTCGCCTCGGCCAAAAAGTAATTGGCTTCGGTTCGAATACACAAGTTGATGAAGCAGACGCAAAAGGTTTATTAACGAAAATCCTTCCAGAGGATCTACTTCGTTTTGGATTAATCCCGGAATTTATTGGTCGTTTGCCAGTAATTGCAAGTCTCGAACAACTTGATGAAGATGCATTAATTGAAATCTTAACAACGCCGAAAAATGCGCTTGTAAAACAATATCAAAAAATGTTAGAGCTAGATAATGTTGAGTTAGAATTTGAACAAGAAGCTCTACAAGAGATTTCGAAAAAAGCAATTGAAAGAAAAACAGGTGCACGTGGTCTTCGTTCCATCATTGAAGCACTAATGTTGGATGTAATGTTTGACCTACCATCTCGTGATGATATAGCAAAATGTATCATTACAAAAGATTGCGTCCTCGATAACAAGCCACCGAAACTTGTATTGAAAGACGGAACAGTTATTCAAAAAACATCCGCTTAAAATAATATGGATGAAATTAAAAAGCCAAACTACTGCTTGAATTATTCAAGGTAGGTAGTTTGGCTTTTTTTATATCTCTGTTAAATTCTGTTGTTGATTTTCGCTCCTGTACACTCGCTTTCCGCGGGCACGGCCTCAGCTAACTTGGCAAAGAAAACCGCTTTGCCAAGTGGATCTTCGGCTCGTGCTGTTCCCGCAGGAGTCTCGTGTACATCCGCTACAATCAACTAAGTTGTTAACAACAATGAACTTTAAGAGAGCCTTTTATATAGAAATATGTAATGTAGATGAAAAATACTGTTTATTCCCAATCCTAGCCGGAGATACTAGCACATATGTGATATTGTGTCTAGGAGGGAAATAGATGGATTGGACAATGATAATTTTAATGATTCAACTATTCTTCGGAATCATTATTGGTTTGTACTTTTTTAATCTACTTAAAAATCAACGTGCGCAAAAAGTTACGATTGATAAAGAATCAAAGAAAGAAATGGAACATTTACGGAAAATGCGTGGAATAAAACTTACTGAGCCATTATCTGAAAGAGTTAGACCAGCTACTTTTGCAGATATAGTGGGACAGAGCGATGGAATTAAAGCATTAAAGGCAGCGTTATGTGGACCAAATCCACAGCATGTCATTATATACGGTCCACCTGGAGTCGGAAAAACAGCTGCTGCGCGCTTAGTGTTAGAAGAAGCGAAAAGAAATCAACGATCTCCATTTCGTCCGGATTCTGTATTCGTTGAATTAGATGCAACTACTGCCAGGTTCGATGAAAGAGGAATTGCTGACCCTCTAATTGGTTCTGTCCATGATCCTATTTACCAAGGTGCTGGCGCGATGGGGCAAGCGGGAATACCACAACCAAAACAAGGAGCTGTTTCAAACGCTCATGGTGGTGTTCTATTTATAGATGAAATTGGGGAATTACATCCGATTCAAATGAATAAATTATTAAAGGTTTTAGAAGATCGTAAAGTGTTTCTAGAAAGTGCTTATTACAGTGAAGAAAATATGCAAATTCCAGCTCATATCCATGATATTTTTAAACGCGGATTACCTGCAGATTTCCGATTGATCGGTGCTACGACAAGAACACCTGATGAGATTCCTCCAGCAATCCGTTCTCGTTGTATGGAGATTTTCTTTAATGAGTTAGAACAACCAGAAATTGAAATGGTAATAAAAAATGCAGCAGAAAAAATAAAATTGAAAATAAGTGAACGTGGTATGAAGCTTTTTTCCTCATATGCTCGGAATGGCCGTGAAGCAGTTAATATGATGCAAACAGCTGCTGGTCTCGCCATTACAGAGGATAGGGATTATATAAAGGATGAAGATGTGGAATGGGTTATACGCTCTAGTCAATTAAGTCCTCGCTATGAGAAATCTATTTCTGAGAAACCAAAAGTAGGAATAGTGAATGGATTGGCTGTCACAGGGCCTAATAGTGGAATGCTACTTGAAATAGAAGTAATTGTAATTCCTGCGGATAAAGGAACGATTAATATTACAGGGATAGTAGAAGAAGAAAGTATTAACGGACAAGGTAAATCCATAAGAAGGAAAAGTATGGCCAAGGGATCTGTGGAGAATGTTATTACTGTATTGAGGACAATGGGTGTCCCTGCAGATCAATATGATATCCATATTAATTTTCCAGGGGGTATACCGACAGATGGACCATCAGCTGGGGTAGCAATGACAGTAGCTATCTACTCAGCAATTTATAAGATTCCTGTAAAAAACACTGTAGCAATGACTGGTGAGATAGGAATCCATGGTGACGTAAAACCAGTTGGTGGTGTATATGCAAAGGTAAAAGCTGCGAAACAAGCGGGAGCAAATACTGTATTTATCCCTAATGAAAATAATCAAGCAAGTTTACAAGAAATTGAGGGTATAGAAATAATACCTGTAACGCGTATTGAGAGTGTGTTGGAAGAAGCGTTACTCAAAAATAATAATCAGGATATGATATCTCCAGGGTTAATGCAGAAAACGAAGAAAAGTGTTTGAGTTTTTGAGAGCCCATTTCTCGACAGGAGATACTGAATAAGCTAGAATTGAAAAAGATTCCCTAAAGCTTTTTAGTAATGGATGTATCCGATAGCGCAAGCAGTAACTGATAAAAAAGTCGCTTGCGCTTTTATATGGAGGTGTTAGGTTTGGAAATTCGCACAGAGGTGCCTCTGTTGCCACTTAGAGGAATGCTTGTATTCCCAACAATGGTTTTACATTTAGATGTAGGGCGTGATCAATCTGTCCAAGCGTTAGAACAAGCTATGCTTAATGATAGTATTGTGTTCTTATCAACGCAAAAGGATATTGCCGTTGATGAACCTGGATTAGATGATATATATGAAATGGGCACATTGACAAAAGTAAAGCAAATGCTGAAGTTACCGAATGGAACTATTCGTGTATTAGTAGAGGGATTGACAAGGGCAAAAATGACTTCTCTTACTAATCAAGGTTCATATCAATCCGTTGATTTAGAGTTGTATGAAGATGAAAGAGAGCAAGATGTAGAAGTTCAAGCGTTAATGCGTACAATGCTAGAATATTTCGAACAATACATTAAAGTATCCAAGAAAATTTCTGCAGAAACGTTAGCAACCGTTGCTGATATTGAAGAAGCTGGCAGAATGGCTGATATTATTACGTCCCACTTACCATTGAAAATACATGATAAGCAAAAGATTTTGGAAATGGTAGATGTAAAAGTTCGTTTAAGTAGCGTAATAAAGATTATTCATAATGAACATGAAGTCCTAAATTTAGAAAAGAAAATCGGACAGCGTGTAAAACAATCTATGGAAAGAACGCAAAAAGAATATTACTTACGCGAACAGATGAAAGCCATCCAGAAAGAGCTCGGAGATAAAGAAGGTAAGACTGGAGAAATTGCAGACTTAACGGAAAAGATTAAAAAAGCAAATATGCCTGAACATGTGGAAAAGGCTGCTTATAAAGAATTGGACCGTTATGAAAAGGTACCTGCAACATCAGCAGAAAGTGCAGTAATTCGAAATTACTTAGACTGGCTCGTTTCTCTTCCATGGACTGCCGCAACAGTAGATGATATCGATATACATAAAGCAGAGAAAATATTAGATCGTGATCATTATGGTCTAGACAAAGTAAAAGTGCGCGTATTAGAATATTTAGCTGTCCAAAAGTTAACGAAATCACTTCGTAGTCCGATTCTTTGTCTAGTAGGTCCACCTGGTGTAGGTAAAACAAGCCTTGCTAGGTCGATTGCGGAATCTATGGGACGTAATTTTGTTCGTATTTCATTAGGTGGAGTACGAGATGAATCCGAAATTCGAGGTCATAGGAGAACGTATGTAGGTGCAATGCCAGGTAGGATTATTCAAGGGATGAAAAAGGCAAAAACGATTAATCCTGTTTTTTTACTAGATGAAATAGATAAAATGTCGAATGATTTTCGTGGTGATCCTTCTTCAGCAATGTTAGAAGTCTTGGATCCTGCTCAAAATAAATCATTTAGTGATCATTTCATTGAAGAGACATATGACTTGTCAAAAGTAATGTTTCTAGCTACAGCTAATGATTTGGCTTCTATTCCTGGACCGCTTCGTGATCGTATGGAAATTATTACGATTGCTGGATATACAGAGCTAGAAAAGATTCATATTGCTAAGGATCATCTTCTTCCACGACAAATCCAGGAACATGGTTTAACAAAAAGTCAGTTACAAATGCGGTCAGAAGCGATTAAAAGTTTAGTCCGTTATTATACACGTGAAGCTGGTGTCAGGGAACTAGATCGTCAGTTAGCTGCAATATGCCGGAAAGTCGCTAAGATTATTGTTTCTGGTGAAAAGAAACGTGTCATCGTAACGGAAGCGTTATTGGAAGAAATGCTCGGTAAGAAAAAATATAGTTACGGTCAAGCAGAAAGCGAAGATCAAATTGGAGTAGCTACAGGACTTGCATATACAACAGTTGGAGGAGATACGTTACAAATAGAAGTATCTTTGTCTCCTGGAAGTGGAAAGCTTGTCTTGACAGGTAAATTGGGAGATGTCATGAAGGAGTCAGCTCAAGCAGCCTTTAGTTATGTTCGCTCCAAGGCGGATGAACTTCAGCTTGAAAAAGATTTTCATGAGAAAACAGATATTCATATACATGTTCCAGAAGGAGCGGTTCCAAAAGATGGACCATCTGCTGGGATTACAATATCTACTGCATTAGTTTCTGCATTGTTGAAGAAACCAATTAAAAAAGAAGTAGGTATGACAGGCGAAATTACTTTGCGTGGAAGAGTATTACCAATCGGTGGACTTAAAGAGAAGTCTTTGAGTGCTCATCGTGCTGGACTAACTACTATTATTATTCCAAAAGATAATGAAAAGGATATAGATGATATTCCAGAAAGTGTGAGAGAAGACTTAACTTTTGTTCCAGTTTCTCATATGGACGAAGTATTGGAAACAGCTCTAGTAGGTGGATTAAATGAAAGTAAATAATGTTGAATTAGTAATAAGTGCCGTAAAACCGGAACAATATCCTGAGGAAGGTCTTCCGGAATTTGCACTCGCTGGAAGATCGAATGTAGGTAAGTCATCATTTATTAATAAAATGATAAATCGAAAAAGCATGGCTAGAACATCTTCCAAACCTGGGAAAACACAAACGTTAAATTTTTATAAGATTGAAGAAGCACTATACTTTGTAGATGTACCTGGATATGGATTTGCCAGAGTATCAAAACGTGAGCGCGAAGCATGGGGTCAAATGATTGAGACTTATATTACATCACGTGAACAACTGAATGGTGTTCTTCTCATTATCGATTTGAGGCACCCACCTACAAAAGATGATGTGATGATGTATGATTTCTTAAAACATTATGAAATTCCTTGTTTAGTTATTGCTACAAAAGCAGATAAAATTCCACGAGGTAAGTGGGATAAACATAAAAAAGTTGTTAAGGATACACTGGACCTTGTAAAAGGTGATGAAATTATCGTGTTTTCATCCGAAACAGGTGAAGGTAAAGATAAAGTTTGGGGAATCTTAAATAATTGGGGAAGATAAAGTGAGGATGGCGTAAAACCATTTGAACTGGAATGTAATTCGGGCAAAGTTAGATTAATAAAACCGCTACAGAAATACATTAAGCTGATAACTTTAAACTAATATAGGGGATAGTTCCATCCTGAAAGAACTATATCGCAGAAAGAATAAAACCGAACTATCTAGAGTTAACGATAGTTCGGTTTTAATTTTGTCTTTTTTCCTTTATCTAAATATTATTTCTTTTTACTATAGATTAAATAAATTCCGATGCCAATAAAAATAAGTGGCATGATGTTATGTAAGAAACTTAAGTTATATCCAAAATTATTTGCCCATGTGACAATTTTATCAAAGAATAATAGTAAGATTGCAGCGGTAAGGAAGAGAATCCCCGAAAATAATCCAGAACCTGTTTTGACATACCTTAATAATAACCCAAGAGCTATCAGAAGAAGAAAGATACCGGAGTGTTCAGGCCAAACAGGTAGATTATTGGTAATATGAAAGTGAATACCGATTCCTGTTAAAATAACACCAGGTAGTATCGAATCATAATCCTTTCCAACATAACCATTTACTAGAAATCCGAGACCAATGATGATAAGTAATGTTGGCCACGTGTAAAAGCCCTGAAATAGGGAAATATGATAGTGCTGGAGTAAAAAGTAAATTCCAAAGGATAAAAAGATACACCCGGTTAAGTATGATTTTTTCTTCATTATTTCTCCTCATTTCGCTCCACTTGTATTTCTATTCTTAATTTGTTATGTTACAGTAGGTTGATTTAATAGAAATTATTCCTTTTAAATATATCATATTCGTGCTTTAGGATTCATTATCTGTTCACATCTTTTTTAGAATTATTATAACTTGGCATGATATAATATACCTACGAGCATTAATACTGGAGGTGCCATTTTTACATGCACATCATTGTGGTAGGATTAAATTATAAAACGGCTCCTGTTGAAATAAGAGAACAGCTCGCATTCTCAGAAACAGAATTACATGATGCTATGCACGCGTTGCAACAGAAAAAAAGCATTTTGGAAAATGTAATCGTCTCTACATGTAACCGTACAGAGGTTTACGCTGTAGTGGATCAGATTCATACAGGCCGCTATTATATTAAAGAGTTTTTATCAGAATGGTTTAAAATAGAGAAAGAAGAATTTTCTCCATACTTATTTATTTATGAACAAGAAGATGCAGCCCATCATTTATTCAAAGTGACTTGTGGATTGAATTCGATGGTACTAGGGGAAACGCAAATTTTAGGACAAGTTAGAAATAGTTTCTTGCTTGCACAAGAAAAAGGTGCGACAGGTACTATTTTCAATCATTTAATGAAACAAGCTATTACGTTAGCAAAAAGAGCACACGCTGAAACAGATATTGGTGCAAATGCAGTTTCTGTAAGTTATGCTGCAGTAGAATTGGCGAAAAAAGTGTTTGGAAGTTTACAGGACAAACACGTACTTGTCATTGGTGCTGGAAAAATGGGTGAGCTAGCAATTAATAACCTTTATGCAAATGGTGCAACAAAGGTTACTGTTGTGAATCGAACATATGAAAAAGCTCATTCATTAGCAGAACAATTCTCGGGAACAGCAAAGCCACTGAATGAGTTACAGTGTGCATTAATAGAAGCAGATATTGTCATTAGTTCTACAGGAGCTAATGGTTATATTGTAAAAAAAGAAATGATTGCTAGTATGGAAAAAATGCGTAAAGGACGTCCACTCTTTTTGATGGACATAGCAGTTCCAAGAGATTTGGATCCAGCTATTGGCGAATTAGAAAATGCCTTCCTATATGATATTGATGATTTAGAGAATGTTGTAGAAGCTAATATGAAGGAACGGCAAATCGCCGCTGCGAAAATTATGGATATGATTGAAAGTGAAACGTTTGAGTTCCAAGAGTGGATTAATACTTTAGGTGTTGTTCCTGTAATTGCCTCTTTACGAGAGAAGGCATTGTCGATTCAAGCAGAAACAATGAAAAGTATTGAACGGAAGCTACCTAATTTATCAGAACGCGAGCGAAAAGTGGTTAGTAAGCACACAAAAAGTATCGTGAATCAACTTCTCAAACATCCAATACTGCAAGTGAAGGAATTCTCATCTCATGAAGATGCACAAGAGAAAATTGAGCTTTTTAAACAAATATTTGATCTTGAAGAAACGAGAGATGGAAAGATTGAACCAGCATCAACTACAAAAATAGATAAAGCAAAGAAGAAGTTATCTACTTCACTTCCATCTTTCCAGTCGTAAGAGGACGTGACATATGATAGATGTAATAATGGTTAGGTTACCTGAAATAGTCTTAATCATTTATGCCTTTTCCACTTTATTATATTTTTTCGATTTCATTGAACATAATCAGAAGGCAAACAAAATTGCCTTCTGGCTACTTTCAATTGTTTGGATACTTCAAACAATTTTTTTGTTTTTGTATATGTACAAGACAGGCAGATTCCCGGTGTTAACCTTATTTGAAGGACTTTATTTTTATTCATGGGTATTAATTACTTTATCCCTTGCTATTCATCGTATAGTCCAAATGGAGTTCACACTATTTTTCACGAATCTACTTGGCTTTACCATTATGGCTATTCATGCATTTGTTCCTAGTCAAGTACCAGCAATGGCGGAACAACTTATATCAGAATTACTTTTCATACATGTTACAATGGCGATTGTTTCATATGGTGCATTTTCTTTATCCTTTGTCTTTTCTATTCTTTATTTATTACAATATAAACTGTTGAAAGAAAAGAAGTGGAAGCAACGTATATGGCGTTTAGGAGATTTAACGAAATTAGAAAACATCTCCTATTTATTTAATGCGATTGGTGTCCCAATATTATTGCTAAGTTTAATTCTTGGCTTAATATGGGCTTTTATAAAACTACCAATAGTACCGTGGTACGATTTAAAAATCATTGGTTCCTTTATTCTTTTAATCATTTATGGAATCGTTTTGTATCTTCGCATTAAGAAATCACTATATGGTAGAAATTTAGCAACGTGGAATATCGCTGCATTTTTAATTGTTTTAGTTAATTTTTTCTTAGTTAGTAGATTATCAACATTTCACATATGGTATCAGTAAAAAATGGTCGCGAAGGAGGATGTATGGTGAGAAAAATTATTATAGGTTCCCGAAGAAGTAAGCTTGCATTGACTCAAACAAATTGGGTGCGTGAACAACTTGAAAAACTAGGTGCACCTTTTGAGTTTGAAATTAAGGAGATTGTTACTAAAGGGGATCGAATTCTTGATGTCACCCTCTCAAAAGTTGGGGGTAAAGGATTGTTTGTCAAAGAGATTGAACAGGCACTTTTAGATGGAGAAATTGATATGGCTGTACATAGTATGAAGGATATGCCTGCAGTTTTACCTGATGGGTTAACAATTGGTTGTATTCCAGAAAGAGAAGATGTACGCGACGTATTGATTTCTAAAGGAAATATAAAGTTAAAAGATTTACCAGAAGGTGCGATAGTTGGGACAAGTAGTTTACGTAGAAGTGCACAAATACTAGCAGTGCGTCCAGATTTAGAAATTAAGTGGATTCGTGGGAATATAGAAACACGTTTATCTAAATTAGAGACAGAAGATTATGATGCTATTATTTTGGCTGCAGCAGGACTTGCAAGAATGGGATGGAATAAAGATATTGTAACAGAATACTTAGAACCAGAAGATTGCCTACCTGCTATCGGTCAAGGAGCATTAGGAATCGAGTGTCGTGAGGACGATAAAGAATTACTAGAACAATTAGCATTACTTACTTCTAATGTAACTGCACGTGCAGTTGATGCTGAACGAGTATTTCTTGAAAAAATGGAAGGTAGCTGCCAAGTACCGATTGCTGGCTATGGAACGATAACTGCAGATGATGAAATACAGTTAACTGCACTTGTCGCATCTCCTGACGGTAAAATTGTGTATAAAGAAACAATTACAGGCTCTGAACCAAGGTTAGTTGGAGAGGAAGCAGCCGAGATATTAAGTAAACAAGGAGCAAAAAACCTAATAGACAAGGTGAAAGAAGAGTTAGAAAAATGACCGTAAGGCACAAACCCCTAAAAGGTCAACATGTTTTAATAACACGTGGTGGTGAGCAAGGAGAGAAATTTTGTATGGATGTTGCCAATGCTGGTGGTATTCCGCACATGGTTCCTCTAATTGATTTCCGACCGTACAAAGATGTAAATGAGTCGTACTATAAGAGTAATATTAGCCAATATGATTGGATTATTTTTACTAGTAAAAACGGTGTGCTTCATTTTTTTCAGCATTTTAAAGAAAATCCTAAAGAACAACTATTTCATGAAGGTAAAATTAAGTTTGCAGTAGTGGGAGAAAAGACGAAGGAAGCGCTAGAACGATACCATATTGCATCACATTTTATGCCTAATGTTTATACTGCAGAGGCATTTGCTAATGAATTTGATCCTCTTGACGAGCAACCTAAAAAGGTATTAATTGCCAAAGGGAATTTAGCTAGTACTGTAATAGCGGAACGATTTCGAACACAAGGAATTCGGGCGGATGAATGGATTATATATGAGACATTTTATCCAACTGCAAATGTTGGGAAATTAACTCAACTATTAAAAAATGAACTGATTAATGTTACTGCTTTTACAAGCCCATCCACATTCAATCACTTTTTGAAAATTGTTCAGCAGCACCATCTCTCGTATGCTTTAGAAAATCTAATTGTAGCAGCAATTGGAACTGTTACAAAACAAAGAATTGAACAGGCAGGTTTTAAAGTTCATATATGTCCAGATACTTTTACGATTGATGAAATGTTTGCCGCCATATGTTCGTATTTTGAACGAAAGGAAGATACTTTTTGAATACATTAGAATTTAAGAGACATCGACGTTTACGAAAAACTGCAGCAATTCGCTCTATGGTTCGTGAAACGCATTTGCATACAGAAGATTTTATTTATCCTATTTTTATCGTGGAGGGAGAAAATCAAAAAAATGAAGTCCCTTCGATGCCAGGAGTATTCCAAATTTCGTTAGACTTGTTAAAATCTGAACTGGATGAAATAGTAGCATTAGGTATCAAAGCTGTTATTCTTTTTGGAGTGCCTAATGAAAACGATAAGGATGAGTGTGGTACAGGGGCCTTCCATGATCATGGTATTGTTCAATTAGCAACGAAAGAAGTAAAGAAACACTATCCTGAATTGTTAGTTGTTGCGGACACATGTTTATGTGAGTATACAGATCACGGTCATTGTGGCATCGTAGAAAATGGAACAGTGTTAAATGATGAAAGTCTAGAATTACTAGTCAAAACAGCAGTGAGTCAAGCAGAAGCAGGTGCAGATATCATCGCACCTTCCAATATGATGGATGGATTCGTTGTAGCGATTAGAAAGGGACTGGATGAAGCCGGTTTTATTGATATTCCAATTATGTCCTATGCAGTTAAATATTCTTCTGCTTTTTATGGTCCATTCCGTGACGCAGCAAATAGTGCACCACAATTTGGAGATCGTAAAACATACCAAATGGATCCTGCCAATCGCATGGAAGCACTGCGTGAAGCTGAGTCCGATATAGAAGAAGGAGCAGATTTCTTAATTGTAAAACCAGCTCTATCCTATATGGATATTATACGTGATGTAAAGAATCATTTTAATGCACCTATTGTTGCTTATAATGTTAGTGGTGAATATGCGATGATTAAGGCCGCTGCTGCCAATGGATGGATTGACGAACGATCCATCATATTAGAAATGTTAACAAGCATGAAACGTGCAGGTGCTGATCTTATTATTACGTATTTTGCAAAAGATGTAGCAGGATGGTTACAAGATACTAAACAATAATAATGGAACGGAGGAATGAAATTGAGATCATATGAAAAGTCTCAACAAGCATTTCAAGAAGCTGTAAAGTTAATGCCTGGTGGTGTTAATAGTCCAGTACGTGCCTTTAAATCAGTAGATATGGACCCAATTTTTATGGAGAGAGGAAAAGGCTCCCGCATTTTCGATATTGATGGAAATGAATATATTGATTATGTACTCTCATGGGGTCCGCTTATTTTAGGACATGCAAATGACCGTGTCGTAGAAGCTATTAAAAAAGTAGCTGAAGATGGTACAAGCTTTGGGGCGCCAACATTATTGGAAAATAAACTAGCGAATCTAGTTATTGAACGTGTCCCTTCCATTGAAATAGTTAGGATGGTTTCATCTGGAACAGAAGCTACAATGAGTGCACTTAGATTAGCACGTGGTTACACTGGTCGTAATAAAATTATGAAATTTGAAGGCTGTTACCATGGACATGGAGATTCTCTCTTAATAAAAGCTGGTTCCGGTGTTGCAACGTTAGGTTTACCTGATAGTCCAGGTGTTCCAGAAGGCATTGCAAAAAATACAATCACCGTTCCATATAACGATTTGGAAAGTGTTCGATATGCTTTTGAGCAATATGGTGATGATATTGCTGGAATTATTGTGGAGCCAGTTGCTGGTAATATGGGAGTAGTACCTCCACGCCCTGGATTTTTGCAAGGTTTACGTGACATTACGAACGAATATGGATCATTACTCATTTTTGATGAAGTAATGACAGGGTTCCGTGTTGGTTACAATTGTGCACAAGGTTACTTTGGAATAACACCTGATATTACTTGTTTAGGAAAAGTAATAGGTGGGGGACTACCAGTTGGTGCATACGGTGGTAAGGCAGAAATTATGGAAAAGATTGCGCCAAGCGGACCAATCTATCAAGCAGGTACATTATCAGGAAATCCTTTGGCAATGACAGCGGGTTATGAAACACTTAGTCAATTAACCCCTGAATCGTATGACGATTTTATTAGAAAAGCAGACGAATTAGAAGCTGGGTTGAGACCGGCAGCAAATAAGTATAATATTCCTCATACGATTAATCGTGCTGGATCTATGATTGGTATTTTCTTCACAAATGAAGATGTATACAATTATGAGCAAGCGAAAACATCTGATTTAGAACTATTCTCTAAATATTATCGCGAAATGGCTTACGAAGGAGTATTTTTGCCTCCTTCCCAATTTGAAGGTTTATTTTTATCTACAGCACATACCGATGATGATATTGCTGCTACTATTGCAGCTGCTGAGAGAGCATTTGAAAAAATAAGTAAATAATCACCACATAACGGCATGGTCATAGTACCATACCGTTATTTTTTTGTTCTTAAAACCTTTCTACTTACATAGGCTGTTAGTGACCTAATATTATTTGTAGTGGATTTGAAAGGAGGAATGAAGCTTGCCTGATCGTCAACAAACATCCCTAAGGTTCCCGCTCGAGGAGTCTGTTTGGTTTGAAAAAGGACAGGAAGTAGATGAACTAATTTCGTTATCATTAGATCCTTATATAACGGTTTTAGATGAGGTGGAATTTATAGTTCTGAAAGGCTCGCTTGAACTGAGTGGTGAATATAGACATGCGTATAGCAATAGTGATGTCGAGTCGTTTTCTGTTCCAGGAAGAACATATATGCAAACGACAGAAATTAGAAATGACGGAAATAGTGAGTTTTCACACCATTTCCCAGTAGATATAACAATTCCGAGATCAAGAGTGACCAATTTAGAAGAATTAGAAATTGAAGTAGAATCGATTGATTATGACCTACTAGATGGTGAAAGGCTGAAATTAATAGCAGATATCTATGTACATGGAGTTTATTCTGATAATGAGATAGTGGAGGAAGAAGACGTTTCAGCTCAGGTAGAAGAGGATTCATTTGCATCAGAGTTAGAATTAGAATCTGTGCGTTCTGAAGTGGATGAGGAAGAGATTGTGGAAGTGGAGGTATTGGAACAACAATCACAGCCTGAGATCATACAACAAGATTCCACTTCTATCGAGTCTTCATATGAGTCATCTCAACAGTTAGTGGATGAGGAAGAGATTGTGGAAGTGGAGGTATTGGAACAACAATCACAGCCTGAGATCATACAACAAGATGCCACTTCTATCGAGTCTTCATATGAGTCATCTCAACAGTTAGTGGATGAGGAAGAGATTGTGGAAGTGGAGGTATTGGAACAACAATCACAGCCTGAGATCATACAACAAGATGCCACTTCTATCGAGTCTTCATATGAGTCATCTCAACAGTTAGTGGATGAGGAAGAGGATTTATTTACTCCGTTCCGTACAGAAGCAACGATAGTACCTGAAAGCGTTAAGAAAGATAATGCTGAACAAGAAAATTTTAAGCAACATAAGGTTC
Source organism: Paenibacillus bovis (assembly GCA_007679095.1). GTDB lineage: Bacteria > Bacillota > Bacilli > Bacillales > Bacillaceae_C > Lederbergia > Lederbergia graminis. The sequence continues at coordinate 35,021 of VEFU01000008.1, forward strand.
AATCATTACCGGAAATTGCTCTTCATTCTATTGAAGAACATGACCTGGCAGAGGTGAGAAATATAGAATCTTCTTCATATGTTATAGATGATTACATGGAGGATGAATCCCCTCAAGACGCTGAGTCAAGTAGTGACCATCAGGAACCTACTAATAAAGTGAAGAAAAAGAAAGATAAGTACAAAACGATGTCATTTGCTGATTTCTTCGCTAGAAAGGAAGAGGAAGAATCAGCTAAATTACGAGTTTGTTTAGTGCAGCATGGTGATTCATTAGAACAAATAGCTGATAGGTATGATGTTAGTGTTCAGCAAATTTTAAGAGAAAATAAGTTAGACGCAAATCATGAAGTATATGAAGGTCAAGTGCTTTATATTCCATCGAAAAGTGTTCCGATTTTAAAGAAACATTACTAGAAATTGAAAGAGGGTGGGTTATTAACTAGATCTTAATATAGGCAATACTAGTGTACAATACCGCATCGGAAATACACTACGCTCCCGGGGATTTAGAAAAGCGAAGGTTGCTTGCTTATCGGCGACAAGCAAATGTTCTGAGACAATGAAAGGCGTTCTTTGCCTTTCATGTATCAGGTTATTTGACCTCGAGCCGATAGCGCCTGCAGCTAGACAAAGAAAGTGAAAGGCGCTTGGGGCTTGAAGGAAGGCTAATTTCGCAACATCCTGTTGGCAGGCTCAAACAGCGACGTCCTGTCGCTTCGCCTGCACTAGTACGTCCATGTACTTCGCAACGCCTTCCTGACCCCAGGAGTCTGTTCGTTTTTTAGATCAAAGTTAAAAAATTACCCTACAATCGTATTTCAATCTGTTCTGTCCTGTAAAATCTGTTTTTTAAGGATTCTACAGGAAGCGCTTTTTGTAGGAAAAAGCTGAACTATCTTGAAAAAATTCAAGCAATAGTTTGGCTTTTATTTCTATCTACATTTTATTGTCTTCGGTTATGTACAAGGAAAAGAAAAGTTTTAAGGTGGAAACAGGTGATTAGATGGAGAATCAATATCATAGTGAACTAGAGAAAGTGATTAGGCACTACGGATTGGAAATTAGTTATGTAGAAAAGCATGGGCGAGTATTTAAGTTATATACGGATAAAGGCGAGTTTGCATTGAAGAGAATGAATGCAAAGAACGGAATAGATTTTCTATATTATGTACAGACACTTTATCAGCGTGGATATAATCGTATCGTTCCTATTTACCCTTGTCAGGATGGAAGGTATGCAATTTTAGAAGGGGATTCCTTATATTATTTAATGCCCTGGCTTGAAAACAAGGAGAGAGATGGAGAGATAGGGAAGAATGTTGACCTGTTTCGTGAGCTTGCCAGAATGCACACATTATCTGTACGCGAAGTACCAATCACGAAAGAGGAACGTCAAGAACATTATGACCGTACTAGTAGTCGCTGGGAAAGTGAACAAGAAGCTTTATTACTCTTCATTGAACGGTGTGAGAGACAAACATATATGTCTCCTTTTCAGCTACTTTTTAGTACATTTTATAGTGAAATATACGGTGGACAGCGGTATGCTTTAGCTAAATTAAAAGATTGGTTTGAAAAAACAAAAGAAGAAACAAAAGCTCGAAGTGTCATCATACATGGGAAATTATCTAATGAACACTTTTTATATGATAAGAGTGGTCATGGATTTTTTTCGAATTTTGAGCATGCAGCAATTTCATCTCCATTACATGATCTGCTCCCCTTTTTGGATCGTACATTAAGCACACATCCAAAACGGTTTGATGAAAGTTTGAAATGGTTAGATGCTTATTTTCGATATTTTCCATTTAACGAAGAAGAAATGCTTTTGTTTCTAAGTTATTTAGCAAATCCTGGTCCCATTTTCCGAGTTGTAGAGAAATACTTTTCTACAGGAAAAGAAAAAAGTGAAATGAAATTTGTTACTCAGTTACAGCGTCAGTATTGGCGTATGAAAAATATTGAATATTTAGTGATGCAATTAGAAGAAATAGAAAAAAGAAAAAAAGAACAATCTACCCCTTCGGAATAAAAAAGTGGATCGAAGGGGTATTTTTATATCCACTCGTTGTGAAATGCAATAATTGTGGCAATAAAAGTAGCTAAAATTAATACATCTAAAACAGTAGGGAAAATTAATGTTCTAATCGCTTGAAATACAGTAAATGGAACGATGAGTTGTCTGCACATTGCCTTGAAATGTAACTTCCATGAATAAAAAGTATACTGATTAAATTTCTTTTTCATCCGATTAACCTCCTAATGAATTCGCCTAGTATAAATTATGTAAAATTGGCTATGATGTGAGTAATCTTGAATAAAGATAGAAATTTTATTGAAATCATTGACAATCTGCAAGGAAATTCTATACTATAAATGAATAATGATAAAAATGCATTGACAGGGAAGAGTACGTTAGTTAAGTTGCTTTCAGAGAGGAAAATCAAAGCTGTGAGATTTTCTAAGTGACACTAATGGAAGGTCGCCCTTGAGCAGTTTCTATGAACGAAAAATCAAGTAGTAGAAACCGGTTGAGAGCCGTTATGTATGTAAGTGCTGGATTTATTGTGTCTTGATAAATCCATGAAAAAAGGTGGTACCGCGAATCTGCTCCCTTCGTCCTTTTGACGGAGGGGGCTTTTTGTATTTGGAGAATGAAGTAGGAGGATGAATATGGAAAAGAAAGAAGTTAGCATGCCAACTAAATATGAACCTCAAAACATTGAACAAGGTAGATATGAATGGTGGTTGTCTGGAAAGTACTTTGAAGCAGAAAATAATCCTGATAAGGAACCATACACGATTGTTATTCCGCCTCCAAATGTAACAGGAAAGCTACATTTAGGTCATGCATGGGATACTGCTTTGCAAGATATATTGACAAGAATGAAGCGGATGCAAGGATATGATGTGTTATGGCTTCCTGGAATGGATCATGCAGGTATTGCAACACAAGCGAAAGTAGAAGAAAAACTTCGGGAAGAAGGAAAATCTCGTTACGATCTTGGCAGAGAAAAGTTCCTAGAAGAAACGTGGAAATGGAAAGAGGAATATGCGACTTTTATCCGTGAGCAATGGGCGAAACTGGGGTTGGGACTTGATTACTCTAGAGAACGATTCACGTTAGATGAAGGACTTTCAAAAGCTGTACGTGAGGTATTCGTAACTCTTTACAATGAAGGTTTAATCTATCGTGGCGAATACATTATTAACTGGGATCCTGCAACAAAGACAGCATTATCTGATATTGAAGTTATTCATAAAGATGTACAAGGTGCATTTTATCATATGAATTACCCACTAGCTGATGGTTCTGGCTCCATAGAAGTAGCAACTACTCGTCCAGAAACAATGCTTGGTGACACTGGTGTAGCCGTCCATCCAGAAGATGAGCGCTACAAACATTTAATTGGGAAAACTGTAATATTACCTATCGTTGGAAGGGAAATTCCAATTGTAGCGGATGATTATGTAGATACGGAGTTTGGATCAGGAGCGGTGAAAATTACACCGGCACATGATCCTAATGACTTTGAAATTGGTAACCGTCACAATCTTCCTCGTATCCTTGTGATGAACGAAGATGGCACAATGAATAAGAATGCAGGAAAGTATAATGGAATGGATCGCTTTGCATGTCGTAAACAAATTGTAAAAGACTTGCAGGAAGCAGGTATTCTTTTTGAAATTGAAGAGCACCTCCATTCTGTTGGCCATTCTGAACGAAGTGGAGCAGTAGTAGAGCCATACTTATCTACACAGTGGTTTGTTAAAATGAAGCCACTAGCAGAAAAAGCAATTGAATTACAAAAAAGTGATGAAAAAGTTAACTTTGTTCCAGATCGTTTTGAAAAGACATATATGCACTGGATGGAAAATATTCATGATTGGTGTATTTCACGCCAATTATGGTGGGGACATCGAATTCCTGCTTGGTACCATAAAGAAACAGGAGAAATATATGTAGGTCATGAGGCACCACAAGATGAGGGAAATTGGGAACAAGACACGGATGTATTAGATACGTGGTTTAGTTCTGCACTATGGCCGTTTTCAACAATGGGATGGCCAGACGAAGATGCGGCAGATTACAAACGTTATTACCCAACTGATTGCCTAGTAACAGGATATGATATTATCTTTTTCTGGGTATCGAGAATGTTATTCCAAGGTCTAAAGTTTACGGAAAAACGTCCTTTTAAAGACTTATTAATACATGGACTTGTTCGTGATGCGGAAGGACGGAAAATGAGTAAATCGCTTGGTAACGGCGTGGATCCAATGGATGTTATTGATAAGTACGGTGCCGATTCTCTCCGTTATTTCTTAACAACAGGAAGTTCTCCAGGCCAAGATTTACGTTTCAGCATGGAGAAAATCGAATCTGTTTGGAATTTTGCTAATAAAATATGGAATGCATCTCGCTTTGCTCTAATGAATATGGATGGATTAACATATGACGAAATTGATTTAACCGGGGAAAAGTCTGTTGCCGATAAATGGATCTTAGCTCGTTTAAATGACACAATAGAAACAGTTACAAAGCTTGCAGACAAATATGAATTTGGTGAAGTAGGTAGAGCACTTTACAACTTTATATGGGATGATTTCTGTGACTGGTATATCGAAATGGCGAAACTTCCACTTTATGGAGAAGATGAGGCAGCGAAAAAGACAACACGTTCTATATTGGCATATGTTCTCGATCAAACAATGAGATTGTTACATCCATTTATGCCATTTATTACCGAGGAAATTTGGCAGAACTTACCTCATGAAGGTGAATCTATTACAGTTGCTGCATGGCCAACAGTAAATGAGCAATTTAATGATGAAAATGCTGTACAAGAAATGAAATTGCTAATGGATATTATCCGTTCTGTTCGTAATATCCGTGCAGAAGTAAACACACCTATGAGTAAGAAAATTACATTATTATTAAAGGCAAAAGATGAAACTGTATTGGCAGCACTAGAAAAAAATAAACCTTTCATTGAAAAGTTCTGTAATCCAGATGAGTTACAAATTGCTACTGATATTGTGTCACCAGATAAAGCAATGACGGCGGTTGTTACAGGAGTTGAACTGTTTATTCCATTAGCTGACTTAATCAATATGGAAGAAGAAATTGCGCGCCTAAATAAAGAATTAGATAAATGGACGAAAGAAGTAGAACGCGTCCAGAAGAAATTGGCAAATGAGAAATTTATCAGTAAGGCACCTGAAGCTGTTGTTGCGGAAGAACGCGCAAAAGAAAAAGACTACTTAGAGAAGAAAGCGACAGTGGAAGCACGTATTAAGGAACTACAATCATAATTGTGCTAGAGGAAGCGAATTCTATTAGGATTCGCTTCCATTATCATGGATAGAGGTGTACACATTGTTTTCTACATATGATGAGGCCCTTAACTGGATTCATGCCCGTTTACGTTTAGGAATGAAGCCAGGTTTAAAAAGGATGGAGTGGATGCTAGAAAAGCTATCCCATCCAGAACAAAAACTTCAAGCAATTCATATAGGTGGAACGAATGGAAAAGGGTCAACCGTTACTTATGTGCGCTCTATGCTCCAAGCAGCTGGGTATGAGGTAGGAACTTTCACATCACCATATATTGAACAATTTAACGAAAGAATTAGCGTAAATGGAATTCCAATTGATGACAATGATATTACGAGACTAGTAAATATAATAAAACCACTTGCTGATGAGCTGGAAAACACAACGTTAGGTCCACCGACTGAGTTTGAAGTAATTACTGCAATGGCTATCTATTATTTTTCGGAAGTACATTCAGTAGACTTCGTCATATTTGAGGTTGGACTTGGGGGAAGATTTGATTCGACCAACGTGATAAAGCCTTTATTGTCCATTATTACAAATGTCGGAATGGATCATACTCAAATTCTAGGTGACACGATTGAACAAATAGCCTTTGAAAAAGCAGGGATTATTAAAGAAAATACAGCTATCTTTACATGTATTCAAATCGATGAAGGAATACAACAAGTAGAGAAAATTGCGAAGGAGAAAAACGCTCCTTTGTTCCAACTTGGAAAAGACTTTTCGGTATCAAGTTATCAATCCCTTCAAAACAGAGAACAGTTTACGTTAAAAACATATAATGTCCTATTAGAAAATATACAAATTTCCTTATTAGGAAAACATCAAACAGAAAATGCAGCAGTTGCAATTGCTAGTATTTTATATCTACTAGAATCTGGTCATGTAACTGTTCACGAACAGCACATAAGAGAAGGTCTATTACAAGCGTATTGGCCAGGCAGGTTTGAAATATTACAAGTAAATCCAACTATCATTATGGATGGGGCACATAATCCAGAAGGAATGCGCTCCTTTGTTTCTGCTATGGAAGCTAGATACAAACACAAAAATATTAAAATTGTATTTGCTGCGTTAAAAGATAAGGATTTAACAGAGATGTTTGCCCTTTTAAATACATTAAAAGCACAAATATTTGTAACTGAATTTGACTTCCCACGAGCTGCTACTGCTGAGGAACTGAAGGAAATAAGTAATAACCCAAATGTAACTGCAGAGCCAAATAGTAAGTTTTTAATCAAACAACTAATTGAGTCACTTGAAAAAGATGAGGTACTTGCGATTGTAAGTTCTCTATATTTCATTTCGGAAATGAAACCATTTATCGTTAATCTAATTCGTAATCAAGAGTGCCATTAAAAAAGCACTCTTTTTTTATTTTGTAGATGTCGATAGTTATTTATTGATTATTTCAGATTATAATGGCTATATTTGAATTAAGCTGTGGAAAAAACTAGACTTTTGTCCTGGTTATTTGTTAAGAGGATGAACTGATACCATAAAAACTATCATGGAAGTTAGTTCAAAAGCTAAATGAACCGATTAATATGGCTGAGAGGATGGGTTTGATTGAAAATGAGAAAACGGCTCGGGGATTTACTTGTCAGTTCGGGACTAATAACTTCGAATCAGCTTGAAAAAGCATTACAAGAAAAAAGTGAAAACCAAAAACTTGGGGATGCATTAGTACAATTCGGATATATTACCGAGCGACAGTTAATTGAGGCATTGGAGTTTCAGTTAGGGATACCTCATATTAGTCTGTACCGTTATCCGTTTGATGAGACATTATTTTCATTAATCCCAAAAGATGCTGCGAAACGGAATTTAATTGTCCCGTTAAAGAAAGAGGATGATAAATTATATGTAGCAATGGCTGATCCGATGGACTTTTATTTAATTGAAGACCTCAGACTTGCTACTGGCTTTCATATAGAAACTGTTATTGCTACAAAAGCAGATATTTTACGTGCGATTCATAAATATTACGACAATGAAGATGACTTTGATGAATTTGAATCCGAGCAGGTAAATATACAAGCTGGCCAAGAAAATATTACCTATAATGATTCACCAATTGTTCGATTAGTGAATCAGATTTTAACGAATGCACTCGTACAAAGAGCAAGTGATATACATATCGATCCACAGGAATCGAAGGTTGTTATTCGCTACCGTGTAGATGGATTACTTCGTGTAGAACGTAAAGTTCCAAAGAATATGCAAAACATGCTAATCTCAAGAGTTAAAATCATGGCAAATATGGATATTACCGAATACCGAATACCCCAAGATGGTAGAATTAGAACAAATATAGATTTGCGACCAATAGATTTGAGAGTTTCAACTTTACCAACTGTCTATGGTGAAAAAATCGTTTTACGGATTCTTGATTTAAGAAATGTTTTAAACGATATAAATAGAATTGGATTTAATGAATTAAATTTACAACGATTTAAACAATTAATTGAACAACCTACTGGAATTATTCTTATTAGCGGTCCAACAGGTTCTGGGAAATCCTCCACATTATATGCTGCATTAAACCGGTTAAATAAGGAAGAAGTAAATATTATAACTGTTGAAGATCCGGTCGAGTACCAACTGGAAGGAATAAATCAAATACAAGTTAACGCCACTGTAGGTTTGACGTTTGCCTCTGGGCTACGATCTATATTACGTCAAGATCCTAATATTATCATGGTCGGTGAAATACGTGATAATGAAACAATGGAAATAGCGATTAGAGCTTCCTTGACGGGACATTTAGTATTATCAACCATCCATACAAACGACTCTATTAGTACCGTAACAAGATTGATGGATATGGGGGTAGAGCCATTTCTAATAGCTGCCTCTTTAAATGGTATTGTTTCGCAAAGGCTTGTCCGCAAAGTTTGTAGAGATTGTGCGCAAAAAGACATACCAACAAATAGAGAAATGGACATATTTAGAAAACGAGGACTACATATTGACCATGTCATGCGCGGTAAAGGTTGTGTTTCATGCAATATGACAGGTTATAAGGGAAGAGTTGCTATCCATGAAGTACTTGTAATGACAGACGAAATGAAGAAAATCATCATGAATAAACAAGATCTATCTGAACTTAAGAAACAAGCAGAGCAACAAAAAACCGTATTCTTATTAGATGATGGATTAATGAAGGTGCAAGCAGGGATAACTACTACAGAAGAAGTTTTGCGAGTTGCATATTTAGAGTAGGTGAAAACATGGACGAAAATAGTATTCATTATTTACTGCAAAAAGCATTTGAACTTCAAGCATCGGATTTACATATAACGGTTGGAGTTCCACCAATCATGCGCATAAATGGTGTGTTAAAGAAATTTGGAGAAAATCGAATAACACAAGATCAATCGGAAGCGATTGCTCAAGAAATGATTCCAGAGCACTTATGGAATGTTTATATCGAGAAAGGTGAATTAGATTTTTCATACGGTTTGCAAGGAGTGTCAAGATTTCGTGTGAATGTGTTTCGGCAACGCTCCAGTTCCGCCCTTGCAATTCGAGTAGTGCCAACCGAAATTCCCTCAATGGAACAATTAAATTTGCCACCAATCGTAAGAAAAATTGCAGAGAAGCCGCAAGGACTAGTACTCGTAACAGGTCCAACTGGAAGCGGAAAATCCACAACATTAGCTTCTATGATTGACTACATGAATAAAACGATGCGAAAACATATTATTACACTTGAGGATCCGATTGAATATATGCATAAGCATCAACTATGTGTTATTGACCAACGAGAGGTTGGGTTAGATACACTAAATTTTGCAAATGGACTACGCAGTGCGCTTCGTCAAGATCCTGATGTTATATTAGTAGGAGAGATGAGAGATTTAGAAACGATCCAAACCGCGATTACTGCTGCAGAAACAGGTCATTTAGTATTAGGTACTTTACATACTTCTGGTGCTGTTTCAACGGTTAATCGTATTATTGATGTGTTTAATGGGGATCAACAGCATCAAATCCGTTATCAGCTCTCCTCCGTATTAGAAGCAGTAATATCCCAAAGATTATTTCCAACTATCGACGGAAAAGGGCGCATTGCAGCTTTTGAAGTATTGCTCAATGTCCCAGCTGTTGGAAACTTGATTCGATCAGAAAAAGCACACCAAATTCCAAATATCATGCAAACATCACGACTGGAAGGGATGCAACTTTTAGAAAACAGCACAAAAGAACTGTTAAACGCGGGGAAAATCTCTCGAGAGGTTGCACTTCCATTCCTAAAGCAGGTATTCGAATAATGGCACGTTTTAAGTATAGTGGGCGCACAAGGACAGGGAAGAAGAATGGGATATTACACGCCGATTCCAAAAGAGAGGCGATGGAAAAGCTCCGACATGATGGCGTTCGAGTAATTGAAATCGAGGAAGTACCTGAAAATATATTTACGAAAGATATTGTGATTGGAAACCCAGTAAAACTTCAACATCTCGTTATTTTTCTGAAGCAATTTTCAACTCTACTGTCAGCTGGAGTGTCAGTAGTAGAGGCAACGAAAATTCTAGCAGAGCAGACGGACAGTAAACCATTGGCGAAAGCTTTACAAAAGGTTGAAGTGGAGATACGTGCGGGAAATCCATTATCGAAAGCATTAGCGAAGCATGAAGAAATATTTGAGTCTTTAATTATTAATATGGTACATGCTGGAGAAATTTCAGGAACATTAGATGAGACACTTAATCGATTAAGTATTCATTATGAAAAGCAACATCGTACTAGACAAAAAGTAATTTCTGCTTTTTCATACCCAATTTTTGTTGGTATCATTGCGATAGCTGTAGTCATTTTTCTATTAATAGGAGTTGTGCCTACATTTGTATCTTTGTTTGCAGATGTAGGTGGAGAGCTACCAGCTATCACTCAATTTGTCCTAAATAGTAGTAATTTCGTTCGAAAGTTTTGGTATTTATTGATACTGATTCCTTTGTTAATTTGGTTTACTATATATACGATGCGTAAAAAGCCAGAAACAAAGTATTATTTAGACCTAATCGTATTAAGAATGCCTATATTTGGTTCTATTTTTCAAAAAAGTGTATTAGCTAGGTTTACTTTAACATTTAGCTCGATGTTTTCGAGTTCTGTGCCTATTCTCCAAGCATTGACAATGCTGGAGAAACTAGTAGAGAATGAAGTAATTGCTAGAGTGATAAAGGAATCAAGACAATCATTAGAACAAGGGAAGTCACTAACAGAACCGATGAAAAAACATTGGGCATTTCCCCCGCTCGTCTCCCAAATGATTGCAATTGGAGAGGAAACAGGATCACTGGATGTCATGTTAGAGAAAGTTGCGGATTTCTATGAAGCAGAAGTCGAAGCAACTACTGATCGTTTAAAATCACTCATTGAACCAATCATGATTGTGCTATTAGCGGGTTTAGTCGGAACGATTGTCACAGCTATTATGGTGCCGATGTTTGATATATTTAATAATATACAAAGTTACTAAATCTTAACAATTTTTTGTGAGAAATTTGTCGCTTATTTTTCTGCTATCGCCTATAATAAAGCTGTATATTACTTTTGAACTAATACAAAGGTATGAGGAGGAAGTTTGATGGTAAAAAAGATTAGACAAGCTTTAAAAAATGAAAAAGGCTTAACATTAGTTGAGTTACTAGCGGTTGTCGTTATTCTCGGAATCATCTCTGCTATTGCTATTCCAAGCATCGGTGGATTAATCAATAACTCGAAAAAGGATGCGCATTTAGCAAATGGACAACAGATGGTGAATGCAGCTAAATTAGCATTAATTGAAGATGATGAAGTAGAATCATGGACTCTACAAGATCTTATAAGTAAAGAATATTTAGAACCAGTTAAGGATCCATCCGGTGGAGAATATGCACCTGGTAGTATTGTGAAAAAAGGTGAAAATGGATCTTTTACAGTTACTTTAGTTCAAAAAGATTCAAAACATCAATTTTATTCTGGTGACCCTTTCGAACTTAAAAGAGGAGATGTAACTCTCCCGAAATAATCATGACTATTCTATTCTTCCTTTACGGACTCTTATTCGGTTCGTTTTATAATGTCGTTGGGCTAAGAGTCCCAAAGAAGCAATCGATTATCCGACCACGTTCTGCTTGTCCGAGTTGTGGTCGGACATTGTCATTTTTGGAACTTATGCCTGTTGTTGCTTATGTCATACAGTTAGGGAAATGTAAGCACTGTGGAAAACGAATTTCGCCAATATATCCTATTATGGAACTTACAACCGGCCTCCTCTTCGCTTTAGCATACATAAAAATTGGTTGGAGTTTTGAGTTAGTGATTGCATTAACCCTTATCTCCTTACTTGTTATCATTACAGTTTCAGATCTAACATATATGTTGATACCAGATAAGGTATTACTTGTATTTACGGGGATATTTATCATAGAGCTTATCATTGAACCGCTCTCTCCTTGGTGGGATTCACTGGCTGGAGCAGCTGTTGCATTTATTATGCTACTAGCAATAGCCATTATTTCAAAAGGTGGTATGGGTGGCGGTGATATTAAATTATTTACCGTTCTTGGACTAGTCCTAGGTGTAAAACTAGTATTCGTTTCATTTTTCTTTGCGAATTTAATCGGTGCGATTATTGGTATTATTGGGATGGCGATTGGAAAAATTGAAAGAAAAAAACCTATCCCTTTTGGTCCATTTATCGCGATAGGTACTATCATTGCGTATTTTTTCCATAAAGAAATATTCACATGGTATCTTTCACTTGTGAATTTTTAAGGGAGACGAAATAGAATGGCAATATCACTCTTTAAAAGACAGCAAAAAACAATAAATTTTGTTTTTACAGATCAAGTCATTCGTTTTGTAGAACTAGCTATTGGTAGTAAATTTGAAATTGTACAAGCAGATGAACAAGCGCTTCCTAAAGGAATTATTAAATCTGGAAAAATTCATGATTATCCTGCTTTACAGGAAGTGCTCTTTCAATGTGTAAAAAAATGGAAGATTAAAAATAAAAAGATTCGCTTCATCATCCCTGATCCCCATATTATTATTCGCCAAATACAAGTACCTCTAGATGTAAAAGAAGATGAATTAAATAACTATTTATTTTTAGAAATGGGTACAACCATTCATTTACCGTTTTCTGAGCCCACTTATGACTCGGTACTACTAGGGAAAACAGAAACGAAACAAAATGTTTTATTAGTAGCATCGCCAGAAGAAGTGGTCCAGTCTTATCGAGAAATATTGGAGGATGTAAAATTACAGCCTATAGTTGCTGATATTGGACCATTATCGTTGTATCGTCTTTGTAAGTTAGGAGAGCTTATTCAAGATGATGACCATGTCATGTTATTAAATTTAGATGAACAACTATTAACGCTTTCGATTTTTCATGATGATATTCCTATATTTATGCGTCCTATCGAATTACAACAAGATGATGACTTCCAGATCATGATGAATCAGACTAGCGCTTTGGATGAATCATACATATTAGAGGATATTTATAGTGAAGTAGAAAAGGTTATGAGCTTTTATACGTATTCACTGCATCAAGGGAATGCAAGAGTTAATAAATATTTCATTTCAGGTGATCATCCTAATCTAGAAGAAATACAGAAGTATTTGGAAAATCGTCTTCAAGTTCATATTGAAGTATTATTAGCCGAAATAAACAATAATTTTTCAGGACAAGAAGTTGCAGCCCGATATACGACAGCACTTGGTCTCGGATTGAAAGAGGTGCCATTGTGATGCGTATTGACATCAACCTATTACAACGGCCAGAGAAAAAAGAAAGACATACGTACGCTTATGTAATGGTATTGATTTTAGTCGTTATTCTTGCCTTATTCCTATTTTATCTACAGCATGAGAAACAAACGAAGGAAAAATTAACAGAAGAATTGCAGCAAATTCGTCAAGAAATCGAACAAATAGAGCAAAATGTTGCGACAGATGAATCACTTGCTTCCGTTGAAAAACTACAATCTGTTATCGACTTGATGGAAGAAGATAGTATGTCTGTTATTCCAATTCTTCACCATTTTACGAGAATATTGCCACAAGATGGATATATTCAATCCATAGATTATGTGAATGATGAGATCAACTTAGAGATAGAATTTACGAATCAACGCCATGCAGCTTATTATTTAGCAGAGCTAAATCGCACAACTTGGGTAACTACTGCAACACTGCAAACAATAAATCAGGTAAGTGGCGCTGGTGCAGAAGATAAGGCGAACTATATAGCCTTTTACTTCATTAAACTCGATAATCAATTGGCAGGTAGGGAATAACGATGGAAAAAATCATCTCAAAAAAGACCTTACTCATTAGTGGCATTCTCATCATAGCTTTCGTTTTATTTACGTATCTTTATTTTCAAGTGTATAAGCCAATTAATCTTGATGTGACAATGTTAGAAAATGAAATACAAATGGAACAAAAACGATTAAATTTATTAGAGAAAAAGCAAAATGAAACGAACGAACCAAATAGAGCTACAACCTACTTACAGCAGAAAATACCTGTATTACCATTACAAGAGCAACTGATTCTCCAATTAGAGATGGCAGCAATGACTTCTAATATAAATATTTCAGGAATGAGTTTTACAGATGGGGAAACAACACAAGAATTGGAAGGAACTCCAGTTGAGCTACCAGATGGAATCGAATTATTAACAGCAACCTTATCCATAGATGCCCAATCCTATGCTGCAGTTGAAAAATTTATCATGGAATTGGAAGCATTACAAAGAATTATAAAAATCGACCATTTGTCCATCAAATCAGAAGCTGAATCGAATATTATGATGGATTTAAGTGTATCTGCGTATTATTTACCAACATTATTTGACTTGCAAGATGAAGTACCATCTATTGAAATACCTACACCTGCAAGTAAAACTGATCCATTTAAGTAATATGATTTACCTGTTGAAAAAATTGACGAAATCATTTTATGACAAGACGACAAAAGTCTTGTCTTTTTTTTTTGCTTGTATGATAGCATGTAAGCAATTGCAAGGGCGGGAGGTAGAAGAATGGAAGATGGAAAGGAGAAGCAAACATCACAAATTAAAATTAAATTGAATGGAGTTGAAAAGCCATTTTCCGAAGAAACCCGGATACATGATTGGCGAACAACTGTAAGAGACGAGACAGCAGCAACTTCAGAAGATACTGCAGATGAAGAAGAATTTGAGTGGATATTGCCGGAAATCGAAACGAAAGAAATACCAGAGTATAAAATTGTTAATGCTACGGTCCCATCTCCAAGAAACAATATAGGAAAAAAATGGAGACGGCAAATGTATCCTGATATTTCGAAGCTAGTATTTTCAATTATACTCGCTATTGTAGTCGGACTTATATTAGGTACTTTATTTTTAAAAATGATGGCATCTGAAGATGATATTGTGGCGATAAATGAAGTTGAAAATCCAGGGTCTGTAAATAAGGATGATGAAAAAAAAGGTGGAACTACGGCTGGTCCAGTTGAAATAACGATTCCAGCTTTAACCATTGGAGTTCTTCAAGGTGGACAATTTTCGACGAAAGAAGCTGCCGATGCAGCTGCTAATTCTTTTCGCAAAGAAGATTTAGCTACAACGATCATAGAAATGGACGGGAAACATTATGTATTTATTGGTGTAGCAGGTGATTTGGCTACAGCAAAATCTTGGGAGAGCCAATTAAAGGATAATGGTATAGAAGTATGGGCTAAAGAGTTAACCATTCCGGCGAAGGATATTACGTTTGCTTCTCAAACAAAAGGAGAGCAATTTGTTACAGAAGCAAGTACTTTTAAAAAGCTAGCAAATGAATCTGTTACTGCGACTATTTCAGGGAAGACTAATGCTGCCAACATGAAAGAAATAAGTGGCAGTATTGAAATGAAAGAGGATATATTCGAAAGTGAAGTTGCTAATAGTATCCATTCAAAACTAGTATATGCACTGCAGGGATTAACTGAATTTTCAAGTTCTGATTCACAAAAAAATCTAATTAATGCCCAACAAGGATTATTAGATTATATGAATTTATTTTATAAGGGTGAGTGACTAGCTACGTCTAGTCCCACCCTATTTACTATTTTTGTCTACTTTGGTAGTATAATGGTATGTATCTCCAATATCATCATGTCGAAAGGATGGCTATCAAATATGCCTCAGCTAATTCTAGCTTCGAATTCCCCACGTAGGAGAGAGTTACTTCAAAAGTTAAATATTCCATTTAAAGCGCTTTCACCAAATGTTGATGAATCGATTTCTACTTATGTATCACCAGAGGATATTGTGATGACTCTAGCATTGCGAAAAGCAAATATAGTAAAGGACTTAGAAGAAAATGCAGTTGTAGTTGGTTGTGACACAGTTGTAGTTTATAATGATCAAATACTTGGAAAACCGAAAGATGAAAGTGAAGCTCGCGACATGTTAAAACAGCTGTCAGGTCGAACACATTCTGTTTATACAGGGGTAGCAGTCATTCATGATGCAAAACATGAATTGTTTTTTGAAAAAACAGATGTGGAGTTCTGGCTATTATCAGATGAAGAAATAGAGCAATATATCGAAAGTGGAGAATCTTTTGATAAAGCTGGTGCCTACGGAATTCAAGGATTAGGAGCATTATTAGTTAAATCTATTAGAGGGGATTATTACTCTGTTGTTGGCCTACCTATTGCCCGCTTGTCCCGCGTCTTAAGAGAGAAATTTAACTTATAATATTATAGGAGGAGAAGGAAGGTTGAATAATAAATCTTCACTCATGATTCGAGATTTTCCAATCGATGAACGTCCAAGAGAACGATTAATTCAAAAAGGGCCAGAAAGTTTGTCGAATCAAGAATTACTCGCAATTATATTAAGAACAGGGACGAAATCAGAATCTGTTATTCAATTAGCCAATCGTCTTTTAACTCAATTTGACGGCCTACATTGGCTAAAAGATGCAGCTTTAGAAGAAATAATGGAAATTAAGGGAATTGGAACAGCAAAAGCAGTGCAAATTGCGGCTGCTGTGGAATTAGGAAGAAGAATAAGTAACATAACGTTTAACGATCGTTATGTAATTCGAAGTCCGGAAGATGGTGCGAATTATGTGATGAATGATATGCGTTTTTTAAAGCAGGAACATTTTGTATGCGCTTACTTAAATACAAAAAACCAAGTAATTCACCGTCAAACTATCTTTATTGGTAGTTTAAATGCCTCCATCGTACATCCTCGTGAGATTTTCAAAGAAGCATTTCGACGTTCAGCAGCGTCTATCATTTGTTTCCATAATCACCCATCCGGCGTGCGCCTGCAAGGTGCGTAATTTTAGCGATTTCTATAGAAATCTAGAACTCCTTACATTGTTCTATGGTCAGCATCTTACCATGAGGGGAAACCCATAGAGGGAACAGAGCATGATGTAAAAAGGAGAAAAGACAGGCAAGCTATCTACGCCTGAGTCAGTTCTTCAGACCAAGTGATGTATGGTAAAAGCTATACTGCTTGAATCCTAGACGAATGAGCGATGGGTGCGCCGTTGTCTACGATAGCTAACAGGCAATGAGGACAAAATGGGAGACATATCCTCGGAGTGTCTGCTGGGTATCGCCTGAGCCCTGTCCATAGTAAGGTTTGTCCTTCAATCCTCAACTAGAGGAAACCGTCGAAAGGGATACCTAACCATCACGTATCTAAAATTATGTCATAATGCAGGGATTACCTAAGTGCAAGTGCCTCAGGCTATTAGACAAAGGTCTATGAAAATTGCATATGGTAACGGAGTCTCCATAGTACCCAACGTTTGCTTGTAATGAGTTTAGCAGGGGGAAGGGAGACAGGTTGATGTTAACGTTAACTAGAAAGGAGTCATGAATATGGCAACCAATCCATTTCGACAGTTAGACGTTATAAGGAAAGCTTCTCAAAAAGGAAATATCATTACGGATTGTTACCGTCTTATGTATAACAAAGAGTTGTGGATTAAAGCATACGCTAAACTATATCTGAATGCAGGGAATCTAACAAAGGGATCATCTAATGAAACAATAGATGGTTTCAGTTTACAAAAAATAGACGACATCATAGAGCAATTAAGAGCTGGAACATTCCGTTTTGCAACCGTAAGAAGGGCTTATATTCCTAAGTCAAATGGTAAAAAGAGACCGCTTGGAGTTCCTAATTTCAAAGATAAGATAGTACAGGAAGTTATGAGAATGATATTAGAGAATGTTTATGAGCCAAGATTCTCTGAAAACTCACATGGTTTTAGAGAAGGAAGAAGCTGTCATACGGCACTTTCTCAAATTAAAAACACATGGAAAGGACTCACATGGTGCATTGAAGGAGATATTAAAAGCTTCTTTGATCATATTGACCATACTGTACTATTAAAACTTATCTCGAAGAAAATAAATGACCGTCGTTTCCTGCTATTAATTCATAATGCACTAACGAGTGGTGTAATGGAAAATTGGAAATACCATAAAACCTACAGTGGTACACCACAAGGAGGAATCATTTCTCCTATCTTAGCAAATATCTATCTTCATGAGTTTGACCTCTTTATGGAAAAACAAATGAAAGCATTTGATAAAGGTCAGGTTAGAGCTAGAAATAAGGATTATATCAAGATTCGGTCAAAGATCAGCACCCTATCACGGAAGATTAAAAGACTTGATGAAAGAAATGGACATAGTGATTGGCAAGGTAGGAAGGAGCTAGTCCTCAATATTCAGGAACTTAAAGTAAAACAAATACAAGTTACTTCTATTGACCCTATGGATAAAAATTATCAAAGAATGAAATATGTCCGCTATGCCGATGATTTTGTGATTGGAATTGCTGGCTCGAGACAGAGTGCCATGAAAATGAAGGAAACGATTAAATGTTTTCTTAAAAAGGAACTTCAGCTTGAACTAAGTGACGAAAAGACACTTGTTACCCATCTAGAAAATCCTATTCCCTTTCTTGGGTATCAATTTCACAGATGGAACGAGGTTAAGGTTAAACGAGTCACATATAAAAACCAAAAACATCCATTGAAAAAAAGAACTCTATCAGGTGCGATTAAGTTAGAAATTCCAGAAAAGAAAATAAAAGAATGTACAATAAAAAATGGATATGGAAATTTAGACGACTTTAAAATTACACATAGGGCGAAGTTAATTAACAATTCGGAACTAGAAATCCTACACACCTACAATGCCGAGTTGCGAGGAATTGCAAACTACTATAAGTTAGCTAATAATTATCATCATTTGGATAGGCTCTTTTACTTGGCTGAAAGTAGTTTCATAAAAACAATCGCTAATAAACGAAGAAGCACCTCTATGAAAGTAGCCACCAGTATGAGAACTCATAAACAAGGGGTACTATGCTTGGTTAGGAAAGATACTAAAGGTAATGAAAAACTTCATCAATTCGTGAAACTAAAAGATTTACCGAAGCACAAAGGTGCAATAAAAATAGACTCCCCTAATACAGATGTATTAGTTAATACATTGAAATATTCTGGGAGAACTGAATTAGAAAAACGATTATTAGCAAATAAATGTGAAGCGTGTGGTACAACAGAAGGTCAAATGGAAGTTCATCATGTCCGTAAATTAAAAGACTTGAAGAACAAAAAACACCTAACATATTTGGACAAGAAAATGATTGAACGGAATAGAAAAACACTCGTTCTTTGTTACAGGTGCCATCATGACCACCATGAGAAGCAAATTCCGATTAATCAACTGGCGAGCCGTATACGCTGAAAGGTGTACGTACGGTTCTGAGGGGGGAGCTGTGAAACCTACTTTGGAAACAAAGCAAGGCGCATGGTTCCTACCCTACGACCCCGAGCCTTCAAGAGAAGATATAGAAGTAACAAAAAGATTAGTGGAATGTGGAAAAATAGTTGGGATAGAAGTGCTTGATCATTTAATTATTGGTGATAAAAAATATATAAGTCTTAAGGAAAAAGGTTATTGCTGATACTATGATTTTAAAAAAGATTAGGATATAATTATATTTATGAATTTTTACTGAAGTTGTATTCGGTAAATAGGGACAAGCTGATGATTTCTAATGACAGTATTAGTTAATAGTAAATAGAGGCCTTACATTATAATGTCCGGCTGTTGGCATAAATGAGAGAGGGAGATACATACCATGTTTGGATTTGGATCAAAGGACTTAGGTATTGATTTAGGTACAGCAAATACACTTGTTTTTGTGAAAGGGAAGGGAATTGTGTTACGTGAGCCTTCCGTAGTTGCTTTACAAACTGATACAAAAAAAATAGTTGCTGTTGGTAATGATGCGAAAAATATGATTGGACGTACACCAGGTAATATTGTAGCATTGCGACCAATGAAAGATGGTGTAATCGCTGATTACGAGACAACTGCATCTATGATGAAATACTATATTAAGCATGCTCTAAAAGGTAAAGGGCTTGGAGGGAAGCCTTATGTCATGGTGTGTGTACCATCAGGCATAACAGCAGTGGAACAAAGGGCGGTGCTTGATGCAACACGTGAAGCGGGTGCACGTGAGGCATTTCCAATTGAAGAACCATTTGCAGCAGCGATTGGAGCAAACCTACCTGTATGGGAACCTACAGGAAGTATGGTTGTCGATATTGGTGGTGGTACAACAGAAGTTGCTGTTATATCATTAGGTGGAATTGTAACGAGTATGTCTATTCGTACTGCAGGTGATAATATGGACGAATCTATTATTGCCTACATTAGAAAAACGTATAATCTATTAATTGGAGATCGTACTGCAGAGTCGATTAAAATGGAAATTGGTTCTGCTAGTGATACAGAGGGTATTGGCCCAATGGAAATTCGTGGACGTGATTTATTAACAGGCCTACCAAAAACAATCGAAATCACTGCAGCAGAGATTTCTGGTGCACTACATGACACCGTGTATGCCATTATCGATGCAGTGAAAAACACATTAGAAAGAACGCCACCTGAATTATCAGCTGATATTATGGATCGTGGGATTGTGTTAACAGGAGGCGGTGCTCTGCTTCACAATATGGATAAAGTATTAAGCCAAGAAACGGATATGCCAGTCTTAATTGCAGACGAGCCACTAGATTGTGTTGCTATTGGAACTGGTAAAGCACTTGACCATATTCATCTATTTAAAAATAAAGTTAAAGATTCTCGATAAAGTCATGCGCCGGTATCATACTGGCGCTTGCACTTTTTAAAATTTTATGTTTAGCTTTGCGTCTTTTCGCTAGTCCATTCGTACCTCTTTTTAATTTCAAATTTATGGAGGAAAAGTAGACGAAGTGACCCTACTTCTATTAGCATACTAGGCGCTTATGCTGTTCTATTTGGGGTGATTTTGATGCCGAATTTTTTTCTCAACAAACGTTTAATTATACTGCTTATCAGCATCATCATACTCGTTTCATTAATTGGCTTTTCTTTAAGAGATAAAGAAAATATTTCAAAGCCAGAACAATTCGTGAAAGATGTTGTTGGTTTTGGTCAATATCTAATTATGAAACCAGCACAGGGGATTGCCGGTTTTTTTGAGAATATAGAAGATATAAAAAATACATATACGGAAAATAAAAAACTAAAATCAAGATTGGAAGGTCTAGCCAAGCTTGAAAAAGAAATAGCAGATTTAAAGTTAGACAATGAAGAACTAAGAGAAATATTAAATAAAACGGATAATATTCGTGACTATGAACCTATTCAAGCAACCGTTATTAATCGTTCTCCTGATCGTTGGTATGATAGACTAATTATTAATAAGGGGCAAAAAAGCGGTGTCCAAAATGATATGGCTGTTATTACTGCAAAAGGGTTAATAGGTAAAGTAGTAAGTACGTCTGAAATGACTGCAACGGTTGAACTGTTGTCTTCTACGAACACAAGAAATAAGGTATCCGCTCAAATACAAGGAGAAACCCCTGTTTATGGGTTTATAAATGGCTATGACCAAGTAAATAACTTGTTGTTAATGAAAGATATCCCAATTGATCAAGAAATAGAGGTTGGTCAAAATGTAATTACATCGGGATATGGTGGGGTATTCCCAAAATTATTGGATATCGGAAAGATTAAAGAAATTGAGTTGGACCGTTATGGATTGACGCAGACTGCATATGTAGAACCAGCAGCGGATTTTTATGGTTTTGAACATGTTATCGTTGTGAAAACGGAAAATGTTAAAATGGAGGAGGAATAATAATGATGAAAAAATTATTTCTTCCTCTCCTTTTAGCATTTTGTTTTTATAGTGGTAGTGTTTTTGTGTATTTCCTTCCACCAGGATCTTTTGGTATCGATAAAGTGTTAACACCACATTTTTTACTTGTTATGTTAATTTTAATGGGGATTTTTTATTTTCGAAATCGCTCGTTAATCTATGCAGCTATTTTTGGGTTAATATTTGATATATATTTCACCGAGATCATTGGAATTTACTTCACATTGTTTCCAATAGCTGTTTATTTGTCTGCCAAAACATCAAAGTTTTTACAAGCAAATATATTAACAACCCTTGTAATAAGTACTATTTGTTTGACGTTAGTTGAAATTATCGTCTACATATTTAACGTTCTCATTATGCAAATAAATCTGCAACCAGAAGATTACGTATTAGTGCGATTATGGCCTACACTCGTGTTAAATCTAATCTTCTTATTAATCATTTACTATCCTTTCTCACGGATGCTTCAAAAAAGTGTAAAAGAAGAACTAAATGAATAAAAATAAAGCGATTTTAAAGGAAAATACACTCACTTTGTCGAATTGAGCTAAAGATGACGTATCCATAAATATTAGTTAAAATAGATAGTAATTGATGTAGTTGTTGAAAGGAGACATAAGGGCAAAAAATTAGGAGAGATATAATCTATTAATCTCCACTTTGCCCGGATCACATGAAAAACAGACAAAATGTAATGATTAAAGGGACGAAAAGTGGTCTTTCACTGCAATTAAATGATCACTGCTCCTATGATGAATTACGGAAAGAGTTATCAGATAAACTAGCTGATTTGCATGGAGTAGATATGGATAGTCCGGTAATTTCTGTGCGAATATTGGCAGGTAATAGACATTTGACGGAAACGCAGCAAGAAGAATTGAAAAAGTTGATAATGCAAAAGAAAAATTTGCATGTAGAGGAAATTGAAAGTAACGTTATATTAAAAGAGGAAGCAGAGCGTTTAATTACAGAACAGGAAGTTACGTCTGTTGCTACAATTGTCAGATCGGGACAAGTTTTAGAAGTACCAGGTGATTTGTTACTTGTTGGTGATGTAAATCCAGGAGGTACCGTAAAGGCTGGTGGAAATATCTTTATCATGGGTGCTCTAAAAGGTATAGCCCATGCTGGTGTTACGGGTAGGAGTGAAGCCGTCATTGTTGCTTCTTTTATGACTCCATCGCAATTACGGATTTCTGACTGTATTAGTCGAGCACCAGACTCGTATAATCAGGAAGAACATCACCAAATGGAATGTGCTTACATAGACAATAAGCAACAAATTGTTATTGATCGATTACAAGTTTTAAAACATATTAGACCAAATATTAATAGATTAAAAGGGGGACAAATCTATGGGTGAGGCGATTGTAATAACATCAGGTAAAGGTGGAGTCGGAAAGACAACTACATCCGCTAACCTTGGAACAGCACTTGCCCTTCAAGGGAAAAAGGTATGTCTGATTGATACAGATATCGGTCTTCGAAATCTTGATGTTGTCCTAGGTTTAGAGAATAGAATCATATATGATCTTGTAGATGTTGTCGAAGGACGTTGCAAACCACATCAAGCATTAGTAAAAGATAAGCGATTTGATGATAAATTATTCTTGCTCCCAGCTGCACAAACGAGCGATAAAACAGCAGTTTCTCCACCACAAATGAAGCAGCTTGTTGATGAAATGAAACAAGACTATGATTATATATTAATTGATTGTCCGGCAGGTATTGAACAAGGATACAAAAATGCTGTTGCAGGTGCTGATAAGGCAATTGTAGTTACAACACCAGAAATTTCTGCCGTTAGAGATGCAGATCGTATAATTGGATTGCTTGAAAAAGAAGAAGGTGTCGAACCACCGAAATTGATTATTAATCGCATACGTCCACAAATGATGAAAGATGGAGATGTATTAGATATTGACGAAATTGCTCAACATCTATCCATCGATTTAATCGGAATCGTACAAGACGATGTAGAGGTAATTAAATCATCGAATCAAGGTGAACCAATTGCGTTAAATCCTAATAGTACTGCTTCAATTGCATATCGTAATATTGCAAGACGAATTCTAGGTGAATCAGTACCACTCCAAGCATTAGAAGACACCAACAATGGTCTCTTTGCAAAACTAAAAAAACTATTCAGTGCGAAAGCCTAACGGATTAACTTCCAGGAAAGTTTTTATGGACGATAGACAAACTTGATAAAGTAGAGTTTGTCTATCGTCTTTTTTTGAGTGTTTTTTAGGTACATAAAAACAATTCGAAAAACGAGCACTGACAGTCTAATATGTGCCACGTTCTGTGTAAATACCTGCACGAGTACTTCCCTGTATATCGCAGTCAAATAGTAACATTATTGAAGGGTGCTTCCAACAAGTCAATTTTTTGTGGCTTATTGGAGAGCACCTTTTTTTCTTTTAGGTTTGTCTCCTCAAAAAGAATAATTAAATCGGACGAGTCATAGGTTAGTAGAAATAGTTAAAGGAGGATGGGGGAGTATGAGCCGAAGGGCTGACGAGATTCGCCGACAAATTAGCAAACGCCGAAAAAATTATATGGAGAACCGTAGAAGGACGGTAAAACCTACTGTAAATCCATCACCTTTTAGCGAGGATGAAATAGAAACATCTGTGTATGAGTCTGACCCTAAAGATTCATTCCATCCACTTTGGAATCGTGATGTGTTCCTTATGAAAATATTAATTTCAGCTATCCTTGTATTAGTAGTTGCTATCATATTTAAATCACCTTCTACGACGTTTGATAAAGTTAGAGCTAGTGTCCAGAAAACAATGGAAACAGAATTCCAATTTGCTACTGTAGCTAATTGGTATGAGAGTCAATTTGGAAAACCACTTGCACTTTTACCTCCATTTGAAAAGGAAACAGAAAATCCCGATAAAATGCACGACTACTCACAACCAGTTTCAGGAAAAGTATTAGAGGATTTTTCAGGGGATGGAAGAGGAATTATTATTGAAACTGGACAAGATGCGGATGTAAAAGCAATGAGTGGTGGTAATGTTATTTTTGCAGGAGTGAAAGAAGATATTGGTAAAACAGTTATTATTCAACATGCTGATCACAGTGAATCATGGTATGGCAGACTAGATAGCATATCTGTAAAGACGCACCAAAATGTAAAAGAAGGTGAAATTGTTGGAAATGTAGCAGCAAGTGATGAAAATCAAAAAGGTGAGTTTTATTTTGCCATTAAGCAAAATGATACCTTTATTGATCCTATACAGGTGATGAAATTTGAATAAATATATAGACCTTATAAAAAAGATTAACATTCACCCCCTCTTTTGGGCAGTCACAGGGTTAGCGATTATGACTGGGTATTTTTGGGAGCTACTAGCCCTGTTTTGCATTGTTTTCTTGCATGAACTTGGACATGCTTTTATGGCTCATTACTATGATTGGAAAATAAAGCGCATATTAATATTGCCTTTTGGTGGTTATTGTGAAGTGGATGAACACGGGAATAGGAGTATGCAAGAAGAGCTAATGGTCATATTAGCTGGGCCATTTCAACATTTAATTATTGCGATTTTGTTGCCAATCTTAGTAATGGCTTCTGTTGTTACAGCAGATTATGCAAAAGTCATTTTACAATTTAATGTAATGATTTTAATCTTTAATCTTCTACCTATCTGGCCACTTGATGGAGGTAAATTAATTCAATTATTTTTTGCAACTAGGAATACGTATTTAGAAGCGAATCGCCTCTCATTATTAGTATCCGCAGTTGTATTAGGTATGTTACATCTATTTATTTTCATATATTCACCATGGAATATAAATGTTTGGTTAGTATTGATTTATTTGAGCGTATCCCTATGGACTGCATGGAAACAATTAAGATTCTCTTTTATGAGGTTTTTAATGGAGAGACATTATGGTAAACATGAATATGTGTCACAATTACAAACAATAAATGCAAAAGGCGATGAATATTTGCATGAAGTATTTACGAAATTTAAAAGAGGCTGTAAGCATTTAATATATGTTGCTGGACCAACTCATCAAGGGAAACTAGATGAAAATGAACTTCTGTATGCTTATTTTACAGAAAAAAGAGTAGATGCCCGCTTAAAGGATCTTGTTTACGATGATTAATAAATGGACGACAATGGATATGTTGACATCGTCGTCTTTTTTGTTTTTACATGCCCAGTCTAAGTTGCCTTTTGCTTTCCTATCGAAAGTCATTGACATTCATGTTTAATATATGATAGTATTTTCTTGTTAGTCTGTAGCACCCGTGCTACAACCGCACATACCAGGTACATAAGTTTTGATGAACATCAAACACCTGTCAATGGCGAGTCTGAGTCTATTAAGGAGGTGCAATAATATGTACGCAATCATTGAAACTGGTGGTAAACAAATTCGTGTTGAAGAAGGCCAAACTATCTACGTTGAGAAATTAAATGCAGCTGAAGGTGAGTCATTCACTTTTGATAAAGTTCTTTTCGTTGGTGGGGAAGATGTGAAAGTTGGTAGCCCATTTGTTGAAGGTGCAACTGTCACAGCTAAAGTTGAAAAACAAGGTCGTCAAAAGAAGATTGTTGTTTACAAATACAAGCCAAAGAAAAACTACCACAAAAAACAAGGTCATCGTCAACCATACACTAAAGTTGTTGTTGAAAAAATCAACGCGTAAGGCGGATTGACAATGATTCAAATTGAAATTAACAAACGTCCTGATGGAAAGATTACTTCATTCACGATGGATGGACATGCTAATTTTGCAGATAAAGGACAGGACATCGTTTGTGCAGGTGCATCAGCTGTTGCCTTCGGTAGTGTTAATGCAATCATTGCATTAACAGGTATAGAACCGGAAATAGAACAAGCTGATAGTGGATTTTTAAAATGTACATTCCCGCATAAACTATCCGATGAAGTGTCTAAACAGCTTCAGCTACTGCTAGATAGCATGGTTATATCACTACAAACAATCGAAAGAGATTATAGTGATTTTATAAATATTTCCTTTAAAGAGTAGGAGGTGGAATTCATGCTAAGATTAGATCTTCAGTTTTTTGCATCCAAAAAAGGAGTAGGTTCTACAAAGAACGGTCGTGACTCTGAAGCGAAACGTCTAGGTGCTAAACGTGCAGACGGTCAATTCGTTTCTGGTGGTTCTATTCTTTATCGTCAACGCGGTACAAAAGTTCACCCTGGTGAAAACGTTGGTCGTGGCGGTGATGACACACTTTTCGCAAAAATCGATGGCGTTGTACGTTTTGAACGTGTAGGTCGCGATAAGAAAAGAGTAAGTGTGTACCCTAAAGCTCAATAATTACCTCTTCCTGAGGATATATGAAAGCTCTAGCCTGATAAGGTTAGAGCTTTTGTGTTTTTTATAGGACTTATATAATGTAATGCCAATTTCTGTTATACTATAGTAACGATGGTAGATGGATTGTGAGGATAAAAAGATGACCGATAAGAAGGAAGTTTTGGACATACTCCAACATGTAAGACATGATTGGCTCAATAAGATACAGTTGATAAAAGGATATATATCTTTAGGGAGATTAGAGAAAGCTGAAAGTATCATTGCTGATATAATAATGGAATCACAACAAGAATCAAGAATTACAAACTTGAAGCTACCAGAATTTGCGTATATGCTTATTACTCATAATTGGCAAGGAAGCAAATTCCTAGTTGAGTATGAAGTCGCTGAGCAAGTACATAAAAATGTAGAAGATGAAACATCATTAGTGTTATGGATGAGAGGTTTTTTTCAGCAATTAGAAAGTGTTGTCCATCCAATGTATGAAAATCGTCTGGCAATTACCGTAAAACCACTCGAAAATCAGAATCAATTTTTATTTCATTTTAGTGGAAAGCTAGAACAGGTAGACATTATGGAAAATTGGATTTCTAATAGTGAAAATAGGTATAATAATGTACATTTACTAAAAATGAACGAAACGGAGCTCATTATCGAGTTCATTTTATGAAATATGGAGTGATAAGATGTTTGTCGATCAGGTGAAAATATTTGTTAAAGGTGGAGACGGTGGTAATGGGATGGTTGCATTCCGCCGTGAGAAATATGTTGCAATGGGTGGCCCAGCTGGCGGAGACGGAGGAAAAGGAGCAAGTGTCATTTTTCAAGTCGACGAAGGTTTGAGAACATTAATGGATTTTCGTTATCAACGCCACTTTAAAGCTCCACGTGGTGAGCATGGAATGTCCAAAGGCCAACATGGAAAAGGAGCGCAAGATTTAATTATTAAAGTTCCACCAGGGACTGTTGTAAAAGATGAAGATACAAATGAAATCATAGCAGATTTAATTGAACATGAACAACAAGCTGTAATTGCGAAAGGTGGCAGGGGAGGAAGAGGTAATACTCGATTTGCAACACCTGCAAACCCTGCACCAGAGATTGCTGAGAATGGGGAGCCGGGCCAGGAAAGAAATGTAATTCTAGAATTGAAAGTATTAGCTGATGTTGGTCTAGTTGGTTTTCCTAGTGTTGGGAAATCTACTTTGCTATCCGTAGTATCTGCTGCAAAGCCTAAAATAGCTGAATATCATTTCACCACGATCGTTCCCAACTTAGGTGTTGTGGAGACAGATGATGGTAGAAGTTTTGTAATGGCAGATCTTCCGGGATTAATTGAAGGTGCACATGAAGGTGTCGGATTAGGACACCAATTCTTGAGACATATTGAAAGAACAAGAGTTATCGTTCATGTTATTGATATGTCAGGCTTAGAAGGACGAGATCCGTATGCTGATTTTACTACCATTAATCAAGAATTGCAGGAGTATAATCTTCGACTTCTAGAAAGACCTCAAATTATTGTAGCTAATAAAATGGACATGCCTGATGCAGAACAAAATTTGCAAGAATTTAAGGAGAAATTAACTGAGGATTATCCTATATTCCCTATTTCTGCAATAAGTAGACAAGGCTTGCGAGAGCTATTATATGCAATTGCTGATCAGTTAGAACAAACACCAGAATTTCCACTACACGAGACGATACAAGATGATACAATTAATCGGGTAGTGTACAGGCATGAAAAAGCGGAGCAAGAGTTTGAAATTTCAAGAGATCCTGACGGAAGTTTTGTACTAACAGGTGACAAAATTGAACGTCTGTTCAAAATGACAGACTTTTCTCGCGATGAATCAGTTCGCCGTTTTTCACGTCAGTTAAGATCTATGGGAGTGGACGATGCATTAAGGGAAAGAGGAGCTCAACATGGTGACACCATTCGTCTGCTTGAATTCGAATTTGAATTTATAGAGTAAGTTTTTTCTTTTGAACGGGGGAAAATGGTATGGCGAAAAAAGAAAGTCATCATCGGTTTTTTTTGATCAGGGAGGATGTATTACCTGAAGCAATGAAAAAAACATTAGATGCAAAAGAATTAATTGAGAGAGGGAAAGTTGATTCTGTTTGGGAGGCAGTTCAACAAGTTGATTTGAGTAGGAGTGCATTTTATAAATATAGAGATACAGTGTTTCCATTTCATAAAGTGGTGACTGAAAAAATTCTTACTCTTTTCTTCTATTTAGAGGATGAACCTGGTGCCCTCTCCAAATTATTGGGAATTGTGGCGATGAATTCTTGTAATGTATTGACTATACACCAAACAATTCCTTTACAAGGAAGAGCCAATGTTACTTTATCATTAGATGTTACACATATGAGTGTAGATATAGACGAATTACTAGCAAATTTACGGAAACTTTCCTTTGTAGATAAAGTCGATGTATTAAGTTCCGGTGGTTAATAATAGAAAAAGTAAAAAACGAACTATCCTGTAATCAAGATAGTTCGTTTTTTATTTTTCCTTGTAAAATGCTGTTATTATTGGACAGACCCAAACACGAATTAAAAAGTTATCAGCCAAATGTGTTTCCGAAGCGAGTTAGATACTTTCCTTTCAGTAAAATGAGGATGTCGAGTCTCTTCTTTAGTTCTCGTCTATTAATAATCCTGCTTTCTTCAAAGCAGCTTCTGCCTTATCAATTAACTGACTATTTGATGCAGAAAGTGTGTGTGAATGAATACCAGAAGTCAAATCAGAAAGTAAAGCTGCATTCGTTTCTTTCATCCGATTTAGAAATGCTTTAACATCGCTACGATTGGAAACCATTATCGATGCAGTTAAATCTCCATAAACTGGATGTTCTACTCTTACATCTTTCACTGTTACTCCATGATCTACAATAATATTTAATTCATCTTCAGTTTGATCCATGTTATGTACGCAAACAATCGTTTTTTCTACCACATTCTCTGAAGGATTTGTATTCAAATAAATATAACCTTGACTTGTGGCGATGATTGGTTCATTACGAGCCTTAAGTAATGTAATATCACCGACAATTACTTGACGGCTAACATTTGCCTTTTTTGCAAGAAAAGTACCTGTTAAGGGTGAATTACTCTCTTTTAACAGTGTCAGTAATAGTTCCCTTCTTTCATCACCAAGTAATTTTTTCTTTTCCAATGATAAAACCTCCAGTTTCCCTGCTTCGTATGTATGTATCTAAATATTATCATAGATACGACATTCGTTCTAACTTAGGAATTTTGTTTTGACTCTCTGTTCTTTTTGCATAAATCCTCATAAGTAATCATAAGTTTTTGTGAAGATTATTAGCATTTTGCCTATATATTCATACACTATATGGACTTATGCCTGAGGAGGGGAAATGAGTGAAGATTCATATTGTCCAAAAAGGAGATACGCTCTGGACTATATCTAAAAAATATGGAGTAGATTTTGACGAACTTAAGAAGATGAATGCACAATTGTCAAATCCAGAGATGATCATGCCCGGTATGAAAATTAAGGTTCCAACTAGCGGAGGAACAATAAAAAAAGAAATGCCCATAGTCTCTGCTAATAAGCCAAAGGAGATGCCAATTGCATCCCCAAGCAAACCGAAAGAAATGCCGAAAGCTGAACATCCGTTTATTCAGAAGAAAGAAGCACCTATGCCAGTTACAAAACCTGCGAAAGAGGTGCCAAAGGAAAAACCAGCTCCAATTTATCAACCTGTAATGCCTATACAGTTACCAGAAATCGATATTAATAATTATTACACAATGAGCTTACAACAATTACAAGCACAAGTACAACAACCAGCCAAAGAGAAACCAGCTCCTGCAAAAGAATTACCAGCAAAGGAATTACCAGCAAAAGAATTACCGGCAAAAGAACTACCAGTAAAAGAACAACCAGCACCTGTACCAAAAAAAGAAGTGCCATTACAAAAACCAATCTCAAAAGAAGTTCCCGAAACTCCACAAATGCCAGTCATGCCAGTGATGCCAACAATGCCAGCCCAGCAAAATATGTGTCCACCTGTGTACCAGTATTGCTATCCAATGCCAATGATGCCTATGTGTGATCCTTGCTATCCAATGATGCAACCATTTGGTCATCACCCACATATGATGGCACAATATCCTGGTATGCAAAATCCGGCACAAATGCCTTTCATGCAGCAAGGTATGCTAGCTGCCATGCCAGGAATGCAAATGCCAGCAGGGAATTGGGATTTAGATGACTGGGATAATGATTATGATGATGAAAGTCCAAATGACTGGGAAAATGTTCAAGGGTTTGGAAATCCAGGATACCCACTACCAATGCAATATCCTAATGTAAACATGCCAATGGACTATAACCAACAACCTTTCCCAGTTGCAGGCATGCAAGATAATCCAAATGAAGACTGTGGTTGTGGTGGAGGTAATGCACAAATGAGTGGTCAACACGCACATCCATTTTTCCAACAAGGGCCACAAATGATGCCACAGATGATGCCACAAATGATGCAGCAAATGCCTAATCAATCATTTGCGCCACCTGTTGGTTATGAAGCAAATCCATACGGAATGCCTAATCCAGAATTATCTTATGCACTCCCAACTGATTTTCGAGTAGGTAACGATGAAGAATAATTATTTTGATGATAGGGACGGATATAATCGCCGTCTCCTTCTTTTTATGAATAGAAGT
The DNA here is from genome assembly GCA_007679095.1 of Paenibacillus bovis. Lineage (GTDB taxonomy): Bacteria > Bacillota > Bacilli > Bacillales > Bacillaceae_C > Lederbergia > Lederbergia graminis. The sequence goes on from VEFU01000008.1 coordinate 66,626, forward strand.
TCGGGGATTCCTTTTTCTAAAATACAGAGAATAAAAGAAGGTGTCTGGCTATTATCTAGTGATACTGAAGCTTGGATAGTGAAGGAATTTCCGAATAAGACACAGCTTGTGAACCAAATTGCATTAACGAATGAATTATTCAGACATGAATTTACAGAAACGTATCGTTTTATTCCAAAGCCATTTGTTTTCGGTAACCGAGTGTTTGGGCTTATACAATATATCGAGGCTACAAATGAAACTAAATTCACATATGAAAATGAAATGAATATTCGCGATGCCTTACTATTATTAAATAAATTTCATGCAACAACATCCTTATTAACAAATTCATTGAAAACGCAATTGCCAAAATTTAATTTATATACAAAATGGGAAAGAAGATTAGCAGATTTTAAAAAGGGATTGCAGTTACATAATAATACGAAAACTTATTCGCATTTACAGCGACTTTCCTATTATGGTGACTGGGCACTGCGAAAAATGAAACAGTACAGTGATGAATCAATAAAAACGAAAAATTGTATCATTCATGGCGATGTTGCTAGTCATAATTTTATTCGTAGAAAAAATGACTCATTATATTTAATTGATTTTGATTTAATTAGTATTGCTCCAAATTATATTGATTTGTTGCAGTTTAGTAATCGGATTTTACCTTATAAGGAATGGGATATAGAGAAGTTGTTTGAGTATCCTATCATCCAGGAATATAAGCATAATAAATACTTCTTATCAGCATTAGTTTACCCAGCAGACATGTTTAGAGAGTGGAACTACTATTCCAGAAAAAGCAAGTTAGAACAGCGATTAATGTTAAATGACTTGGAGAACCAAACGTTAAATCATTATAAAAAACGAATACAATTTTATAAAAATTTAATTCTACAAATAGATAATGATTAAAAAATGTAATCAAACTTTCTTTTTCGGATATTCATGTAAATTTTTGGGTAACCTATAGCTAAGCATAGATATAAATTTTGGCTATAGAGGTGATCCGTATGAGATTTAAAGCAATGATTCTAATAATGTTTGTATTATTAACAACGATTCATATTGCTGTAGGAGTGCAGTCTACTTATGCGAAAAACGGGTCAGAGATGGTGGAAGAAGGTTATTCAAGCAATCAGATAGAAGAATATAGTCCGCAAATTATTAACGTTACGTTAAAAAGAATATATTTAGATGGCGAAATAAGTGAAGAAACAGTAAAAGAAACGATTTGGGCAATGGAGGATTTTTGGGCTAAATATGAATCTTGGCAACTTATCGACATGAATGAAAAACAACTTATCTTTGAGAAGGTAGTGGATGATATTTCCCCACTTTTGAAACTAAATGGCTTCTTTGGGGTTTCTGAAGACGGAACATTGTCTATCTTCAATGGCAGTCCAGAACATGAGGATATTATCCAATCTTTCTTCCAAATAGATATACAAAAGTTGGAAGGGAAGAAAAGACAGCAATTAAAACAGGGAATTCCTGTGAAATCAAAAGAAATTTTTGCTGAAGTTTTAGAAACGATGAAGCGTTATTCAATAGATGTCGGTGATGAATAAAAAAAGGAGTGTTCCACAACTAGCTCAATTGCTTGTTGTAGAACACTCCTTCATTTTTATTTTAAATGCTTTATCCTATCAACATCATTTAAAGATTCTGCTCTTAGCTTATTTTCGGATTCAATTCTAGATGCTACTCGTTGTTCCTCAAGCGCATTATTTACTGGATTGTTACTCATTTCTTCAGCAACTTCACTTAAGTCTGTTTCAGGCTTCTCTCTGTCATATTTTTTATCCAGTAGCACAAGGATTTTCCCTGATTTTACATCAAGACTGTGTAGCTCTGCATCCTCTTTGTCAAGGCCAATGTCCATTAAATAGTTTGTATACATATAATCATTGGATGAGCTAGAGGAAAACAATGATCTTAAAGATTGAAGTACACTTTTCTTTTGTTGTTCAAGATTAATGCCTTGATCAACTGCTACACCAGCTTTTTTCTCCAGTATGCTTGTTTCGTACTCGTCGTGTGCAATTACAAGAATATGCTGCTTTTGTATTCCGTCTTCTTTTAATGAGTTAATTGCTCCTAAGGCTTCAAAACTAGTTCCATAAACACCAACAACGGTCTTAACCATAGATGAAAGCCTCCCTCATATTTTAAAAATAAATGTCTAGTTGTTTCATAATACCCGTATTTAAAAAAAGTGAAACCATGAATGCAAAAGCTAAATCAAATAGTAAACTTGATGTAATGTTTGTAATATAAAGAACGTATGTTTTTTATTTCAATACATAAGGCGTTATATGGTACAATGATGGATAGCATTTACTAGGGAGAGAATGATTTGTACGAATATATTAAAGGGAATGTAGAACTAATTGGACCCGAGTATGTAGTAATTGAAAATAACGGTATTGGTTATCAAATATTAACACCAAATCCGTTTGTCTTTTCGAAAATTCGTGGTAAGGAAACGATTATTTATACGTATCAGCATGTTAGAGAAGATGTCATCGCACTGTATGGATTTGAAAAAACAGAGGAAAAAATGTTATTTAAGAAATTAATTAGTGTTTCTGGTATTGGACCTAAAGGGGCTTTAGCCATTTTAGCGTTTGGTGAACCAGTTCATGTCATAAGAGCAATCGAGAATGAAGATGAAAAGTTTTTAACGAAGTTTCCTGGAGTTGGAAAAAAAACTGCTAGACAAATGATTTTAGATCTAAAAGGTAAATTAACAGATATTGCTCCATTAGATAATTATGATTTATTTGCAAGTGGTGATGATATTAACTTACAGAAACCAACTGAAGAAACGCATTTGGAAGAGGCGTTACTAGCATTAGCAGCATTAGGTTATTCTGATAGAGAATTAAAGAAAATTACACCAAAACTAGAAGGTAAGGATTTAACTACGGATCAATATATAAAACAAGCATTACAATTATTAATTACATAAAATATATATTAGAAATGGACATAGGGAGGAGGCAAAGGTAATGGAAGATAGAATTGTATCGAGCGAAGCAATGGGAAATGATTTAACATTTGAACAAAGTTTACGTCCTCAAACATTATCGCAATATATTGGGCAAAATAAAGTTAAGGATAACCTCTCTATATTTATTAAAGCAGCAAGAATGAGAAAGGAAACACTAGACCATGTGTTATTATACGGCCCTCCAGGACTTGGTAAAACAACGTTAGCCGTTGTTATTGCGAATGAGATGGGTGTAAATGTACGCACTACATCCGGACCAGCTATTGAAAGGCCTGGTGATCTCGCAGCCATCCTTACATCACTTGAACCTGGAGAAGTTTTATTTATTGATGAGATTCACCGTCTGCCTCGTGCCATTGAAGAAGTATTATATCCAGCAATGGAAGATTACTGTTTAGACATTGTCATCGGAAAAGGACCTGAATCCAGATCGGTGAGACTAGATCTGCCTCCATTTACACTTGTAGGTGCTACAACTCGTTCTGGAGCAGTGTCAGCACCATTACGTGACCGTTTCGGTGTACTTAGTCGTTTAGAATATTATACAGAGGATCAGCTAACAGATATCGTTGTCCGAACTGCACATATATTGGATACGGAAATAGAAATACAAGGAGCTATAGAGATTGCTAGGCGGTCGCGTGGAACTCCCAGAATTGCAAATCGATTATTGAGACGTGTAAGAGATTTTGCACAAGTAAAAGGAAATGGTATTATCACATTAGCAGTAGCTGAAGAAGCACTAGAATTAATGCAGGTAGATCATCTTGGCTTAGATAATATTGATCACAAGCTCCTTATAGGGATGATAGAGAAATTCAGAGGTGGACCTGTAGGTATTGATACAATTGCCGCCAGTATTGGAGAGGAGCCAACAACAATAGAGGATGTATATGAGCCATACTTACTACAAATTGGTTTTCTGCAGCGGACACCGCGTGGAAGAATGGTAACTCAACTTGTATACGAGCATTTTCAAATGGAGGCACCTAGTAAATGAGTGGATTTTCAAAGCTATTTATGGTGGTAGGAGCAATAATCTTTTTAATTGGATTTCTTCTACAATTTTTCAAACTAGGGAAATTACCAGGTGATATCATCATAAAAAAAGGGAACACAACCATGTTTTTCCCAATTATGAGCTCCATTATCATTAGTATCATACTTTCAGTAGTTTTGTATGTAATTGGGAGGCTAGGTAAATAGTGAAAGTAGAAATGTTTAATTTTGAATTACCCGAGGAACTTATTGCTCAAGTACCATTAGAGAATAGATCAGCAAGTAGATTAATGGTATTAAATAAACAAACAGGTGAGTTGAATCATGCAATTTTTAACGATATTGTTGATTATTTGCATGAAGGAGATTGTTTAGTTCTGAATGACACAAAAGTCCTCCCAGCTCGATTAATGGGATCAAAGTTTGATACTGGAGCAAAGATCGAAGTATTACTTTTAAAACAAGTAAATGGTGATACTTGGGAAACGTTAGTAAAACCTGCCAAACGTATTAAAAAAGGGTCTATTATTACTTTTGGGAACGGTAATTTAAAAGCAGTATGTGTTGAAGAACTTGAACATGGTGGTAGGTTATTAGATTTTGAATATGAAGGAATTTTTTACGAGGTGTTGGACGAGTTAGGGAAAATGCCGCTACCACCATATATAAAGGAACAATTAGATGATCAGGACCGTTATCAAACAGTATATGCAAAAGAGCGTGGATCAGCAGCAGCACCTACAGCTGGATTGCATTTTACGAACGAGTTACTCGATGCGATTAGAGCAAAAGGAGTTCATGTCGCATTTATAACTTTGCATGTTGGACTTGGTACGTTTAGACCTGTAAGTGTAGAGGATATTAATGATCATAAAATGCATGCTGAATATTATACGATTTCTAAAGAAACAGCAGAGTTATTAAATAATGTAAAACAAAAAGGCGGAAAAATAATTTCGGTTGGAACAACATCTACAAGAACACTTGAGACGATTGCAAGTGCAACAGATGATGGTGAATTTATTGCTGGTAGTGGCTGGACAGATATTTTTATCTATCCTGGTTATACATTTAAGGCAATTGATGGATTAATTACAAACTTCCATTTACCGATGTCTACTTTAATTATGCTTGTAAGTGCATTTGCTGGTCGTGATCATGTATTACATGCATATAACGAAGCGGTAAAGGAGCAGTATCGCTTTTTTAGCTTTGGCGACGCTATGTTACTAATTTAAGAAAGAAAGGAGCGAATGTATTGACTGCTATTAGATATGAATTAATAAAAACATGCAAACAGACTGGTGCTAGATTAGGTATCATTCATACTCCACATGGCTCTTATGAAACACCTATGTTTATGCCGGTAGGAACATTAGCAACCGTAAAAACGATGTCTCCAGAAGAATTGAAAGCAATGGGAGCAGGTATTATTTTAAGTAATACATATCATCTATGGCTTCGTCCTGGTCATGAAATAGTAAAAGAAGCAGGTGGGCTACACTCATTCATGAATTGGGATCAAGCAATTTTAACTGATTCTGGTGGATTTCAAGTCTTTTCATTAAGTGAATTCCGTAAAATTGAAGAGGAAGGTGTTCATTTCCGTAATCACTTAAACGGTGATAAGTTATTCCTTTCCCCTGAAAAGGCAATGGAAATTCAAAATGCATTAGGGCCAGATATTATGATGGCATTTGACGAATGTCCTCCATTTCCTGCATCACATGAATATATGAAAAAGTCGGTAGAGAGAACATCTCGTTGGGCAGAGCGTTGTCTACAAGCGCATCAAAGACCTGAAGATCAAGGTTTATTTGGGATAGTTCAGGGTGGAGAATATGAAGATTTACGAAAACTAAGTGCACAAGATCTTGTTTCGCTTGATTTTCCTGGGTATGCTGTAGGTGGTTTGTCTGTAGGAGAGCCGAAAGATGTAATGAACAGAGTTTTGGACTTTACTACACCTCTACTACCAAGTAATAAACCTCGTTACTTGATGGGAGTAGGATCACCAGATTCCTTAATTGACGGTGCAATCAGAGGAATTGACATGTTTGATTGTGTATTACCGACTAGAATAGCAAGAAATGGGACATTAATGACTAGTAATGGTAGGTTAGTTGTGAAAAATGCAGCATATGCAAAGGATTTCGGACCTATTGATGAGAACTGTGATTGTTATACTTGTCGTAATTATTCTAGAGCATATATTCGTCATTTAATTAAATGTGACGAAACGTTCGGAATTAGACTTACGACTTATCATAACTTGCATTTTCTGTTAAACTTAATGAAGCAAGTCCGGAATGCGATAAAAGAGGATCGTCTCGGTGACTTCAAAGAAGAATTTTTTGAGCGCTATGGCTTCAATGGACCAAACGCGAAAAATTTCTAATATAATTTACCTAGTAAAGGAGGGGAATATATGGATACGTTAATAGGATTATCACCATTTATTTTGATGTTTGTGTTGTTCTACTTTTTATTAATTAGACCAAACCAAAAACGTCAAAAAGCAATTCAAACAATGCAAAATAGTCTCCAAAAAGGGGACAAGATTGTAACGATCGGTGGACTTCATGGAATAATTGATGGCTTAGATGAAGCGAAAATCATTATTAAGTGTGGGGATGGCAGCAGACTTACATATGACCGTTCAGCAATACGTGAAGTTGTTGAATCTGTTTCAGGAAATAACTAAAAAATGTAAAATGAAGAGGACTGTCTTAAGTCATTGTAATGTGACGATAAGGCAGTCCTTTTATTTACTATCAATTGTGCATCTACGAAAGGTGATATCATACAGTACTTTCCTTATCTTTTAGATTCATTTGATAAAATATTTACTCCTAATACTCCTCCCATCATCGCAGTTAATGTATAGCAAATATAATAAATTAGTTGCTCGATTGTAAATAAAAGTGAGTGTCCTAAATATTGGTACGCCAAAATTAATAGGCTATACACAACACCAGTTGCTCCTCCAATCAACCAACCTTTTTGTTTCGCTTTCCCACCGCAAATAAACCCTCCGATAAAAACAGATAAAAAAGAAATTACCGTGATAAGAAAGCTAACCGATTTCTCCTGAGTTTCGGTAAACTGGAAAATAAGCGAGAAAATAAAACTTGTAATCACTGCTAATAATAAAATAGTCACTATCCCATATAAGATAGACACCCCAAATGATTTTGCTTCGATAGGTATTCACTCCTTTTTATCTTATCCTTTAAGAGGAATGGAACCCTGTCCAAACCTCATAGTACATGCTTATTCACTAAATCAATATTTAGAATATAGAAACGACAATTCCATTATTTTTTTATACAAATTAAGGACACACTAAAAATTACGGATGAAAAATAAGGGGGAATATGTTGTGGAAGATTACATCAGTATTATTTTTCGGACGATTTTTCTCTATGGAGTCATATTGGTCATTTTTAGGTTAATGGGAAAAAGGGAAATAGGAGAATTAAGTATTTTAGATTTGGTTGTTTTCATTATGATTGGTGAAATGGCAGTAGTGGCAATAGAACAACATAATGATCCAATATTGCATTCCATTGTTCCAATGCTAATCCTGCTTATAATACAAGTTGGTCTAGCCTACATTGGTTTAAAAAGTCGTAGATTCAGACGTTTAATTGATGGAAAGCCATCATTAATTATTAATAAAGGCAAGATAGATGAAAATGAAATGCGAAAACTCCGTTATAATTTCGATGACTTGCTCATGCAGTTACGTGAAAAAGATATTCCTAATATTGCAGATGTTGAATTTGCCATCCTGGAGCCGTCTGGCAATTTATCTGTTATTAAAAAAAGCAACAAAAAGACACCTGCATCGTATACAATTCCCGTTATTTTAAATGGAATTGTTCAGCAGGAGCATCTTGAAGAAATACAAAAAAGTGAAGAATGGCTTAGAAAAGAACTTCATGATCGTGGCCATCACGATATTGAAAAAATCTCTTTCTGTAGTTTTCAAGACGGAAAGTTTTTTATTGATTACATGGATGAACCAAAATAAGGATGGCACAAAACCATTTGAAAAGGATATAAATTTGAATGTTTTAGGTGTAACTACACCGTTTCGGAAATACACTTCGCTTGTATCTTCAAATGCATAAAACGGATAATTCGATCCTGTGAAGTCATCACTTAAAAACAGAATAAAACCGAACTATATATCGAATTCGATTGAAACGATAGTTCGGTTTTTGATTTTATCTCAATCTCATTACCTCAGTATTATCGAATTATCTTGTTAATGATTGGGATACGTAGAAGGTCATTTTTCTTTAATAATCTAAACATGGTAATAAACAAAATGTACGTTATAACAATAATCAATATTCCTATTAGTAATCGAGTAACTAGTGGGCTTTCTATTAGTACCTTTGTATAGAATAATGTCCCGATTATACTAGAAAGAACCGCAGCAATAATAAACTTTACATATTCTGCAACATAGATTGTGAATTGTATCTTTTTAAGTACCGTCGCAAAGTGTAGCATTGTAATTAATACGGTTCCAGCTGCAATTCCTAGTGCAGCGCCATTAATACCAAAACTAGGTTGGGAACTAAGAGCAAAAATCACCGTTATTTTGATAATTGCTCCTATTAAGCTGTTTATCATGGCTGCTCTTGCTAAATCAAGTGCCTGTAGAATTGCTTGTAATGGCCCTTGATAATAATGAAAGATAAAGAATGGTGCCATTAGTCTTATGAACTCGTATCCCTTTGGTGATCCATACATTAATGTCATTAAAGGTTCTGCATATACATAAAGAACAATTACTGCTAGTCCACCAGTTAGTAGCGCAAACCGAAGTGCTTGCTGTAATCGATGTTCAACTAATTTGTGGTTTTTACTAGCATTTGCCTCACTTATTGCAGGAACGAGTGATGTGGATAGTGAAAATGTGATGAAAGAAGGTAGCATTAATAAAGGTAACGCATACCCAGTCAATAACCCATATTGTTTTGTTGCTACTCCAGCTGCTACTCCAGCTAATAACAAACTATGAGATACAACAATCGGCTCAAAGAACCAAGAGAGTGAACCAATCATCCTACTACCTGTAGTTGGTATGGCGATGCTCATTAATTCTTTTAACGTACTTTTACTCGATCTTAATGATTTGAAAAAGTTGCGGCGAATTGGGAATTTCTTTTTTACTTTAAAAACAGTAAATAAATAAATTAATGATGCAAGCTCTCCAAGAACAGAGGCAATCATTGCTCCAGCAGCAGCAAATTCAATACCATAAGGTAAAAAAGCTTTAGCTAAGATTGCGATTAATGCAATTCGAACTGCTTGTTCCAGCACTTGAGCAATCGCTGCTGGCCTCATGTTTTGTTTCCCTTGGAAATACCCTCTAATAACAGAGGAAACTGCGACGATTGGAATAATTGGTGATATAGCGATTAATGGATAATAAATTCTAGTGTCTGTAAAAAGTGTTTCTGCTAAATAAGGTGCTAATAGCATTAATGTTGGTGTAAACAGAAGCGATAATGAGATTGTCACTGTTAGGGAAACAGCTAGGATTTTTTTCGTTTTTCGTTTATCTCCTCTAGCTTCCGCTTCAGCTACGGCTTTTGATATGGCGACAGGTAGTCCAATTTGAACTAATGAAATGACTAATACTAGAGTAGGAAACGCCATCATGAATAATCCTACGCCTTCTTCTCCAATCATGCGGGCAATAACGATTCTGTTTATAAAGCCGAGCAATCTCGTAATCAGCCCAGCAATCATTAATATTAATGTACCTTTTAGAAACTTTGACATTTTGGTCCCTGCCTTCTCAAATCTGTTACATTCGATTACAATGAAGTATATGCAACAAGATGGACAAAGCATGACAAGATAAAGTAGATTATAATATTTATATAAAAATAAAGGTGGGGACAATATGTCAAATAGCAGTCATCCATACAATTCTTATTTGCATCTCTTAACGCCTGTCATTGATAGCAAATTAGAAGAGTTTACTTTAACTGGCTATGGGAAAGTAAATAAGCAAGATTTATGGGGTTTTTTAACGAAGAAAAAATGGCAAAAACCTAAAGAGGGTATTCGTATCCACGAATTAGTGGCAGATATACTTTCTGTGAAGATTGGTGAATTTATGAATTATGCCACGGTTGAAGCGTATAAAGCTCCAAACTTATTTGTTGAATTAGATAGTGAAGAGCTTCAGGAATTATTAGGTGAGAAAACAGTGAATGAGTAAAAAGATAAATTGACACCACTTTTTAACTACTTCATAATACTTATATTGACAAAAAGTTGGGAACGCTTCATCTGAGGGGGATATTGAAAAATGGTTAAAAGAAGCAGGATATTGGCATTTTTTCTATTACTAATTTTTATTGGTAGTTTAATGGGAACAACAACTAATTCTGTTCTCAAAGATATTAAACTAGGGCTTGATTTACAAGGTGGCTTTGAAGTTTTATATGATGTGGAAGCTATACATGATGATCAAGTAGTAAATAATGATACATTAATACATACAGTAGAGGCACTCCGAAAACGTATTGACGTTCTAGGTGTAAGCGAACCGAATTATCAAATTGAGGGAAAAAGGATTAGAGTTCAGCTTGCAGGAATTGACGATCAAGCGGAAGCTCGTGAAATTCTAGGAACACAAGCAGAATTAACTTTCCGTGATGTAAACGATAATATTATGATGGATGGTACTGATTTGGTAGAGGGATCTGCTAAATTTACAATTGATAGTCGTACCAACCAACCTGTTGTAGTCGTAGAAATGAAAGATAAGAAAAAGTGGCAAAACGTTACACAAACAGTTGTTGATATGTACCCCAATAATAAATTGGTCATTTGGATGGATTTTGAGGAAGGTGTAGATTCATATGCTGAAGCTGCTGTAAGCGGCAGTTCGAAATTACTATCCGATCCTGCAGTTAGACAGGTATTTACCAGCACTGAAGTTACAATTGAAGGGAATTTCACGAAGGAAGAAGCTGAGAATTTAGCCAGTTTATTAAATGCAGGTTCACTTCCAGTTAAGCTAACCGAAGTATATTCTACTTCTGTCGGAGCGCAATTCGGGGAAGAGGCGTTAACGAAGACAATTACAGCAGGGATAATCGGGATTGCTTTAATTTTCTTATTTATGATCGTATTCTATCGTTTTCCAGGGTTTATTGCGACAATTACATTATCCATTTATGTTTATTTAATTTTAGTTGTGTTTGATTGGATGAATGCTGTCCTTACTTTGCCAGGAATTGCAGCACTAATACTTGGTGTCGGCATGGCCGTGGACGCTAACATTTTAACTTATGAACGTTTGAAGGAAGAATTGAAAGTTGGAAGATCCTTAAAAGCTGCATTCCAGGCGGGTAATAAAACATCATTCGTTACAATTTTAGATGCTAATATTACGACATTACTAGCAGCTGCAGTTCTATTTTTCTTTGGTACAAGCTCAGTAAAAGGTTTCGCTACAATGCTTATTGTCAGTATCTTAATGAGCTTCTTAACAGCTGTTTATGGATCAAGGTTATTCCTATGGCTATGGATTAATAGTGGTTTCTTAAAAGATAAACCAGGTTGGTTTGGGGTTAAACGATCAAGTATTCACCAACTATCTGAAAACAAAACAACTTTGGAGTTAACTACTCGATTTGATCGTTTTGATTTCGTAAAACATCGAAAGAAATTTTATATGCTAACGTCGGCATTGATCGTAGTTGGAATCATTATTTTAGCTATTTTCCGTCTAAATTTAGGAATTGATTTTTCTGCAGGAACAAGGGTTGAGATTGATGCAGGAAAACCAGTTACGGCGGAGGAAATATCAACTGAACTTGATGCAATCAATCTATCTTCTAGTGACATCGTTCTATCTGGTGATGAAAAAGACCGCGGCGTTGTCCGTTATAAAGGAGAACTTACACAACAGGAGATTGCCGATTTAAAGGCTCATTTCAGTGAGAAATATGGCTCAGAGCCTAATGTAAGTACTGTATCTCCAACAGTTGGGAAAGAATTGGCCAAGAACGCCCTATATGCATTAGCAATTGCTGCTCTTGGTATCATAATTTACGTATCTTTCCGCTTTGAATATACGATGGGAATTGCATCCATTCTTGGATTGTTACATGATGCATTTTTCATTATTGCCGTCTTTAGCTTTATTCGGTTAGAAGTCGATATTACATTTATAGCGGCTGTACTGACTATCGTAGGTTATTCCATCAATGATACGATTGTAACGTTTGACCGAATTCGGGAAAACTTAAAAGCGAAGAGACGACTGAAAACAGAAGAGGATATTGCAGATGTTGTAAATAAAGGGTTAAGACAAACATTAACACGTTCAATTAATACTATTTTAACAGTAATTGTAACAGTAGTTGCCTTACTCATTTTCGGTAGTGAGTCTATTCTTAACTTCTCCGTTGCATTATTAGTAGGTTTAATAGCTGGTACGTATTCGTCTATCTTTATTTCAGCTCAAATTTGGTATGATTTGAAAGTGAGAGAATTAAGAAAAAATGGACCAATCGATACAGTAAAAGAGAAAAAGAAATGGTCCTCTGACGAACCACAAGTGTAAAAAGAATCCCGCAGAATAAAATCTGCGGGTTTTTTTGTGATAAACTCTACCATTAAATCAAATTGAAAGGAACGATTCACTCTAGTATACTAATAAGGTTAGGGAGTGAAATTCATGTTAATTCCAAAATCACGCTGGATTGTGAAAGAATCCAACGAATCATTAGCAAAAGAATTAAGTAATCAATTAAATATTAGCCCACTAGTTGCTAAACTTTTAGTTACTCGTGGAATAACAGATGCAGCTACTGCACAAGAGTTTTTAAATATTGAAAATGAAACATTTCATGATCCATATTTATTTTCAGATATGGAAAAGAGTGTCCAACGTATAAATGATGCGATAGAACGACAACAGCCTATTTTAATATTTGGAGATTATGACGCTGACGGTGTGACAAGTACATCCGTCATAATGGAAACTTTATTAGAAAAACATGCGAATGTAACATACTATATACCAAACCGCTTTACAGAAGGCTATGGTCCAAATGAGAATGCTTTTCGGCATGCGCATGAAAATGGCATTAAGCTTATCATCACAGTGGATACTGGAATTGCAGCATTAAAGGAAGCGTCATTAGCTAAAGAGCTTGGAATCGACCTTATTATTACCGATCACCATGAAGCAGGAGATATATTACCAGATGCATATGCTATTATTCACCCTAAATTACCTGATGGTCATTATCCCTTTCCCCATCTCGCAGGGGTAGGAGTAGCCTTTAAATTAGCTCATGCATTGTTAGGAAAAGTTCCTGAACATCTTCTTGACTTAGCAGCAATTGGGACGATTGCCGATCTTGTTCCGTTGCAAGCAGAAAATCGGCTTCTAGTGAAAAAAGGACTAAAGAAACTAGCAAATACTTCCCGTCCAGGTATTCAAGCATTGTGTAATCTAGCAGGTACGCAACTTTCTGATATCAATGAAGAGACGGTAGGATTTGCGATTGGCCCGCGCTTAAATGCAATTGGCCGACTTCAACATGCTGGCCCAGCAGTAGAATTATTAATGACAAAAGATATAGATTATGCCACACAACTTGCAGTTGAAATAGATTTGTTAAATAAAGAAAGGCAAAAAATTGTTGCAGACATAACAACAGAAGCAATTGAAATGGTAAACGAAAAGTACCCAATTTCTGATAATAAAGTACTTGTTATAGGGAAGGAAGGCTGGAATCCCGGTGTAATTGGTATCGTTGCTTCTAGATTAGTTGAGCATTTCTATCGACCAACAATTGTGTTAAATTTTGATCAGGACACAGGGCTGGCAAAAGGCTCGGCTAGAAGTATTGAAGGTTTTGATTTATTTAAAAATCTATCAAATTCAAGAGATATTCTTCCGCATTTTGGTGGACATACGATGGCAGCTGGAATGGCATTAAAACTAGAGGATGTAGACATACTCCGTACTCGTCTAAATCAAGCTGCTGCGGAACAACTAACAGAGGAAGATTATAAACCTTTAACTGAATTGGATATTTCCTTAAACATGACGGAAATAGATATAGAGGCTATTAGTCAGATAAATATGTTAGCCCCTTTTGGAATGAGTAACCCAAAACCATTAGTCATGATAGAAAATGTACAAACTACTGATATTCGCAAGATTGGTGCAAATAAAACTCATTTAAAAATCGCATTAGAAGATAATAATAATCATGTATTAGATGGTGTCGGTTTCAATCTAGGTTCACTCGCTGATGATATTTCACCAAATGCAAGATTATCGGTAATAGGTGAACTTTCTATTAATGAATGGAACAATCGCAAGAAGCCGCAAATATTCTTACGAGATATTGCTATTAATGAGTGGCAACATTTCGATGTCCGCGGAAATAAGCAATCGAATGATTGGCTGGAAGAAATGAAGAAAAGAAATGGCTTGTTCATTTTTTTCTCCAATGAATATTATCAGAAGATGATACATTCAGATGTAATCGATAATTGTGTATATATTAAAAATAAAGAAGAAGCTCTCCACATTAATATAGATGGACAAAATATAGTGTTATTTGATCTGCCGAATGACATAAATGATTTAGAATATCTTATTGAAGGGAAAAAGCCTGCAAGGATATATTCTCACTTTGCTCAAGTCGAGGAGCCCTTTTCCCTTACATTACCGACGAGAGATAATTTTAAATGGTATTATGCATTTTTACTAAAGAGAGGTAGTTTTAATGTAAATCGATATGCAACAGATCTTGCAGCACATCGAGGCTGGTCAAAGGAAACAGTCCTATTTATGTCAAAAGTGTTTTTTGAGTTGGATTTTGTTACAATAAATGATGGGATTATAACGATGAATTCTCAAAAAACGAAAAAGGATTTAGCGGATTCGCCCACTTTTCAACGCAAACAAGCTAAGATGCAAGTTGAAGAACAATTATTATATTCATCGAGTCAAGAGTTGAAACAATGGTTCGATAAACGTTTAGGACACAATGTGTCGAATGAGGAGGAAATGAAAGCATGGATTTAAAGCAATTTATTACGATTGTTCCAGATTGGCCAACAGAAGGTGTCCTTTTTAAAGACATAACAACATTGATGGATAATGGTGAAGCTTACCATTATGCAACAGATCAAATCGTAAATTATGCAAAAGAAAAGCAAATAGATTTAGTTGTCGGACCTGAAGCCCGTGGGTTCATCATAGGTTGCCCAGTGGCTTATGCATTAGGAGTTGGATTTGCACCAGTTCGTAAAGAGGGAAAACTTCCTCGTGAAACAATAAAAGCAACATATGGGAAAGAGTATGGAAAAGATTCTCTTACTATTCATAAAGATGCTATAAAGCCTGGTCAAAGAGTATTAATTACGGATGATTTATTAGCAACTGGTGGAACGATCTTAGCTACGATTGAGCTAGTTGAAAAACTAGGTGGTATAGTTGCTGGTATTGCATTTTTAATTGAATTATCATATCTTAACGGTAAAGAAAAACTAGACGGTTATGATGTTGTTTCATTAATGAAATTTTAATTGAAGCCAATCTGAGAAAAGCACTCATGAAAAGTTGAGTGCTTTTTCTATACTTTGAAATTTTGTAATAACTATTTTAATGAAATTGTTGTCAAAACCTTTACAAGTTTGTCTTAATTCTCGATAATAGAGATTATACTCTTTTTTTATACAATTTTATATAATTATTAAAAAGGTGATCCTCATGGCAAAAAATCTAATATTATCAGCAGAAGATGTAATCATGCAGACAAGTAAATATTTAAATGATGAGCATGTGGCATTTGTAAGAAAGGCATATGAATTTGCATATAATGCTCACAAGGAGCAAGTACGGAAGTCCGGTGAACCTTATATCATTCACCCTATTCAAGTTGCCGGCATTCTTGCAAATCTAGAAATGGATCCAGCTACACTTGCCGCTGGTTTTCTTCACGATGTAGTAGAAGATACTTCCGTAACTCTTGCAGATATATCGTCTGAATTTAATAGTGAGGTTGCAATGCTTGTCGATGGGGTCACAAAGCTTGGAAAAATCAAATATAAATCACATGAGGAACAACAAGCCGAGAATCATCGAAAGATGTTTATTGCCATGGCACAGGATATTCGTGTTATTTTGATTAAATTAGCGGACAGACTTCATAATATGCGGACGCTAAAACATTTGCCTCCAGAGAAGCAGAGAAGAATTGCAAATGAGACACTTGAGATTTTTGCTCCTTTAGCTCATCGTTTAGGGATTTCGAAAATTAAATGGGAACTTGAAGATACAGCTCTCCGTTATTTAAATCCACAACAATATTACAGAATCGTTAATTTAATGAAGCGGAAGCGGAATGAACGTGAGAAATCATTAGATGACGTTATGGTTGAAGTGAAAAAAGGCTTAGAAAATATGGATATAAAAGCTGAAGTTCATGGTAGACCTAAACATATTTACTCTATTTATCGAAAAATGGTCAAACAACATAAACAATTTAATGAAATTTATGATTTATTAGCGGTCAGAATTATTGTAAATAGCATAAAAGATTGTTATGCGGCATTAGGAATTATTCATACATGCTGGAAACCAATGCCTGGTCGCTTCAAAGATTATATTGCGATGCCCAAACCTAATATGTATCAATCGCTGCATACTACCGTTATTGGTCCTAAAGGGGATCCACTAGAAGTACAAATTAGGACAATTGAAATGCATCGAATATCGGAGTATGGTGTAGCAGCACATTGGGCTTACAAAGAAGGCAAGGCATTGAGTCCGCAAACTGCTTTAGAGAAAAAACTTTCATGGTTCCGAGAAATATTAGAATTTCAGGATGAATCGGATAATGCCGAAGAATTTATGGAATCATTGAAAATCGATTTATTCTCTGACATGGTATTTGTATTTACTCCAAAAGGCGATGTTATTGAACTACCAGCTGGTTCTGTTCCAATCGATTTTGCTTATCGAATTCATTCAGAAATAGGAAATAAAACAATCGGTGCAAAAATTAACGGGAAAATTGTTACGCTTGATTATAAATTAAAAACAGGCGATATTATCGAAATTTTAACATCCAAACATTCCTATGGTCCTAGTCAGGATTGGCTAAAATTAGCGCAAACTTCACAAGCAAAAAACAAAATTAGACAATTCTTTAAACGACAACGTAAAGATGAGCATGTGATAAAAGGGCGCGAGCTTGTAGAAAAAGAAATAAAAGAGATGGAATTCGATGTTAAATCGGTATTAACGGCAGAAAATATTAAAAAAGTTGCGAGTAAGTTTAATTTTGTAAATGAAGATGATTTATTCGCAAGTGTTGGCTATAATGGCATCACTGCTCTACAAGTAGCAAATCGGTTAACTGAAAAATTACGGAAAGAGCGTGACCAAGCAGAAGCTGTAAATGAGATTATAGAGCTTAAACCGGATACTCCTAATAAGCGTCATGAGGCAGGAGTTACAGTAAAAGGTGCAAATAATTTACTTATACGCTTGTCTCGTTGTTGCAGTCCTGTCCCAGGAGATGAAATCGTTGGATTCATTACAAAGGGAAGAGGAGTCTCAGTGCACCGTACAGATTGTCCAAACATAAATACAGAGGAAATGAAAAATCGTCTTATAGCAGTTGAGTGGGAATCTACTACTCAACATCGTAAGGAATATAATGTGGATATTGAAATATCAGGATATGATCGTCGTGGTCTTTTAAATGAAGTATTACAAACCGTAAGTGGTACAAAAACGAATATTACTGCAGTTACTGGTAGAAGTGACCGCAATAAAATGGCAACGATTATGATGTCTATATCGATCCAGAATATTGCCCATCTTCATAAAGTTGTTGATAAAATCAAGCAAATACCTGATATATATGCAGTAAGAAGAATTATGAATTAAAGGGGCTAGAGGCTTTCATGAAAGTTGTTTTGCAAAGATGTAAGAAAGCTAGTGTTACAGTTAATAAAGAGGTTACTGGATCAATTAATAATGGATTAGTATTATTAGTAGGGGTAACTCATGAAGATACTACAAAGGAATGTGAATGGCTTGCGGAAAAGATTGCCCATTTACGTGTATTTGAAGATGAAGACGGAAAAATGAATAGATCATTACTAGACATAGGGGGGACTATTCTATCAGTATCCCAGTTTACACTTTATGGTAATTGCGAAAAGGGAAGAAGACCGAACTTTATGAGTGCAGCTAAGCCTGAGCATGCGGAATTGCTTTACAACCACTTTAATGAACTATTACGAAGTAAAGGAATAGAAGTGGAAACAGGAATATTTGGTGCAATGATGGATGTAGAACTCATAAATGATGGGCCTGTAACTCTTATACTTGAAAAATAATAAAAAGTTGTCCTAAAAGGGTGTAGCCTTTAAGGACAACTTTTTTAAATTTGACTAAAGTATTTTTGTATTCCCTTAGCTATTGCTTCGGCAATTTGTTGTTGGTAGTTTTTCGAATTGATGATTTTTTCTTCTTCTGGGTTACTAATATAGCCAAGCTCTAGTAATACAGACGGTTTTAGGTTTTCTCTAAGAACAAAGTAGTCGCCAAATCGTACTCCGCGATCTCTTATTTGTGCAACATGTGAAATTTCCTGATGAATCAATTCTGATAATTGAGTATCCCTATCGTGATAGTAGTATGTTGTATGACCAGTAACTGAGCTATCCTCTATGCTATCAAAATGAATACTAATAAAAGCATCGGCATTATTGTTAGTTGCGATATATGTGCGGTCTTCTAAAGGTATAAACTGATCATCAGATCTTGTCATTACTACATTAAAACCAATTCTCTTTAAATTACTTGCTAATTGAGTAGCAACATTTAATGTTAATTCCTTTTCATGGGTTCCGTTTGAGCCTGCTGCCCCATCATCTCTTCCACCATGACCAGCATCTATAACTATTGTTTTGTTCACAGCTTCCTCGATTGTCGTAGGATTTGTTGCTGGAACAGCTCTATCAGATACAATCCAAGTTGCGATATAGCCTGTTTTGTCATGATCGAATTTGACTTTATACCAATCATCCTTCTTCTCCAACACTTCTAATACCGTATCAGCTTTTGTTTCTCCTATCGATTTAGATTTAGATGTAGGCTTTTCTTTAATACTTGTATTGTCAAATAGCGTAGTTATAAATTCCGCATCCATATTCGTTTGCGTATTATCTTCTTCACTATTCTTTTCTTCTTCCAGAATGTCTACATACTGACTACTTATCCATGCACTTTTCGATTGATATAAAATTTCTGTCCAATCATTTTCTTGTGAAATGACTTGTACATGATCATCTTTTTGTAACTGATTAATTATGGTACTATTTGTGTTTGGTTCAGACCTTATGTTTAAATTATCGACTAAAATAATTCCATTTTTCGTTGAACTTATAGTAGATTCTATCTCCTCGATTTTTCCTAACCAACTAGCGATCCAGCCTTTAGTACCATTTTCTAGTTCGATTTGGTACCAATCATTCTCTTCTTGAAGGAAAGGAAATGTTTCTCCTGAATCTATTTGGGTAATAACGGAAGAGGATATACTTGGTTCTTCCCTAACATTTACACTATCTCCTGTAATAATAATAACTTTATCTTTCGCTATACTAGCAGTTGAGACAAATAATAGTGAAAATAATAGTACGATGATAACTAATAATTTCTTGTACAACAGTGGAACCGCCTTTCTTCCAAACTCCATTTCCATCATTTTTATCGTTATTATTCATTGTACCTATTCGTGAAAGAAAATGAAAACCCTTTTTTTAAATAGAATTTTTACAAATTGGGCATAATGACACCATATCCAAAAAAGGAGGAGTCACCACTATGAGGATAAACGAGCAAAACCAAACTGCATCCTTTAGTACAATGCAAATGTATAATATGAATATACAAAATAGTATAGATAAAGACAATTATACTATTAGTGGAGGTCCCTCGGAAGAGTTCGGTTTGAATTCAATGGAAGTCCGTTCATTGAAAAAGCATTTAGGCCGATCTTAATAGTCCATTAAGATAGTATTGACAAAGATTGTGTAACTCATTATGATTAATGAATAATTAAAATATTAATAATTAGCTAATGATGGAAAAAGTAGTTAAGAACCGAATGGAAAGAGAGGAAATGCCATGGCTGAAAGCATTTCTGCAAAACGACTTGATGAAAGACATTCCGTAGGCTCTGTTTCGAAAAGTGCATACTTAGTAGGGACGGACGTATACAGGCGATAACTGTTAAGTGGAGGTTATTCATTAACTTCAAAAAGGGTGGCACCGCGGGAAAGTTTCTCGTCCCTTGTTTTTCGGAACAAGGGACGGGAGCTTTCTTTTTTTTGGAGTTAATAAAGCTGTACATAATGAAAATGATCAGAGGAGGTAACAGAATGTCAATTCAAATACCAAGGGGAACACAAGATATTCTTCCAGGTACAGTAGAAAAATGGCAGTTGATTGAAGAAACAGCAAAAGAAGTTTGTCGGAAATATTTATATGAGGAAATTCGCACCCCAATCTTTGAACATACGGAATTATTCCTCCGTGGAGTGGGTGACACTACCGATATCGTTCAAAAAGAAATGTATACATTTGAAGATCGTGGAGAGCGAAGTTTAACTTTACGCCCAGAAGGAACGGCATCTGTTGTTCGTTCTTTTACGGAAAATAAAATGTATGGCAATGCAAATCAACCTGTGAAACTTTATTATATAGGTCCAATGTTTCGCTATGAGCGCCCACAAAAAGGTCGTTATCGTCAATTTGTACAATTTGGTGTAGAAGCACTAGGGAGTATGGATCCTGCAATTGATGCAGAAGTAATTTCACTAGCGATGCAAATATATAAACAATTAGGTCTTAAGAAACTAAAGCTTGTAATCAATAGTCTAGGAGATAATTCAAGTCGTGCAGCACATAGAACAGCTCTAATCAATCACTTCCAACCAAGTATTCACGAATTTTGTAGCGATTGTCAAAATCGGTTAGAAAAAAATCCTTTAAGGATACTAGATTGTAAAAAAGACCGGGATCACGAATTAATGAAAACTGCACCATCTATTTTGGATTATTTAAATGAGGAATCATCCTTATACTTCGAAAAAGTAAAACAGTATTTATCATTAATGAACATCGATTTTATTGTAGATCCTACATTAGTTAGAGGATTAGATTATTATAACCATACTGCTTTTGAAATTATGAGTGAGGCAGAAGGATTCGGTGCCATTACTACACTTTGTGGCGGGGGACGTTATAACGGTCTCGTGCAGGAAATGGGTGGTCCAGAAACACCAGGTATTGGTTTTGCCTTTAGTGTAGAAAGATTAATTAGTGCACTAGAAGCAGAAGGGATAGAGATTACTCAAGAACAACAAATTGACTGTTACGTTATTGCATTAGGTGAAAAAGCAAAAGATTATTCCGTCACATTGCTTCAATCGCTAAGACAAGCAGGTTTTTCAGCGGAAAGAGATTATCTAAACCGCAAAATGAAAGCTCAATTTAAAGCAGCAGAACGACTAAACGCTAAACATGTAATTATTCTAGGAGAGGATGAATTAGCAGCTGGAAAAGTAGCTGTGAAAAATCTTCAATCTGGTGATCAAGTAGAATTACCTTTAGAAAACTTTATAAATGAATATACAACATTAAGTAATTAGGGGGGGATCATGTATGTTTGGAAGATCTTATTATTGTGGTGAAATTACGGAACAAGCAATTGGCGAAGAAGTAGTACTAAAAGGATGGGTACAGAGAAGACGTGATTTAGGAGGACTAATTTTTATCGATTTACGCGATCGCTCTGGAATTGTCCAAATCGTATTTAATCCAGAAACATCTGCAGATGCATTAGCTATTGCTGAAAAAATCCGTAATGAATATGTCATTGATGTACGTGGAAAAGTCGTAGCACGTGATGAAAAAACAATTAATCCTAATATAAATACAGGGAAAATTGAAGTGGTTGTGACAGAAGTTGCTATTATTAATGAAGCAAAAACACCACCTTTTATGATTGAAGATAACACGGAAGCTGCTGAAGAAGTCCGCTTAAAATATCGATATTTAGATTTAAGAAGACCAGAAATGTTTAATGTATTTAAATTACGATCTGATATTACAAGAACGGTTCGAAACTTTTTAAACGAAGAAGGATTTTTAGATATTGAAACACCAATATTAACGAAAAGTACTCCAGAAGGTGCCCGTGATTATCTAGTACCTAGTAGGGTGCATAGTGGAGAATTCTTTGCATTACCACAATCACCACAGCTTTTTAAACAGCTATTAATGGTTAGTGGATTTGATAAGTATTTCCAAATTGCGAGATGTTTTCGTGATGAAGATTTACGTGCAGATCGTCAGCCTGAATTTACACAAATTGATATTGAAACTAGCTTTATGAGTGAAGAAGATATTCGTGAAATGACAGAACGAATGATGAAGTTAGTAATGTCCGCAGTGAAAGGGATTGAAGTAGAAACACCGTTCCCTATTTTAACGTATGATGATGCGATGGCAAGATATGGCTCTGATAAACCTGACACTCGATTCGAAATGGAGCTAAATGATATTTCGGATCTCATGGAAAACTCCAATTTCAAGGTTTTCACAAATGCAATTGAATCTGGTGGTCAAGTTAAAGCATTAGTTGTAAAAGGTGCAGCAACTAAATATTCAAGGAAAGATATAGACGCTCTTGGCGAATATGCTGCACGTTATGGTGCAAAAGGTCTTGCATGGTTAAAGGTAGATGCAGAAGGATTAAAAGGTCCAATCGCAAAATTCTTTGATGAGTCGCAACAACAAGCACTAATCAATCGCTTAAATGCAGAAGCTGACGATTTATTATTGTTCGGTGCTGATAGTAAAAAAGTAGTAGCAGATTCTTTAGGTGCGTTACGACTTAAGCTCGGAAAAGACCTTGGATTAATTGATGAGTCAAAATACAACTTCCTTTGGGTTACAGATTGGCCATTACTGGAATATGACGAAGAGGCGGGAAGATATTTCGCAGCACATCATCCATTTACAATGCCTGTTCGTGAAGACTTAAATAAGTTGGAAATAGAGCCTGGAAATGTAAGAGCACAAGCATATGACCTAGTATTAAATGGTTACGAACTTGGTGGTGGTTCTTTACGTATCTTTGAACGTGATATTCAAGAAAGAATGTTCGAAGTTCTTGGTTTCTCGAAGGAAGAGGCTAAAGAACAATTTGGTTTCTTACTAGAAGCATTTGATTATGGTACTCCTCCACATGGTGGGATTGCTCTCGGTTTAGATCGATTAGTTATGTTACTTGCAGGTCGAAATAGCCTAAGGGATACAATTGCATTTCCGAAAACCGCAAGTGCAAGTGATTTATTAATGAATGCTCCTGACGTTGTTAGTGATGCACAATTAAAGGAACTTCATTTAGCAGTAACAGATATAAAAGTTGGAAATAAGTAAAAAAAACAAGCAATTTTTCCTATACGGATCTATTTGAAATAATGAATCTCGTATGATAAGATTTATTCAACAAGAAAAGTCCTGATGTGTACGTTCTCATACCTTGTCGTTTTGACCTACAAGCCATACCTACGGGAGTCTGGAGTTTCAAGATAGAGTGCATGCCTTCCATAAGGACGCGCAAAGTCTTGAGCAGGACACCCACCTGCCGAGAGCGGGTTCCAAACAAAGGAATTAAATGGACGGCATAATCGGGACTTTTCCTATGAATACTAAACAATGAAACAATCTCCACATAATTGGAAGATTGTTTTTTTATTTTAATTCGTCTTTAGGATTTGAATTTACCCTTGCATTTTTATCCTTTTTTCCATTATTCTAAGCAAGATACATATTTTAATTGGAGTTGAAGTTCATGTTACATCAATTTTCTAGAAATGAATTAGCTATAGGAAAAGAAGGACTGGATCTATTAAAAAACAGTACTGTTGCGATACTAGGGATAGGTGGAGTAGGTACATTTGCTGCAGAAGCTTTGGCACGTTCTGGAGTAGGAAAATTAATTTTAGTTGATAAAGATGATGTCGATATTACGAATGTAAATAGACAAATAATTGCTTTATTATCAACAGTCGGTAAACCAAAGGCAGATCTAATGAAAGAAAGAATTCATGATATTAATCCTGAATGCGAAGTTATCGCGTTAAAAATGTTTTATACAGAGGATACGTATGAAGAGTTTTTTGCCCATCAACCTGATTATGTGATTGATGCTTCGGATACGATTGTATATAAAATTCACCTTATTAAGGAATGTTTAAAACGAAATATACCGATGATATCTTCCATGGGTGCAGCAAATAAAATGGATCCTACACGCTTAATGGTGAAAGATTTATTTAAAACACATACAGATCCTATAGCAAAGATAATTAGAACGAAGTTAAGAAAAGAAGGATATAAAAAAGGGGTACCAGTAGTATTTTCTGATGAGAGTCCAATAGTCATCAGGGAGGATGTTCGCAAAACAGTAGGTAATGATAAATCTGAAATTAGAAAGGCACAAATGCCTCCTGCTTCTAATGCATTTGTTCCCTCTACAACAGGATTAATAATGGCAAGCTACGTCTTCCAAGAAATCGTGAAGGGTATTCACATCCAACGTGTAAAGGATGAGAAGAAGTAATATAAAAGCTAAGAAAGAAGCCTAATAGCATCTTTCTTAGCTTTTCATTATGTTCTCATATACTGCTGCAATTGCTTGTTCGAATTTTCCAGTTTTTTTAGGTTTGTAATATTGTTTGTTCTTTAATTTATCAGGTAAATATTGTTGTTTGACCCAACCAGATTCATAATCATGAGGGTATTTATATTCTATTCCTCTTCCTAAAGCAACTGCACCCTTATAATGTGCATCTTTTAAATGAAGTGGAACTTCACCACTTTTACCAGCACGAATGTCTGCTAAAGCATCATCAATTGCAGTAATAGCGGAGTTAGACTTTGGTGACAAGCATAACTCAATAACTGCATTGGCAAGTGGAATTCTTGCTTCTGGGAACCCGATTCTTTCTGCTGTTTCAACTGCTGAGAGAACACGTGGACCAGCTTGTGGATTTGCTAAACCGATATCTTCATAAGCAATTACTAATAATCTTCTTGCAATACTTATAAGATCCCCAGCCTCAATTAATCTACCTAAGTAATGTAATGCCGCATTTACATCGCTACCACGAATAGATTTTTGAAAGGCGCTTAATACATCATAATGCCCATCTCCATCTTTATCGTGCACAAGGCTTTTCTTTTGTAGACATTCTTCCGCTATTTCAACCGTGATATGTATAGTTCCATCTTCATTGGGTTCAGTAGATAGTACGGCCAATTCAAGCGCATTTAGTGAGCTGCGCGCATCTCCATTACTTGCTTGGACGAAATGTTCTAATGCTTGCTCATCTAATTCCACGGAATAAGAACCTAATCCGCGTTTTGTGTCTTTTAAAGCACGTAGAAGTGTCGTTTTAATTTCTTCTTCCGTAAGTGGGAATAGTTCAAAGATTTGGCAACGACTTCGTATAGCTGGGTTAATTGCGATATATGGATTACTCGTTGTTGCTCCTATTAAGATAATCATACCACTCTCTAAATAGGGCAATAGAAAATCTTGTTTTCCTTTATCTAATCGGTGTACCTCATCGAGTAATAAAATGACTTTTCCACTCATTTTTCCTTCTGCGGCGACAATTTCTAAATCCTTTTTGTTATTTGTTACAGCATTTAATGTACGAAATGCATATTGAGTACTACCTGCTATCGCACTAGCTATTGATGTCTTTCCAATGCCAGGTGGTCCGTACAAAATCATGGACGAGAGCTGCTTTGCCTTCACCATTCTCGCAATAATTTTCCCGTCTCCAACTAAATGTTGTTGTCCTGACACTTCTTCTATTGATTGGGGACGCATCCTAAATGCTAATGGTTGTTTTTTCATAAGCATCACTCCAAACTGACGTTCTCTATATTCATAATTCTATTCTAACAAAACAATAGCAAATATGCATTCAAGTTGATGAATATGTTATAATGTTTTAATGCAAAGGGGAAAAACATCATGAAACATATAAAGCAATTACCACAAAGACTATCCATATTCACGCTTGGATTGTTAGTAATGGCATTAGGGATTGTGCTTATTATTGTAGCTGACTTCGGTGCATCACCTTGGGATGTATTGCATGTTGGACTATATTATCAATTCGGTTTAACAATCGGAACATGGTCGATTATAGTAGGAGTAGTAATATTAGCAACTTCTTCAATAATGTTAAAACAATGGCCACAATTTGGTGCGTACTTAAACATGTTATTAGTAGGAATTTTTATCGATATGTATTTGATGATTCCGTTTTTGGTGGAGCCAAATAGTATGATAGGAAAACTAACAATGTTTATTATAGGCGTTTTTATATATGCATATGGAATGGGGATATATCTATCCTCTCAACTAGGAGCAGGGCCTAGGGATAGCTTAATGCTCGCGTTGAATAAGTTAACAAAATGGAAAGTATCTTCTATTCGTTGGATAATGGAAGTTATTGTGCTTATTATTGGCTGGGTTCTAGGTGGTCCAGTTTTTATTGGAACAATCGTTTTTTGCCTGTTGATTGGACCAGTTGTGGGTTTTGCACTACCTCATTGTCAAAAAAATACAAATAAATTATTAAACAAAATGGAACAAAAAAATATAGGGAAACAGATAGGACGGGGAGCTAGTTTATGAAAATTTCAACAAAAGGAAGATATGGACTGACGATTATGATTGAACTTGCAAAACAGCATGGGGAAGGACCAACTTCATTAAAGGCGATTGCAAATGCTCATAATCTTTCAGAACATTATTTAGAGCAATTAGCTGGGCCATTACGTAATGCTGGTTTGGTAAAAAGTATAAGAGGGGCATATGGTGGTTATATTCTAGCAGATGAGCCTAGTAAAATTACGGCTGGAGATATTATTCGCGTATTAGAAGGACCAATCAGTCCAGTTGAAGGTATAGAAGACGAAGAACCTGCGAAACGCCAACTATGGATTCGAATTCGTGATGCTGTAAAAGATGTATTGGATAATACAACAATTGAGGATTTAGCAAGCCATCAAGATGATGGTGATTCAGAACCATATATGTTTTATATTTAATTTATTAGAATAGGTGGCATACATGAACACAATATATTTAGACCATGCGGCAACTTCTCCCATTCATCCGCAAGTGATAGAAGTCATGACAGCAGCAATGAAACTCGAATATGGAAATCCATCAAGTATACATGCTATTGGACGGAGTGCAAGAAGAGTACTAGATGAATCCAGAACAACATTAGCCAAAAGTATAGGTGCGAAATTTTCCGAAATTATTTTTACTAGTGGTGGTACGGAAGCAGATAATCTAGCAATTATAGGATCTGCAATGGCTAACCGTGATAAAGGAAATCATATTATTACAACAAAATTGGAGCATCATGCAGTTCTCCACTCTTGTCAATATTTAGAGAAGCAAGGTTTTGACATCACTTATTTATCACCAGATGAACATGGGCTTATAAGCGTAGAAAGTGTTCGTGGTGCATTGCGTTCTGATACGATACTTGTAACCATCATGTATGGGAATAATGAAGTTGGTGCTATTCAACCAATGAAGGAAATTGCAGCTGTCGTGGCTAATCATCAAGCATTACTTCATACAGATGCTGTTCAAGCATTTGGTGCAATTCAAATAGATATTACGGATATTCAAGTAGACATGCTATCGGTATCGAGTCATAAAATTAATGGTCCAAAAGGTATTGGATTCTTATATGTAAGGACTGGCACTAAACTATTACCTGTATCATTTGGTGGAGAACAGGAGTTAAAGAGGCGAGCTGGAACTGAAAATTTACCGGCAATTGTTGGCTTTGCAGAGGCTTGCCGTATAGCTATTAATACAATTGCGGAAAGAAAAGAACAATACCTAACATATAAGAAGCGATTTGTAGAAATTTTAAAACATGAAAATATAGAGTATTATATAAATGGGAATTTAGAAACTGGTCTTCCACATGTATTAAATATTAGTTTTCCTGGTACAGATGTAGAATCTTTATTGGTGAACTTAGATATTGAAGGAATTGCAGTTTCAAGCGGTTCTGCCTGTACAGCAGGATCGATTGAGCCTTCACATGTACTTGTTGCTATGTTTGGGAATAAATCGGAGCGGATTCGAAATTCCATCCGCTTCAGTTTCGGACTAGGTAATGATATAGAACATATTACAATCGCGGCCGAAAAAACAGCTGCAATTGTAAAAAGGCTCCGCAATTAGGAGGTGTGACAAATGAAAGAAAATAAAGATATTCGTGTTGTAGTAGGGATGTCCGGTGGTGTTGATTCATCTGTTGCTGCCTTGTTATTAAAAGAGCAAGGCTATGATGTCATTGGTATTTTTATGAAAAATTGGGATGACACAGATGAATTCGGAGTATGTACAGCTACAGAAGATTATAATGACGTAATTCGTGTTTGTAATCAAATTGGAATCCCTTATTACGCAGTTAATTTTGAAAAACAATATTGGGATAAAGTGTTTACTTATTTCTTAGATGAGTATAAAGCAGGACGTACACCGAATCCGGATGTTATGTGTAATAAAGAAATTAAGTTTAAAGCTTTTCTAGAACATGCGATGAAATTAGGTGCTGATTATTTAGCAACCGGTCACTATGCACAAGTAGTAAATCGTGACGGAGAAGTGAAAATGCTTCGTGGCGTTGATCAAAACAAAGATCAAACATATTTCTTAAACCAACTTAGTCAAGAACAATTAGAGAAAGTGATGTTCCCATTAGGTGGTATAGATAAGAAAGAAGTTCGTGAAATAGCCAAAGCAGCTGGCTTAGCAACTGCTACAAAGAAAGATAGTACGGGTATTTGTTTTATTGGTGAACGTAACTTCAAAGAATTTTTAAGTAGCTATTTACCTGCTCAACCAGGTGAAATGCAAACATTAGCTGGTGAAAAAGTGGGTACTCATGACGGCCTAATGTACTATACAATTGGTCAGCGTCATGGTCTAGGTATAGGTGGTGCAGGTGAACCATGGTTTGCTGTGGGAAAAGATTTAGAAAAAAATGTCCTATATGTTGAACAAGGTTTTCATCACCCATCGCTGTATTCAGATTCCATCAAAGCAGTAAATATCAGCTGGGTTTCTAATAAAGAAAAACCAAACGTATTTACATGTACTGCTAAGTTCCGATATCGCCAACCTGATGAAGAAGTTACAGTGAAAATTTTACCTAATAATGAAGTAGAAGTAGTCTTTGCACGTCCAGTTCGAGCTGTAACACCAGGACAAGCAGTTGTGTTTTACCAAGGAGAAGAGTGTCTTGGCGGTGGCACCATCGATAAAATTTACAAAAATGAACAAATGCTAACATATGTTGGATAAAAGCAACAATAAAGCATTCAAATAAGTCTCAAAATAAAACAAGTGGAGAAAACAACCCGTTCTTCTCCACTTGTTTTTTATTTTTTCTTCCTAAAAGTAGATAGCTATTACTTCTCACTATTATCATGCTTTTTATTACCCGCGGAAAGCGTAGTGTAATTCCGAAGCGGAATAGTTTTACTTCCATTGTTCGGATTTACCACTAGTTCATACCGTTTTGTCCCAACCTCAAGTTCAGGAAATAATGCAGTAATAGTCCCTATTCCAGCTGAATAAAGCCCAAATAAATAGGGAAATCAAAATTAGGTATCTATTCAGCAAGATAGATACCATGAATAAGGGAATTATTAATGACAGTCGCTATTCAGGTAAAGAGAGGATATATGTATGTTCTATAAAGGAAATCAACTATATGAATTGATCATTTATTATCGGATAGCAAATAATTTTAAATTATTTTAACTGATTCATGTTCCCTTTCTAAATAGCAAAGAATGTATGCTATAATTCTATATTAATTACTACATCGGAGTGTGACTAATGGATAAAAATGTACAAGGTATTGAATATATGAAAGCTGGTAATTACGAAAAGGCAATCCAAATGTTTACAGAAGCAATTGAGGATGATCCTAAAGACGCAGTAGGTTATGTAAACTTTGCTAATGTACTGATCTCAGTCGGCGAGCCACAAAGAGCTGAACAATTTCTTAATAGAGCAATTGAAATTGATGAAAATGCCTCAGCAGCCTATTATAGCTACGGAAATTTACACTTCAATCAAGAAAGATACGAACTAGCAGTGAAGCAATATGAAAAAGCATTAGCAATTGGACCAGAATCTAATGACCTTCATTACATGCTTGGTATGTGCTTTGTAAACCTGGGTAAAAACGAACTTTCTCTTCCTTACTTACAAAGAAGTGTTGAACTTGCTGAGTCTGATAATGAAGCTAGATTCCAATATGGACTTGCATTGGCTCGTTGTGGAGTATACGAAGATTGCATTTCCCAATTACAAAAAGTGGTGGAAGTGGATCCTGAACACGCCGATGCCTTTTATAACCTTGGAGTTGCATATGCTGCACATGAAAATAATGCAGAAAAAGCCTTAGAGAATTTTGAGAAGGCACTTTCCCTTCAACCTAATCATGCATTAGCTGGAAATGGCCAAAAAGTAATGAAACAATATCTAGAAGAACTCGAAAAATAAGATGAATGTAAGGGGGGAAGAGAGATGGATGTTCAGGATTCAATGGAGTTATTTTCTGATCAGGAGAAATATGTAAAGGGGCGCCATCTCGTCACCATCTTTCATAATGAACAAAACTTATATTCAGTTATTCGCATACGTGTCGATGAAACAAATGATGAGAATAAAGATAAGGAAGCAGTTATTACAGGATATTTTCCTAAGCTTCATGAACAAGAAACGTACATATTTTACGGTGAATATAAGGAACATCCCCGCTTTGGATTACAATTTAATGCCAAACACTTTAAGAAAGAGATGCCACAAACGAAACAAGGCGTGATAACGTATTTATCCAGTGACCTTTTTAAAGGTATCGGTACAAAAACAGCAGAAAGAATCGTGGAGACTTTAGGTGAAAATGCCATTAGCAATATACTTGCTCAACCTTCTATCCTTGATACTATCCCTAAACTTGGAGCAGAAACAGCAAAACAATTATACGAAACCTTATTAGAACATCAAGGCTTAGAAAATGTAATGATTGCGTTAAGTGAGTATGGATTTGGACCGCAAATCTCCATGAAAATTTATCAAGTATATAAAGAGGATACATTAAACATCATTGAAAAAAATCCCTATAAATTAATTGAAGATGTGGAAGGGATTGGTTTTGGAAGAGCAGATGAACTTGGTTCACATCTTGGGATTACAGGGAATCATCCAGACCGAATAAAAGCGGGTTGTATTTACATATTAGAACAAGAGTGTATTCGTAATGGACATGTGTACTTAGACTTAGCTGAATTATTAGATCAAGTAAAAACTTTATTAGAAGAGCGTCAAGCAGTCGAAATTCCATTTCAGGATATTGCTAATGAAGTGGTGAAACTGGAGGAAGAAAGCAAAATAATTGTAGAAGACAAAAGAGTCTATATGCCATCCTTATATTTTTCAGAGAAGGGGATAGTTTCTAATATAAAAAGAATAATGGAGCAGAAGGAATACGAAGATCAGTTCCCTGAATCTGAATTTTTACTTGCATTAGGTGAATTAGAAGAGCGTTTAGGAGTGGAGTATGCAGGTTCGCAACGAGAGGCAATTAAAACAGCTCTTACAAATCCAATGATGATTTTAACAGGTGGTCCAGGTACAGGTAAAACTACCGTTATAAAAGGGATTGTGGAATTGTATGCAGAACTACATGGCTGTTCGTTAGACCCAACCACTTATAAGAAAGAAGAACCTTTTCCAATTTTATTAGCTGCTCCTACAGGGAGAGCGGCGAAAAGAATGGCAGAATCCACTGAACTTCCGGCAATGACGATTCATCGTCTGTTAGGGATGACAGGACAAGAGCAACTAGATAGGGATGACGAGCGCCAAATAGAAGGTAAGTTGATAATTGTTGATGAAATGTCTATGGTCGATACATGGTTGGCACATCAATTGTTAAAAGCATTACCCGATGAAATCCAAGTGATTTTTGTTGGTGATGAAGACCAACTTCCCTCTGTCGGACCTGGCCAGGTGTTAAAGGATATTCTTCGTTCACAAGTAATTCCTACTGTGCAATTGACTGATATTTATCGACAAAAAGAAGGTTCGTCTATTATTGATCTCGCACATGAGATAAAGAAAGGAATTATTCCTGATAATTTACTTCAGCCGCAGAAGGATAGAACCTTTATTCGTTGTCAGTCAAGTCAGATTGCTGAAGTCGTGGAAAAAGTTGTTGTAAATGCAAAGAAAAAAGGCTATTCAGCCAAAGATGTGCAAGTATTGGCACCTATGTATCGAGGTCCTGCTGGGATCGATAACTTAAATGTTATTCTTCAAGAAATTTTTAATCCGAATTCAGACGGTAAACGAAAAGAGATACAGTTTGGGGATGTCAAATTTCGGATTGGTGATAAGGTTCTCCAACTCGTAAACCAACCTGAACAAAATGTCTTCAATGGAGATATGGGTGAAATAATCTCGATCTTATATGCAAAAGAGAATACTGAAAAACAGGACATGATAATCGTATCATTTGAAGGTACAGAGGTTACGTATACAAGAGCAGATTTGAATCAAATAACTCATGCATTTTGTTGTTCCATCCATAAATCACAAGGGAGTGAGTTCCCAATTGTGATTCTACCAGTTGTTAGAAGTTATTATAGGATGTTACGAAGAAATTTATTATATACGGCAATAACTAGAAGTAAGCAATCACTTATATTATGTGGAGAAGAAAGTGCTTTTAAAATTGGAATTGAGCGGAAAGATGATTTACAAAGAAAAACGACTTTATATGAGAAATTAACAGATAATCAGCAGATTGAAAAAACAGGCGAATCAACCATTTTGAGTGAAGAAACATTTCTGTTAATCGATCCAATGATTGGGATGGAAAATGTTTCGCCTTATGATTTTATGGATAAGTGAAAAGATAAGGATGTTCGGAAAGGCGGGTGTTTCTTTGCGGACATTTTCACTTTTGAAAGGTATGCCAGTTTATAACTATCAAAGGGATTTGCTAGGAGAAATTTGTGATATTTGTATCACAGATGATGGACGAGTTTCTGATATTCTTCTTCATAAAAAAGGGTTATTCGGAAAAAAATTTCGAATACCGATAGAATATGTTCATTCTTTTGGAGAGCAGGAAGTGGTGATTGCGGATGAGCAACATATCACTAAATGGTATGAACGCGAAGGGATGTACACCATGCATCATTGTAATCCAATCTCAAAAAAGAGTACCAGTTCTCAGTCGGGAGAACATCTTGGATTATTAGATGATGTATATTTTTTAGAAGAAGTGGGCACCATCGTAGGGTATGAACTGACAGATGGTTTCTTTTCTGACATCAAAAAGGGAAAACGAGTAATTCGGACTCCTCATCCACCAAAGATTGGAAAAGATTCCATGATTGTGTCAGTGACTAAGCTGCGAGGTGGCGAAGCCCATGATGAAATGTCCGAATTGCCATAGCAAGGACCTAGGTAAAATTGGCGTAAATCAATATTATTGTTGGAATTGTTTTATCGAGCTTTCTATTGGCGGTAAAATGATTCATACCCATCAAGTCGAAGAAGATGGGTCATTAAGTTCATTAGATGATTTATTTGATGAACAGGAGCGGAAGCTAAGTTAAGGAGTTGTCCATATTGGGCAACTCTCTTTTTGTGTGCCGGGCATGTCCGTCAACTAGGTGATGAAAGTTCACTGTGGGCGTTGGGATATGCGAACCACTAGCC
>VEFU01000090.1 GCA_007679095.1 Paenibacillus bovis
ATCCCCAAAATTGCACCTAATTCGAGAAATTAAGAAGAAAAAAAGGCGCTATTTTTCAGTGGTCTCGGTCAGGAACGTTGTCCCGTTTTGATGGGACAATTTTCCTGACCCCATGTCCCACGTTTCAATTCTATACTCTAGAAAATATTGTCATATTATAGTAAAATAGTAACGTTGTAATTTTACAAATATTTTATTAATAGAGAGACAGAGGGGGAACTACAGCATGAAAAAGTTATGGTTAGGAGTTTTTGCTGCAGCTTTATTATTAACAGGTTGTGGCGATGACAAAGATTCCAAGGCAAGTGGGGATGATGTAGCAAAAGAGAAAGAGGTAGTAGAGAACAAGGAATTTGAACCTAAAGAAGTAAAAGTTAGCATGGGAGAGCCGATGGACGTTGTCGTTCATAATATGAGAGAGAAGACTGTGATGGATCATTATGAAATTACTTTTGATAATTTCCGCATGGTTAGCGATATTTCTAAAAATAAAAGAGACAATGAAGAAAATAACTATTTAGCAATTGATGTGACGGTAACGAATAAAGGTGAAAAAGACTCATCTAATTCATTCTTTGTTGCAAATAATATTAAGTTTTATAACGAAAATGGAGCAGAAATATATACATATGAAATAGTATTTACAGACGAGGAAGTTTTCAAAGATGCAACACTTCGACCTGGTGGAACCAATAGTGGAACACTCTATATGATTGTCCCGAAAGACGAAACCGTGAAAGAAATCATATTCCAAGAAGCATTCCTAAAACTAACATTATCAGATAAATTCATATTCGACATTTCCATATAAAACAATAAAGACGCGGTAAAAAACCGCGTCGTTGTTTGGGTGCCAGGCACCCAAACAACTTCGGCACAATTCAGAATAGTTCCGGTGCCAGGCACCCAAACAATATGGCACCCAAACCACTTTTTTTCATATTTTGTATGTAAGGATATGTATATAGGGGTGTGTAATATGGTGTTAATTCCTTTTGATCGTTCTAGAGATTTATCTAATATGAGGAAGGATTTGGATAGGATTTTCACAGGTTTTCCTTTTGACTTTGGAGATGAACAGCATCATTTTGGAAGTATACGGATAGATATCCAAGAGACGAATCGTGAGGTTATTGCAACTTGTCATATTCCTGGGTTAGACAATAAAGCGGATGTTAAAGTTGATATAGAGAATAATGTATTACACATTAGTGGTTCCTCCAACAGACTAACTGAGGTTAAGAAAGAGAATATGTTTGTACAACAAAGATATGCAAGTAGCTTTCGCAGAGCAATATCTTTACCAGCTCCCGTTTCTGCATCAGGATTAGAGACCAACTGTAAAGGTGATGTACTTGAAGTAAGAATTCCAAAGATTGTAGAATAAGAGTTATTCCAGGTGCCAGGCACCCAAACAATTCAGAATAGTCCCGGTGCCAGGCACCACAGCAGGGTGCCAGGCACCGAGACTGCAAGACGGCGTGGAGAAAGACTCCACGCCGTTTTAAATTTAAAGTTGTGAAGGGTCTGTGTTATTTGGATCTAAGGGGATTCCAGTTTTTTCGGATAGTTGTTCTATTGTATTTAAGTATTCATCCATAATGGTTTTAGCAATGCTTAATTTTCCGTTTGCTTCTGTGATAATATCGGGATCTTGTGCATCGATTGCAGAGAGGATTAAAGTAAATGCACTATATTGGGTATTTACAGCTTCGATATATTGTTCATGAGCGGCTCGAATTTCTTTGTTTCTAGGAAGGATTTCTTCAACATCGTCCACAAATTGATTGTATCCTGGAACTACCTCTTTTTTTAATGTTGTATACAAGGTCTCATCATTGACATAATTTTCTCCAGTTACACTACTATAAAGTGAAATTAATCTTCCTTCTTCCGGTGCTAGTTGTTTTATAGCATTTACATACTCCGCAAACGCCTTTTTCAACTCATTTAAGGCAGTATCTTCCTCTGAAACCTCATCAGAAGATGAACTTTTTTCTTCGTCACTTTCATCAGTCGTATCTTCACTTGTATCTTCCTGATCTGTCATTTCTTCTACTTTGTTTCCCGTATTTTTATCCACATCACTTGATTTATCATTAAGTGTAATTTTTACTCCACAGCCGGCCAAAAACAAAAGTAACACAATGATGAAGTACGATCCAATTTTTTTCATATCTGTCTCCTTTTTCGTAAAATTCACCTTACATGGAGTTCGGGCTATCCCAATATACTAGTTATTTTTTTGGGGAAGTGACACAAACTCCATCCCTTCTTGTTTATGAAAATCATTCAATAAATCATCCAATTTTTGGCTGATCGTTATAGTAAGTGGGTGTGTCAATCCGTAAACAGTTCCAACTCGAACCATCTTTTGTCGTGTGTCATTAATTTCTTCTATTAAATCTGCATTTAATTGTTCGTAGCACAAAGAAATCACCCATCCTTACAAATGTATTTGGAAATCATTTCAAGGTAAAAAATTAGAGATGTAGCGAAATATTATATTCAGCAAAGGTGGGTAAATGTGTGGGAATGGTAAGGGAGAAAAACATTATTTTTCTTTATATACGACCATCGCAGCAACGGAAAAAATGGTTGCAGAAAACTTAATTTCTAACACCTCAATCGATGCATTGTTGATAAAATGGTTCACATTGTTATCCAAACTTTTCTCTGTCATCGCAGTAAATGTTCTGACTTTCATAGAATTTTCCTCCTTTTGGTGGTTGAAATTAGCAAGAAATTCGGCAAACATACCGACCAGCTTTTCGCTCTATAGTACACATACGAATGATAGGTCGTTTTTGATTCATAAATTTAGTAAACGAAGACTTTGCAATAATAAATGGTGCCAGGCACCCACACATCTCCACCTACATTTGAAAAATTGTCATATGTTACATGATTCATTGTGGTTTTTTGGAGGTATAATGTGAGTAGGTGATGTTGTTGAAGGGATTCGTATCATAAAGTTTGTTCAATGTTTCACTAACCACTAACCACTAACCACTAACCACTAACCACTAATTAGTAGTTTTAAAGGAGGAGGGATCTCGCTTGTTTTTTGATGATCCGGTTTTATCTAGTCGTCTATTAACATTACTTACGCTTTCGTTCCATATCATTTATGCGACGATTGGGGTCGGCGTACCGCTTATGATTATGATTGCGCAATGGATTGGAATAAAGAAAAATGATGATCATTATATATTGATGGCTCGCCGTTGGGCACGTGGGTTTGTCGTTACTGTTGCCGTTGGGGTTGTGACGGGAACAGCAATGGGGCTACAACTGTCCTTACTATGGCCTAATTTCATGGAGCTAGCAGGTAACATTATTGCGTTACCACTATTTATGGAAGTCTTTGCTTTCTTCTTTGAAGCGATTTTCTTAGGAATTTACGTTTACACGTGGGATCGTTTCGAAGATCAGCGTAAACACTTCTTATTATTAATACCAGTTGCATTAGGTGCAGCTGCTTCCGCGTTATTTATTACGATCGTCAACTCCTTTATGAATTCACCAGAAGGATTCGACATCATCAATGGACAGCTTGCAAATGCAAATCCAATTGCGGCGATGTTTACTGCTTCAATGCCGACGAAAGTGTCACACGTTATCGCAACTGCCTTTATGACAGCTGCATTTATGCTTGCATCTATCGCGGCTTTCAAATTAATTAAAGGCTCTAACCACGTGTATCATAAAAAGGCACTTCATTTAACAATGAAAATTGGTCTTGTATTCTCGATTGCTGCAGCGTTAATTGGTGACTTCTCTGGTAAATATTTAGCAGAGCATCAACCAGAAAAATTAGCAGCTGCAGAATGGCATTTTGTTACAGAAGAAGGAGCACCTTTGCTTTTATATGGTATTTTAGATGAAAATAATGAGGCACAATATGCAATTAAAATTCCGCTTGCCTTAAGTATTTTAGCGCATGGTTTACCAAATGCGGAGGTAACTGGTTTAGATCAATTCCCGAAAGAGGAAATTCCGCCACTCATTATCCATTACTTCTTCGATGTGATGGTGACAATCGGTGGTTTAATGATACTTCTAGCGCTAGCCTATGTTATCGGTACAAAGAGAGGCTGGAATTTTGTCAAAGCAAAATGGTACCGTTGGCTAATTGTGCTGAGTGGACCTCTATCGTTTCTTGCCATTGAAGCTGGTTGGTGGATGGCCGAAGTTGGTCGTCAGCCGTGGATTTTACGAGGCATTATGACAGTTGAAGAGGCGGCAACAACAAGTGATCATGTCGGTTTAATGTTCGTCCTATTTGCCATCCTCTACTTGATCTTAGGTATTGGGACTGTCGTTGTGCTCCGCCGTATCTTTAAAAATAGTCCAGTAGAACGTGAACTGGAGCAATTATCATCACAAGGTGGTGAGCGACAATGAATTTAGAGATTCTAGGAATTTCAGTACTTTGGACGTTCCTGTTCGGTTACGTTCTGCTTGGTGCCATTGACTTTGGAGCTGGATTTTTCAATGCGTACGGTATTTTGACGGGTAAACAACGTATTTTATCAAAAGTAATTCAGCGTTACCTGTCGCCTGTTTGGGAAGTGACGAATGTGTTTTTCGTCTTCTTCTTTGTTGGTATCGTTGGATTTTTCCCGAAAAGCGCGTTCTACTATGGAACGATTCTGCTTGTGCCAGCGAGTATCGCGATCATCTTAATGGTTATTCGTGGTTCGTACTACGCTTTTGAAGCATATGGAACAAGAGGACATAAAGGTTATGCATTTATGTATGGGATCTCAGGTATTTTAATTCCTGCTTCCCTGGCGATCGTGCTTGCAATTGCCCAAGGTGGCTTTGTTTCTATGGTCGATGGTAAACCTGTGCTAGATTATTGGGAACTGTTCACTAATCCGTTACCATGGAGCGTCGTCGTCTTAGCAATTGTCGCTGTTCTTTATATATCTGCCGTATTCCTTACTTGGTACGCAAATAAAGCAGGGGACAATGCAGCATCAGAATTAATGCGAAAATATGCGTTAGTCTGGGCACTGCCACTTATTATTGCTGCAGGAGGAATCATCTACGAATTAAGCTTCCACAATGAGAAGTTGTTTGATCAAATTCTAGATTTATGGTGGATGTTTGGAATCTCCGCGTTACTATGGGTCGGAACCGTTTGGCTCATTTGGAACCGAAAAAAATACGGACTTGCGGTATGGTTATTAGTCGGTCAATTCGCATTTGCATTCTATGCATACGGAATCTCGCACTACCCGTATTTGCTCTATCCGTATTTAACGATTCACGAAGGGTTTACTAACCCTGCAATGGCACAAGCACTTGTCGTCGTCTTTATTCTCGGCTTCGTCTTGCTTGTTCCATCGATTTATCTATTACTGAAACTAATCCTCTTTGATAAAAATTATATAAAAGGTAAAACAAAGAAATTATAAGGGGGATTTAGCAATATGAATAACTTTCTAATTACAGGTGCACCTTTTATCGTATTGATTCTCGCGACTGCAGCAGCATTCTTCATGGCATCAGATGATAAAGATGTATCCGATAAAAAATAAATAGAGGAAAAGACCAAATCGAATATGGTTTGGTCTTTTTTTCTATCCAAAACGAGCATCCATGATACAATTTTCATACATAGTAGCAATGCTAAAATTGCCCTTTTAAAAGATTGGAGATGGTCCATATAGCTACCCTTCATTTGATGGTTGGTCTTCCATGCAGTGGTAAAACAACCCTTGCGCGTGAACTTGAAAGAAAATATTCGGCGCTGCGTCTAACTCCTGATGAATGGCATATCCGTTTATTCGGTCAGGATTATGGTGAGAACATGACGGAATCAACTGAAGCAAAACACGATGCGAGGCATGATGCAGTTGAATCTCTTATGTGGGACCTTGCAGCGAGAGTTTTAGTTCTCAATGTCGATGTTATTCTCGATTTTGGCTGTTGGGTGCGTAGTCAAAGAGACGAATTCCGTGCAAGAGCAAAGGAACTAGGAGTTGAATTTAAAATACATTTTCTCGATGTTTCTGAAGAGGAATTGTTGGAACGTCTTAAGACGAGAAATAAACAGAATACCGACACGACTTTTTATATTCCGGAAGCAAAACTCAAAGAGTGGATACAAATCTTTGAGCCGCCAACTGCAGAGGAGCTTAAATAAACTACAACAACGACTGGAGGTTTTTTCTATGATAAAAATTTGTAAAGCCACTCCTGATCATGTTGAAGGAATCGCAAAAGTTTGTACAGAAGCAAATTGGGCTACGTACAGTGATATTTACTCAAATGAGTATATTGAGAAGGTAATTAATGATTTTTACACGAAGGAAAGAATATTAAAAGAAGTTTCACATTCTTCCAAGGAATGGGGAGGTTATTTTGTTGCCTTGGACAATGATGCGGTAGTCGGTGCTGCTGGAGGTGGGATGATAAGCGATACCGCTGGTGAACTGTTCGTACTTTATATGGATCCTGATAGACGGAACGAGGGAATAGGTACTCAACTACTTCATGCGATAACCATTCAACAAAAAGAATATGGCGCTACAGAACAATGGGTATCTGTTCAAAAAGGAAATCACAAAGGAATTCCGTTTTATGAAGCGAGAGGTTTCCTATTCCAATATGAACAAGATGGGTACAGTACGAATGAAGGAGAACATTATATTACCTTAAGATATAAACGCGATATATAAGCTTTTTTATAAAATTTAAGAAGAAGGTGTGAGTGAAGATGATAAAGGGAATAGGTGGTATATTTTGGAGAACGAAAAATCTGGATGTGACCAAAAAATGGTATAGTGAAGTGTTAAAGCTTGAAATCGACGATTGGAATGGAACTGTCATAAAACCACACTCAGAAAATGAAACTATTTTTTCATTCTTTACCAAGAACGACAATTATTTTCCAACAGACCAACAAGTAATGTTAAATTTTCAAGTACATCATTTAGATGAGACAATCGAGCATCTTGAACAAGTTGGTGTACCTCTTGTGAAGGAAAAAGAAGTTAGTGAGTTTGGACAGTTTATTTGGATTAAAGATCCAGATGGTCGATTAATCGAGTTATGGGAAAAATAGAAGTAGAAATCATAGCATAAGTTCTCTGCTATTCTTGATTATTATGGTTCTAAGTCAATTGTTGGGGTAAAATACTAGGCTACCGCGCTTACGCTTGGTGGCCTTTGTATGTTTGGATGGTC
>VEFU01000091.1 GCA_007679095.1 Paenibacillus bovis
AAGAAAACCGCTTTGCCAAGTGGATCTTCGGCTCGTGCTGTTCCCGCAGGAGTCTCGTGTACATCCGCTACAATCAATAAAGTTGTTAACAAAAATGAACTTTTTCAAAGCCAATTCTATTAGAAGAATTTAAATTTTCCTTTTTTCAATGTAAGACCTACACCGCCAACCATTAATAGAGCACGGTTATCGACCATTTTCTTCATAAATGAAGCAGTTGTTCCAGTTACTTTTTTACCAAATACAACCCCAATTGCATCATCATGACCTAAAGAACAAACTGTACCTTTATTATCAAATACAAATGTCTCTAAATGTGTATTTCCTTTAACTAAATTAGCAATATTCTTAGCTACAAGTTCACCTTGCTGCATTGCAATTTGTGCTGTTGGAGGGTATGGGCGATTGATTTCTTCATTAATTACTAATGAACAGTCTCCAATGATGAATACATCTGACAAACCAGGAGCACGTAAGTTAGCATCCACTTTAACACGTCCACGCATGTTTTCAAATTCTGATGCTTCAATAATTGGGTTACCACGAACACCCGCTGCCCAAACAACTGTAGCAGCTTTAATTTCTTCTATTTCATCTTCACCTTTAGCAACTTTGATTCCTTCAGGAGTAGCTTCTTTAATAGCTGTTCCAATCATGAATTCAACACCTTTTTTCTCTAGGTGTGCCATTGCATACTTTACAAGTTCTGGATCAAATCCTGGTAAAGCAGAAGGTGCTGCTTCCACACAAATAACTCTTACTAATTCTTGATCGATATCATATTCTTTACATAGCTCAGGAATTCTATTTCCTAATTCACCTAAAAATTCTATACCAGTAAATCCTGCTCCACCAACAACAATTGTTAGGCGTTCTGGTTTTTTATCTTCTTCTACTTTATATGTCGCAAATTGATATTCAATATGTTCACGAATTTGACGAGCTGCATCCACATTCACAATGGAGAACGCGTATTTATCTAAACCTTGAATACCAAATGTTTCAGGTGCAGCACCAAGTGCTACTACAAGATAATCATAATCAAGTTCGCCATCTTCGAGAATAACTTTCTTCGCGTTGTGATCTACTTTTAATGCTGTAGCTTGTACAAATTGTACTTTTCCACTGTCAATAACACTTGATACATCATAGCGGACTTTATCATGATGTAGAGTTCCAGCAGATGCTTCATGAAGCCATGTGGTTTCATAATGATAGTCGTTTTTATTAACTAAAACGATATCTGCTTCATTACTACTTAATTGCTTTTGTAAACGAGTTACTGTCATTAAACCGCCATACCCAGCGCCTAGAACAACTATCTTTGGTCTCTTCATTATTAACACTTCCACCTTTGTCATCAAATTATGTTTACTAGTACAGAAATACATTGTTCTTTACAAAAAATATGTTTAGAATAATTAATGTGATGCACTTCACGTACCCATATAAAAACATAGAAAAATGTCATAAATTCGTCTCATATTTATTATATGCTATTATTCCCCTTTTTCAAGTCGTTTCATCCAAAAATACAAGTTGGGAATATTCTGAAATAAATCTCAAGATGATGAAAAATTGTTAAAGGGAGAAATAGTAAACCATTATGTAGGTAACTTCCCTATGTGGTATGATAGAAAAAGGTGAATTTTGACGAATTATTGGAGGGGTTTTCTTTGAAAGAAGATCAAAAAGTTTATGATATTACCATCTTAGGTGGAGGACCAACAGGCTTATTTGCTGCTTTTTATGGCGGCTTAAGAAATGCTTCCGTTAAGGTTATTGAAAGTCTTCCTCAACTTGGCGGACAGCTTGCAACCCTTTATCCTGAGAAATATATATATGATGTAGCTGGATTTCCTAAAATTAAAGCCCAGGAGCTTGTAAATAATTTAAAAGAACAAATGGCTATGTTTTCACCAACAGTCTGCCTTGGACAAGCTGTGACTGGGGTAGAAAAATTAGAAGATGGTACATTTAAGCTAGTTTCAAATGATGAAATTCATTATTCGAAAACAATCATCATAACAGCTGGAATAGGTGCATTCCAACCACGTCGTCTAGAGCTTGAAAATGCAGATAAATATGAAGGTAAAAACCTACATTATTTTATAGATGATATGAATAAATTTGCAGGTCAAAGAGTTGCAATCTTAGGTGGAGGTGACTCTGCAGTTGATTGGGCATTAATGCTTGAGCCTATTGCAGAAAAAGTTACACTTATACACCGTAGAGATAAATTCAGAGCACACGAAAGTAGTGTTGAACAATTAAAAAATTCTAAAGTTGAAATTATTACACCATATATCGCTAGTGATATTGTTTGTAACGAAGAAGCTATCGAACAGCTTATTGTACAAGAAGTTAGAGGCGAAAATACGAAGACTATTAATATCGATTCACTAATTTGTAATTACGGATTTGTTTCATCACTCGGTCCAATTAAAGACTGGGGATTAGAAATTGAGAAGAATTCCATCGTAGTTAATAGTAAACAAGAAACGAATATTCCAGGAATCTATGCAGCTGGTGATATCACCACTTTCGAAGGGAAAATTAAGTTAATTGCTACTGGATTCGGAGAAGCCCCAACAGCAATAAGCAATGCGAAAGCATATATAGATCCAAAAGCTAGACTACAACCGATGCACTCAACCTCTTTATTTGAGTAAAAAGAAAAGCCAATGCAAATTAAATTGCATTGGCTTTATATATCATTAACAATTCTCAGGAGTTCCTGTTACAGTTGCAGTACGGAAGGATGTTCCACATCCACAAGATACAAGGGCATTTGGATTATCGATTGTAAAGCCTCCGCCCATAAGTGA
Organism: Paenibacillus bovis; assembly: GCA_007679095.1. GTDB lineage: Bacteria > Bacillota > Bacilli > Bacillales > Bacillaceae_C > Lederbergia > Lederbergia graminis. The sequence goes on from VEFU01000091.1 coordinate 2,829, forward strand.
CTGCTTATAATCAATCACTGTACCTGCTACAATCGGTGCACTGTCCTTATCTATAACGATACCAATCCCGTGTTGCTCTAAATAAGTGTCCGTGTCTGCCTTTTCTTGATCTAAACTCATACCATATGAGAGACCGCTACATCCACCGCCATTAATGGAAAAGCGGAAAAACGCACCTTCTTCTCCATTTGCCTTCATCATGTCCTTAATCTGCAATGCAGCTGCTTCTGTTAAAATAATTGCTTCACTCATATTCTACACCCCTTCCCTTTCAGTGTATGCTCTTATTATAAATAGTATATACCGCAATTTTCAACTTCACAACTAATCGAAGTGGATTAAAACATTGGATTATCTTTAAGATGTTGGTAAATTGCGGCTACTAAATCTTCAGGAGTTTCAGCTGTTACAACATCACCATTTACAAGTGCATATAGTGTCTCACCACAAAGTCCACAATGATCCAGACAGCCATATTCTACTATATCCAAATCGGGGTCTTCTTCGAGAATCTGTAAAGCCTCATATCCCCCGCTACCTAAATTACTAATACAAAATTCGATAATTGGATTCAAGCTCATCACCTCGTTAACACTATTATCCTACTCGTTTCTAAAGCGATAGTCAAAATGTGAGCACTAGAAACAATTTGCATTGTTGTATATCATAGTGAAATCAGCTATACTTTAGAGGAAAGAAAGCGCTATTTTACTATAATTTCCTTAAAGAGAGAGAAATACATAAAGGGGATATTTCATGAGAAATCTTGTACTTCTTGGTGGCGGCTATGGCAACATGCGAATTTTGCAGGAATTATTACCGAATCATGTACCTAAAGATATAACGATTACTTTAATTGATAGGGTACCTTATCATTCTTTAAAAACAGAACACTATGCACTAGCAGCAGGTACTGTTTCCGATCAAGAGGTTCGTGTTCCATTTCCTGAACATCCACAGTTAAAAATTATTTATGATGAAATTACTAATATTAATTTAAGTGAAAACTTAGTTGTGCTAACACATCTGGAACCTATCCGATTTGACGAGCTAGTCATTGGTCTAGGTTGCGAAGATAAGTATCATAATGTGCCTGGAGCAGATACATATTCATTAAGTATTCAAACTATCGAAAAAGCACGTGAAACGTATCAAGCTTTAAATAATCTTTCTGCAAATTCTACAGTTAGTATTGTCGGAGCTGGTTTAAGTGGGATTGAGCTTGCAAGTGAATTACGTGAGAGCAGACCAGATTTACAAATAAAACTGTTCGACCGTGGGAAAACAATTCTCCCCTCTTTTCCAGAGCGTGTAAGTAGATATGTCCAAAACTGGTTTGAAACAAACGGCGTAGAAGTAATTAATGAGGCAAATATTACAAAAGTGGAAAGATCAGTTCTCTATAACCATGATGAACCAATTCATACAGATGAAGTTGTTTGGACTGCTGGAATAAAACCTAATCAAATAGTCCGTAATTTGGAAGTAGAAAAAGATCGTCAAGGAAGAGTAATTTTAACAAAACACCATAATATACCAAACTATGAACATATTTATGTAGTTGGAGATTGTGCAAGTTTACCATTTGCTCCCAGTGCACAATTAGCTGAGGGTCAAGCAGAACAAATTGTAGATATTATGAAAAGGCGTTGGACAAAAACGGAGCTTCCAGAAGAAATGCCTACCATTAAGTTAAAAGGAGTTCTTGGTTCTTTAGGAAAGAAGCATGGCTTTGGATTAATGGCTGACCATGCAATAACAGGACGAATTGCTCGAATTCTTAAATCAGGTGTGTTATGGTTATATAAATATCATAAAGGCTAAAATTATAAATCCGTCTTTTTGTATCCTATATATAGATTTTTTCCTCCAATCTGATTATAATTATTATAATGAAAGGAGTCGATTTCAATGCCTGAAGCAACAATTACAGAACAAGTTCAAGAAGTACTCGATAAATTACGTCCATTTCTACTACGTGATGGTGGAGACTGCGAACTTGTAGATGTAGACGAAGGAATTGTAAAACTACGTCTTCTAGGTGCATGTGGAACATGTCCAAGCTCAACGATTACATTAAAAGCTGGAATTGAACGTGCATTAATTGAGGAAGTTCCAGGAATTTTAGAAGTGGAACAAGTATTTTAATATACTTTGAATAACCAAAGACCACCTAAATGTAAGTACACGCTCTTACTACCGAGCTTCTCGTACATTTTAGGTGGCCTTTTTTTATTAAAGTACTGTATTGCATCATTTTTAGGCAAGCCAATCAATCACTGGAAGGTCAGATTGTTGCATACCTGTTATTTTAAAGAAATTACCTAAAAATAATTCATATTGCTTTGCATCACGAATGTATTTTGCAAGTTTCTCCTCTAAATGTTTCTTTGCTGATTCTGAGGAAGTTAGGAAATATTCTTCTACACACTGAAAATAATGTAGAGGAAATAATAACCTTGAATATGTTAATCGTAGTGTAAAAGCGGATATAGGTGTAATCGATTGATAATCATTTAAAAATCGAACGATTTCTGGTTGGATTGTACGACTATTTTGAAAATAACTGCTTCTAATCCATTCAGAAATATCTCTAGCTGGATGATCAAATACCCAATCAAATGGATTATGAATTTCAAGCTGCGACTGCCAAAGATGATCATGGAACCTTTGATGACAGATTGAACCCATATCTAAATGGGTCACCTGTTCATCTAATTCCGTATCAGTTAAATATTGGATGGCATTTTCGCATAGACCTAGATAATAAGGAAAAGATTTGATAAATAAATGATCAAATTCATCACGAGGTTGTTCTGAAATCATCCCCGCCCAAACATTTTCCATTTGTTCTAGCCGCTTAATCCAATAGCTTTTCCATTGCCCCACCCTATTTAGTTCTTTAAAATCAGATCGAATCAGTCTACCACGTTCATGAAAAACAGCAAGTTTTCTTCCAGTATTATTATTTTGATTAGGTTGCAAATAATGATTATGTAGGAGAACATAATCTTGATCATCATGGGTAACTAGATATTTCTTGTTTTTTCCCTCAACAAATGTCGAAACTTTTTTGTCTCCATTCTTTGCCATATGGTCAGACATCTCATATAATTCAATTAATGTATCTTCTTCGACATGTGTAACAGGAACAAGAGTATAAAGGGAGTTATCTACAACAAACCTTATTGCATATCCATCATTTATTGATTGTTGTGGTGTGATTCCGTAATATAATTCCAAAATATCTTTTGACAAGTAAACCCCTCTTTTCAAATTTTACTTATTTGTATTATATGAAGAGAAATAGGTATCTTGCTGATTAGTTTTCCATCGACATAGTTTTATTCATAAGGCTCTGTTAAAGTTCATTATTGTTAACAACTTAGTTGATTGTAGCGAATGTACACGAGACTCCTGCGGGAACAGCACGAGCCGAAGATCCACTTGGCAAAGCGGTTTTCTTTGCCAAGTTAGCTGAGGCCGTGCCCGCGGAAAGCGAGTGTACAGGAGCGAAAATCAACAACCGAGTTTAACAGAGCTATTCATAAAGCTATTTCGTTCATGTAAAAAGACGCTGAAAGGATGAGTATCATGGGAACAGAAAGAGAAATGAGTATTTCTGAAACAACTGCAAGGCAATGGCTTATGGATAGAGGTGTGACAATCGAAGACATTGGCGAATTAGTCATGTTTTTGCAAAAGAAATATCATCCTGATTTAGAATTAAAAGATTGCATTTATAATATAGATCGTGTATTGCAAAAAAGAGAGGTACAAAATGCCATTCTAACTGGAATTCAGTTAGATAAGCTTGCAGAGAATGGTAAATTAGAGCAACCGCTCCAATCCATTATTGAAAGTGATGAAAGTTTATATGGAGTAGATGAAATCTTAGCCTTTTCTATTGTAAATGTGTATGGTTCGATCGGATTCACGAATTATGGATATATTGATAAACAGAAGCCAGGAATTCTCGAGAAATTAAACGATCATTCAACTGGAAAATGTCATACTTTCCTCGACGACATTGTCGGTGCCATTGCAGCTGCTGCATCAAGTCGACTAGCTCACAGTAGAGTTGGCGCTGAATAATATTTAAAGAGACTTAAATTAATTAGAGAAATTAATCAAAACCACCAGTGTGAACTGGTGGTTTGTTCTGCGGCTGAAAGCCTCTCTTACCGGCCTCGGCCTAAAAGGC
>VEFU01000092.1 GCA_007679095.1 Paenibacillus bovis
AATCTATTTGAATACGAAGGTGATCATCTACCTTGAGAGGTTGAAAAGTCATTTACACAAAAATATTGACAGTACCGCTAATAAGGAGTTAATGGTATATACCATATTTTTTATAAGCCTATAAAGTTAATATATATGATAATATCGGATATTTTTACTTTAATATAAAATGGAATGTAAATTACATAACTTAAGAGCTATGTGTACTTAGAAATAAAGAGTATAAATGGAGGAGTTATTCACATGAAGTTTATTTACTTTAATGATACAGGAAGAAAAGTACAAATACATCCAGCCACATTCTCTCATGGTTGTACTACATCAAGAGAACCCATCAAGCCCTTAGAACAAAGAGTTTTTGAATTACCAGAAGGCACATTTCCATGGGTCAAAATGTGGGATTACGGTGAAGTTGGATTAAGTATATTGGTTTCACCTTTGAAGGAAGAGGAATAAAATAGCCTTAAATTTTTCAGGAATTATAAAGTGTCAACTTAGTAAAAATGGGCAACATAGGCAAAAATCATATTTTTGCTATTTTGCTAAGTTTAATTACATAAAAAAATTCTAAAGAAAATAGGTTTCAGAGAAACTAAGTATTCCTACGATTGGTATTGCTGCTGGAAGATATACGGATGGCCAAGTGCTTATCGTTCAGGATATGCTGGGTATTAACCCATTCAAACTTGGTCATTCAAGAATTTCGCTAATATTGGTCAGTTAATGCTTGAGGCATTTCAAATGTATATTAATAAAGTCAATCGTGGCGAATTCCCACAATCAACAAATGTTAGGAACATGAAAGATGAGGAAAAAGAAAAGTTTATGAAATGGTACACGCAAACATTTCACTAATAAAATCTGTAAAGTGAGTAAAATAAATAATGTTTTCTATCATGAAGGACGGTTGATTTATGAGTTCTTTAAAAGGAAAAAGGATCTTAATTACAAGTGGAGGAACAATTGAAAAATGGGATAGTGTTAGAGGTCATACTAATTTAGCCAAAGGCATTATGGGCTGTTATCTAGCTGAAGAAGCTTTAAGAAAAGAAGCCGAGGTAATTTATTTGCACGGCTATTTTTCGAAGTTACCTGATAATCATAATAAGATGACTTTATATCAATTTGAGGGTATTTATGATTTAGGCAAAAAAATAAAAAAACTTGTACAATCTGAACATATTGATGTCGTAATAATGGCAGCTGCTGGTTCTGATTGGGTTATTGATAAAGTTTTAGATCATAACGGAAACCCTATATCAGAGATAGGAAAAATGTCTAGTGATGAACCTCCAATAATACATTTTAAAAAGGCTCCCAAATTGTTATCAGAAATTAAAAAATGGAATCCCAATTTATTGCTTATTGGATTTAAGTTAGAACATACCGAAGATATTAATTACTTAATTGAGAGAGCTAATCTTCGGATGCATACTTCTAATGCTGACTTTATGGTTGCTAATAAATCTGGTTCATTATATGGAGAGGATCAAGTACATTACATTGTTTCAAATAATCCAAGATATCAAACCTATTCAAGTAAAAGTGAAACAGCTAAGGGTTTAATCTATTTACTAGAAGTTTATCTTGATAAAACGAATTAAATTAGCAATATATTATTTTATAAGTTAGTTTCTTCGATAACCGAAATTAATTGTAATTTTAAACTGTTTTGTGTTGGGGATGATTGGCAAGCTATTAACAGGTTTGCTGGATCTGACCTTAAGTACTTTGAAGAGTTTCAAAAATTCAATGATCCATCTACAAGGCTGCATATTGCAACAAATTATTGATCAAATCAAAAAATAGTAGAAGCAAGGGAAGTATTAATTACCTATTTAGACCGATTCCATCCTTCTGAACATAAGAGTCATTTTATCATGGAGATTTAATCACTCCAGCGGTAATAAGAATTATTAATAGTATACTAGAAAAGGGGAATCGGGTAGCACTACTTGAGAGGCGAAAAAGCGGGATACAATACTTGTGATTTATACTTATATGATAATAGGTTTACCAACTTGGCGTATTAATTCTTAACGTTAATAGAATAATAAAAAAGCAGCATTGGCAGATAATCCAGTGCTGCTTTTGGCCTCTCAAATCACCACGGTGAACTTTACTATTAATAGAGGGGAAAATTTGAAGATAAAGTGTTATTTTGGATTCTGAACCAGGAATCAAAATAATTATTCTGTAGTTTTGATGTGGATTATTTAATATGAAAATGTACTTAAAAGTAAATAACAGTAATTTTTTCTGTTAACGAGAGCATTATCCACAACATAGGTGCTAGTGCACTTTTTTTATATCGACAAAAATTGATCCTTACAGCTCATTTAATAGAAATAATAAGAGGTTTTTTTGTTTTTTAGGCGAATGTATATTCTTATAGGGATAATTCAAATGAGTAGTAATTTAATGATAGGCATTGGTCGTTACTAATGTTGTGAGCAATATTAAAGGAGTGGTTTCATGGAAGCATTAAAAGAAGTATTGATAGAAACACATCATAAGGAATTTAGGGAGTTAGTGATTTCACCGGATGATAAAGAAGTATTAGTAGTTTTCGGTAATCAGGATGAGACTGTTAATAACAACTTTGCATATGATTATCGTAATCGTTCTATTAGCAAACTGAATATATCAACAGGGGAAATGAAGGAGTTAATTCCAAAAGAAGATGAAGGATATGCGCCATCTTGGTCTCATGATGGTAATCAAATTGCTTTTATATCTAATTGTTCAGGACAAGATGAGATATGGATAATGGATAAGGAAGGTATGAATAAAAGGAAATTAACTCACTCTTCTTTTCAAGGTTATGATCCTTTTTATGAAACTAAATTATTCTGGAGTAAAAATGATGAGTATATCGTTTATTCAACTGTACCAAATGGAAGCAGAATGGGGTTATATACAACATTTTTAAATGAATATCCAGATAACAACGATATTGAAATAGATACTGGTAGATTCGAAACCTTTAATAAAAAAATGAATGAATATTACGCTAGGTTAGTGGGAGCAATACATCTTGTAAATACACAGACAGGCGAAGATAAAATATTACATAGGAAAGAAGGAGTATCATTTCAATTAATCGAATGGTGGAGTGATGAGGAGATCTTGGTAAGTGATGGCGGAAATTTATCCACTATTAATATTACTACGGGAGAAAGTTCTACAATTTTTTCTGGCCAAATTGGAATGGTCAAATCTTATAATTCTAATATTTTAATGGGACACCTTCAAACTAGAAATAACCTAATTATAGGTAGGATTGATGATAAGGAGTTAAATAAGATACAAGAAACACTAATACCTGGAGAGGAAATAACATTACATACATTTTCAAATAATGGCCAGCTATTGTATTTTAGTTCTCGACATGGCTTATCAAAATGCCTTTACTCTATTGAAGTTAATACTGGGGAGATTAGACAGTTAACAGAGAAGGGAAAAACCGTTTACTCATTCTCTCATCGTGCTCATCCTCAGGTTCTCCATAATAACCAAACAATTTTATTTCCATATGGCGGTCCGAATGAACCAAAAGAATTATATAAAATAGATAAGGTTGGATGCCCCGAAAGAATAAGCTCTTTTAATAAAGAGGTCAATAGTATTCAAAAACCTGATGTGAAGGTTATAGAGTATAAGAGTGAAGGTTTCTCTATTGAATCTATGCTTGTTGTACCCCCAAACTATGACCAAAACAAAAAATACCCGACGCTTGTGTATTGTCATGGTGGGCCAGAATATTATGTGGAGGCATGTTTCTCAGGATTGAATTCAGCAAGAGCTCAAAGTGCCGCAATTTTTCTTGCATTAAATGGATATGTAGTCCTGTTACCTAACTTTCGTGGAAGTGCAGGTTATGGTGAGGAATTTTTAAACCACCTAGGTAACTATAATTTAGTACAAGTTCCATATCGCGATATTATAGCCGGTGTTGATTATCTTATTGAAGAGGGTATAGCAGATGAAAACAAGTTAGGGGTTTATGGATCAAGCTATGGGGCATTGCTGACTGCTTGGACCATTACACAAACGAATCGTTTTAAAGCTGGAGTGTGTAGTGTAGGGGTAAGATATGACTTGTTACAAGGTGATAGACAGTATGGCAAACCATTTTATGCATGGAAGAAGAATCGTTTAGGAGAAAGTGACCCAAAAGCTTTATGGAATAATATTGACGTATATAAGGGAATTTCACCAATCGAGCACGTGTCCTCCGTAAAAACACCGACTTTGCTAATTGAAACTAAAGGTGAACGACCTAACGGATATAGCCTATCACAATCCTTTTTCTATGGGCTCCTTGAAAACGGCGTTAAGGCAACTCGAGTTTATTACCCCAATGCATATCATACGGGGGCATGGAACGATGATTATAAATCTGATTATCTTCAAAGATTAGTAGATTGGTTTGATCAAAATATTTTAGAAATAGAGAGTAGAAAGGTTCTAAAATAGAAAAGTAAGTTAAAGGGTGAAAATTCTAAGCATTTTACAAGCAATAATCACAGGAGGTAAGTACATGAGCGTAACTTATGGACAAATCAAATGATGGTGCATATCTAACGGAAAATTTGCTAAGTACATCCAAGAAGGCGAAAACTTGTATAGTGAAGCACTAGAATTGGGAATCGCAGCAGAACAATCACGTTTATTCTTGCCTAGCTATGGAATGTATGTAAGGTGGTTTTGGACATCTTCCCTTCAAGGTGTCGCTCATTTCTTATCACAACGTTTAGAGAACGATGCGCAAAAGGAAAATAAGGAATATGCAAAAGTTGTTGAATTTTTGGCTGAAGAACACTTTCCAGTCGCATTAGACAAAACTTTTGAAATAGGGATTTTTTATTATCCAAGAGAATATATGAATTGAAAGGTGATGTGTGTATTATAGAGGAGTACAATTCTAACCATTAAAAATGATTAATCAGTATTAATAAAAGAATGGAGAAAACTTTAAAGTTTATATCAACCATATCTCGGGGATTATCCAAGTTATCATAATACCGGGAGACCTCCTATAATATTCTAATAAAAAAATCATTAACAAAACAATACAATATATTGAAAGATACGACGCAGGCATTTTAAGAGATAACTTTTCCATAAATTAAAATTACGTGAGTTTTGAAAAGGATGGATTGATATGCAAAAGGTTGTTTACTTTGATGAGGGATCAGCAACGGATATTTTACAAATAGAATATGGTGGAGAGTTAATTTCAGTCGATGAAGATAAAGGTACAGTTCATTTTGGTGGAAAAGCTGAGGGTTTTGCGGAAGTAGGAGCGGGGACAAATTTTTTTACGGCAATTAAGGCTGCTTTTAGTGCTAAATTGAGCGTAGATACTGCGAGTTCTAGTGATTCACTTGTCACTAAAACTATCTCAAATACTATTCTAGCTGATTTCTATAAATTGAGTAGTAAATTAAAAGATGAAAACAAACTACATATATTTGAGGGCTTTCATATTCGTCCAATTAAAAATTCATTTGCTTTTATTAAAATGTACACACCATATATGAAAATTATCAAAGAAGAATCTCCTCTGATGTTAGAAATAAAAGACTTCGATATTCATAATTTTGATGAGGTTTTAGTAAATGCTAAAGGATATTACGAACTTTTGGCATACAATGACTATACTAGGATTATTTTGAGGTTTAATATTAATACGTTTAAGAATGCATATAGTTTGATGGATTTGCCTAAAATGAAACTCAGTTATTATGCAGTAGAAGTAGGAGAAACGCAAGAAGCAGATTTAGATATTCAAAGTGAAATGGATATCGAAGAACAAACTTCTCGTCTTTCTGCCAAAGCTATTATAGAAGCTCAAGATAAAACTAATGATTACCTAAAAGTATATGATGTTATTCTTGCTGGTGTGGAGGCGGAAAAGAATTGAAGTTTCGTATTTTTAACGGTCCAAAAAGGGAATTTAACAAAATGGTTCCTACCGAAGAAGTTTTAACACTTACAAATTTGGTAAGATTGTTAGATTCAAAAGATACTTCTAATTCAGATACTTATTCTGGCAATAATACATTAGTTATATATTCAGATGAGTATTCAGGTGTGGCAGACTTTTTCATTGAAGGGTTTTTAATTTATAGCTTTTTTTATGCTGAAAGATATGGATTTGAAGAGGTATTATTACATAATCCACCGGCGAAAATATTACAACAACTTCAATCTACGCATACTGATTTAGATATTTCAGTAAAATACTATGATTATGCTAAATTAAAATTGCACCATCTAAAAATAATAAAGGAGGAATTTGACAATTATATTATTGGACAATCAAATGCTAAAAATGAACTATTAACATCACTATATAACTTAACAAATGAAGGAAGTCACAAACCAATGGTCATCATGTTATATGGTCCTACTAGCGTTGGGAAAACAGAGTCAGCAAAATTTGTGAATGATATTGTTAGCCCTGAGAAAAAAATATTTCGAAAGCAGCTGTCAATGTTTCATAATGAAAACTTCATGAATTATATATTTGGGGATAAGAGTAATTCATTTGCAAAGGATTTATTAGATAGAGATACAAATGTAATTTTATTAGATGAGTTTGATAAAGCACATCCAATGTTTTATAGTGCTTTTTATCAATTATTTGATGAAGGTGTGTATACAGATAAGTATTATGAAGTGAATTTAGAAAACACGATTATATTTTGTACTTCAAACTATCTAAATGAAAAGGAGATAAGGAAAAATTTAGGTGCCCCAATCTACTCGCGTTTTGATCATTTTATAAGATTTGAAGAGCTTACATCTTTAGCTAAAGAAGCTATTATAGATAGAGTTTATGAAGAGGAACTAATTAAATTTAATGAAGATGATCAAAGTGAAATTGATAAGATTGATATAAAAAGTAAGCTAAAAGGCCAGTGTGTATGGCAAAATAAAAGTGCAGAGCTTTGCAAGTAAAAAATGCAGAGTCCTGCACTAATTTTGTGCAAAAAAA
>VEFU01000093.1 GCA_007679095.1 Paenibacillus bovis
AAAAACAGGGCACCACAAACAGCCATTGGATTACTATTCCAATGGCTGGTTTGTTCTCTTTTTGCAGTTTTCCACTTAATCCCTCGTCAATTCTATTACTTCTCCTTCTTGTAGGAAGTCGAAGTATAAATGAATCTTATCATTATTAATGAAGGTGATTTGCAAATCATTGTTCCGAATATAGACGGTATTCCCTTCAATTGCTTCTATCGAGTCTGTCGAAAGGGAATTGATGCTGCCTGTGTGGCCATTTTCGTGAAAGCGAATGATCCACCCCGAATATTGGGATTCTTCTACCGATATTTGTTTCACAAAGTGGTAATCGTCTGTCGGTTCAGCTGTATTTGTCCAGTAACCTTTCAAACGAATGAACGTGTTAGCTTTTGCTTCTTCAAACGCCTTCTCAGCCGCTATCAGATTGTGCTGCTCTTTTACATTACTTTGGAAAACAGATTGTGTCACACGGTCATATTTATAGTGAAAAGCAGAAAGTAGATCTTCTTCAAAGTCATAGTTTAAATAACTAGGCCCAACTTGAAGACTATCATCCCAATCCTTTGTAATCTCCTCTATATTTTCTTCTCCATCCTGAATTTGAGTAAAATAATAACTGCTGTCCTTTTTTTCTATTTTTGCAACTACATTAGACTCTTCCCCATCATTCAGTGGTCGCCGTTTCCAATAGCCAATTATTTTTTCCTTTGTAAAATCAGCTTGTTCCGGTGCATCATTTTCTTCCAGTAATGCAATCATGTCCGTAGGATAATTGCGATTCGCAATCGTTAATAACGTATCTCCCGACTGATTTGCTACTGATAAATCAACATCATGAGCAATCAATAATTTTACAAGCTCTAAGTTATTATTACTTACGGCAGATACAATAAATGGTTCACGATCAGCATTAACCCCGTTTGGATCAGCACCTATTTTCAACAATCTTTCCACCATCACCAAATCATTTTGCTCGATAGCAACAAGTAGTTTGTCATGCAGATTTATCCCATCTACTCCTATCAAATCGTAAACTTCAAGGTATCCTTTTTCTAAAGCATAATCGCTCGCAGTCTTTCCAGAACTATCTTTAAATTGTAGGTTCGGCTTATATGTTAACAATCCAGATAGCAATTCTGTATCATTTTTAATAGTTGCTAATATTACAGGCGTACGTTTTTCACTGTCCGTGCTATTAATACTCACTCCTGTTTTTACTAACTCAGAAATTATCTCAAGACTCCCTACATTTGCGGCTGCAATCATCGATTGACCGTCCACTACAGCTCCAGCATCGAGGAACAGCTTCACCATCTGAAGATCTTGCTTATTAATTGCAGCAAATAACTTCGTTTGCGGTATCGGCAGTTGTCTAATTGCTAGCACTTGTTCTATTAAAGAATGATTGCTAGAAAGGATTGCACCATCAATAATGCTCATCAAATCTGCTCCGTTAACCGTTCATCATGCTCACATGCTCTAACAGAAACTCAATCATTGTAGTTTGACGACGATTTACCGCTATTTGAAGCGCATGCCCACTACTTCCTTGCTGTAAAACATCTGCACCTAATTCTAGTAAAACTTTCACCAGTTCTACATCACCATCAGAAACTGCTTGTTGAATCGGGAGTAATCCAGCTTCATTCGCCTTATTAATATCGCCACCATACTCCATCAATAGATCCAAATAAGCCATCTTCTCTCTTTTTATCACATCAAAAATAAGCGCTGCTTCATTTGGATTTGCCCCATGCTCTAATAATAGGCGAGTCATCTCCATATCTTCGTTCGCCACCGCAATCGATAATGGCGTATCACCATCTCGATTGGCAGCATTGACATCTACTCCATAATCAAGCAGGCGCTGTACGGAAACGTGATCACCACTGTCTACCGCCTTACTTAAAAGTGTAATCAAATCACCTTTAAAACGTCTCTCATCTACATTGGCGTTCTCTAATAAATAGAACACTCGATTCATATCTGCTTTTTTTATTGCCTTTGCTAATGCCGAATGATCAATATACTTCTGAAGCGTTGGTACTTCTACCTTTTCAAAATAGTAACGATCGAGTGCAGGCGGTATTAATTTTCCTGTTTGTCCAAAAACAACTCCATTTGCCATAAAAAATAGGACGAATAATAGCGGGAATACATATCTTAGTTTTAAAACCTTATATTTATCCGTAAAATCTTGGTATTTTGCGATGGAACGACTAACAGCTACAACTCCTAGCTTCTGTAAAAAAGCTTTTCGTTTTAAGAAACGCATAAAACGATCATCATCTTCAATATGACTATCTTTTAAACTTTTCTCATAGTTTTCTAATACCTGTTGATAAAGAATTGCAAGTCGCTTTTCCTTCCTTGCTTGTAACACAAAATATGTAAATGCCTGTATCATCTGTAGTACTGGTTGTGACGTAACTTCTTTTTTCTCCACAACATTGTTCAGGATTTCTGTGGTAGGCAGTAACGTTTCTGAATTGCGTACACTCGCTATCATCATTCGAATACAAACTTCTTCTATTGACTGCAAAGGCACATGTGCTATGGCTTGCGATTCACGAACAGAGATTGGCAATTTAGTTAACAGCTCTCCATACAGCTGTAAAGCTTGTTCATACTTTCCTTGTTTCCAATACGCTTGATCAATTTGGTATATGTACACACCGTAGCGGAACAACTGTGATTTTTCCAATAAGGTGCGTGTTTGCCCAGCAGGGATTACTTTACCTGCAGTTTTATTTGCTGAAAAATACTGAACTAGATTGGTCGTCAATTGTTGCGCAAATGAAAAATTGTTTGCACCTAATGCTTTGCACAATAATTGCTCGTTTTCGTCCATCCAACGCGCCAATCTTTGTTGTTCTGACTTTTTTACCTCTAATTTAAATGTATACCTTTTACGAGAAAAATTGGTGATAACATATCCCAAGTCATCGAAGTCTGTTGCTACCTTTTTAAAATATCCACCAATTAAAGTAAAATACAAGATATGTAATTCCTGTCTAATCCTTGTTTTCGCTGTCTCCCAGCCACTTATAATCACACGCCAAGTTTCCCTTACATCTTGTAGAGATGCTTCGATATACGGATCATTGTTTGTGAGAGATCCGACAACTTTTCGAGACGCAATTCCTCCTACAGGCCCTGCTAAAAGAGAACCAACAATCCCTGCTCCGATTTTAAGTGCTACATTTCCACCTTGTTTCTCTGCTAATTTTTTCACAAAATCAAAGTGTTCTTGCAATGCTTCCCCATGATTTTGCAACAGTGGAATTAATACTCTTGTTTCTTCCATCACATAATGGGAGTATGCTTTAAAAATAGATTCATTCGCTTTGTACCTTTTTAAAATAGTAGAAAAATCATTCGCAGTCGTTACTTTCTTGTAAAAGCGCTCATATGTTTCTTGCACATGCTTCATATGTAGGTTTTTGTTTAATATATCGATAAACATTTGCGGATGGAGAAGTTTATAATACTCTTTCATCAAATCATTTCTCGCAGATTTTGTAGTTTCCGAGATTTCGAGTCTTTTCTCAATTTTTTCGATACGCTTAAAAACCCACTTCCTTATGGAACCATTCATTCGTTCTATCTCTTGATCTGCAAGTTCATTTATGTACTTATATACATCATCATAAAGTGTTTTACTTATACTATTTTTCAGCTCATTTGCCAACATTTGCATTTGGCGATTTGCATCTTTATATGGTTTTTTCATTGTATTCATCTTCTTGACTTCTCCTTAAATCCAATCAAGGAAATCAAGTCCATCTAACATATCAACTGACTGAACAGCATCTATGGCATCTAAACTACTACCAAAGCCTGGCATCACCATATCCGTATATGATACGAATGATTGATGACCAGAAAAAGAATCAAAGATGGAACTCATATCCGTCACATTCGCTTGCATATCGATATATGGCCCATGTTCAGGAGAAATACCTAGAAGCTGCATATCACTAGAATAAATAGACTCCCCAACCCCTGTATCGAAGCTAATTGTCTGTAATGACATATCCGGCCCGTATACATGTTCTCCTCCAAATACATTCTCACTAGTAAAAGCAACTTGCTGGAAGGAGTCATTCATAATCGACTCACCCCCGTCAGAATTGGGAATCGTTGTTCCAATCACACCATTCATCGTATCCGTAATCGTAGTCCCACCATGAACATTACTGCTAGCAAAAGCAATTATATTACCCGTAGCTGTATCAATGATTGCATCCTGCCCAATACCCCAAGGCTGTACTACTGTTCCATCTAAAGGAACTCCTAACGCTTTTAACTTCTGCGCTAGCCCTTCCTGCGCATACGCCTCATCAAACAAACTCATTTCAATACCCCCATGAAAGAAATTAATACTATTATACTATTAAAATAGGATAATGGACCTAACAAAACATTCTTTTATGCGAAAATTTCAACATTTATATTTCTCGAACGCTAAACAATCATAAGTGCTGATATGACAAAAACCACGGAAAATCATCCCATTATTTCCTAAGAAATATTAAAATCTGTCAATGTTTCCTATCGTTCTTGATCAAAGAGGTAACCTTTATTGCATGTTCTAAATTTCATCATCAAGCTAAAAACAAAGTGTAGTAGATTATACCAACTAGTTACGCTAGAATTAAGGTAGAAAAGCTTTTTTATGGGGTATTGGAACATATAGTTTTATTAGTTAATATCATATATCAAGCGACCGATTTTCTTAATCTGCGAAGTAAGGGTGTTGAACGATGGAAAAAAGCAATGAGTTGCATAAAGAATGGATTCATCCGTTTTGGATACATATTGATGGAATGCAGATTGAAATGGATGGTGGAATATACGAGGGCTATGTTCGTATGTTCGCAAATTATTATTTTTGGGAAGAAGAAAGCATTGTTGGTATTGGCGAAGTCTCTACTAAACGTCACGAAATAAAAGATGCAATTCTTATTGCGATGAAAAATGCAATTACCGATTTACTTGCAGAAATTAAACATCACCCAATTGACTTTTGGGAATCAGAAAAACCAATTACGAATGAAAAAATCTACTTCTCGATGTATCATTCGGAAGCAATGGAAATAGATTATCTAGATGATTCACCGGATGCTGGTGAATGACCCGCTAACTCGAGAATAGGCAATAAAATTTTACGAATAGAAGTGATTACCTAACACTCTAATATGAGTAGGTAATTACTTCTTTTTTTGTTCAAATGACGTTTTGTAATTACCTACGCTAGAAGATTATGAAGGTAAATGATGATAGACATTTTCCCTGAAAATGCACGTTTATACTACAAAATCATAGGAATTTTTATCATCTTTCAGTGGGTTTAGTATATTGGTTTATACAATAATTACAGACCGACATATTTTATTGTACAACCATTAGAGGGAGGTGCATTTAATGACAGGAAAAAGAAGAAACAATAGTAGAAATATCTTTATTGATGCAGACAATGTATTTATTAACGCAGATAGAATTGTAATCCGTGCAGATGAGCTTATTGTAAAAGAGAACAATGGTCCATTTTCTAATCAGAGTAATAATGTCCAAGGGGATAGTAATAATGGAAGGCAAGAAGATTTTGAATGGTAATAAACTAGTATTTTCTACGGTGTTCCATTAGATTTTCATTCACTCAAAGAGATGTTGGGGACCTGGCATAAATAAAATTCCACCACTTTCCCTCCTAGGTAGTGCGTGTTCTGCCCGGTCCCGCTTTTTCATAGTATACTATAAGTATTAATTGTATAGGTCAAAAGGAGCAACTATAATGGAAGCAGAAAAAGAGATATATTGTTGGCAATGTGGAAAAAAAGCTAGTAGTAAAACAAGTTTTTGTAGTGAATGTGGTGCTAGACTATTTAATGGGGAAGACCAGCTCCCTGCTGCAACAACTGTAACAAATCAAATGGATAGTATTAAGAAGAAACTATCCAAAGTCGACAAAAAAGTATTTTACTCAGTAGGTGCAATTATCATTGTTATTATAGGCATTTTATTTTATAGCCTACAAAAAGAGAAACCATCTGAAATTGTAGAATTATTTATCAATGAGACAGTTGAGTCAAACTGGGATCAAGCGAATACATATGCTTTCGAAGAATTTGATTACTTAAAAATGAGAAACCTCTCCCAACGTTTTCCACTAAGTGGAAGTCCTTACTTTGTAGATGAATTACAATTAATTAAAGAAGAAAAATCTGGTGATAAAGCAACCGTCACATACAAACTAATCTTCACGAATGGCAGAAGAGAAAATGTAACATTCGAATTGCTTAAAAACGAAGGCAAATGGCTCATAACAAATTATCGCGAAGAATACTAAGACAGGCGTGTGGATTGTACGGATTGTGTGGGTGCCAGGGTTGTGTG
>VEFU01000094.1 GCA_007679095.1 Paenibacillus bovis
TTTTTTTGCACAAAATTAGTGCAGGACTCTGCATTTTTTACTTGCAAAGCTCTGCACTTTTATTTTGCCATACACACATTTCTTTATAAGGAAGGTAATCACTTTCGAAAAACCACTTATGTAGATTCGTGTATGTATTCTGTATGTCTTCTCCCTTGTTATGTGTTGTCTTTACATACTTTAATGTAGGAACGTTTATTTCAATCATCCCATTTGGAACTTCTTGTTTATTACTTACTTCATAAACAGAATAGTGGACGAAACCATTCTTAATCACATGATAAGATAGACCTAATTGAATATGAGGGTCTAGCCTGTATTCTAACTCAATAGAACGTTCCACCATTTTTCGAATGGTATCTTTAAGATGCGGTGTAATTTCCGAATATGTACCTTCCCATTTCAATCCCACTGCCCGATAACCTGGTAATGTAATAATTTCATAGTTCACATCAGAACCTCCCTACTATAAAAAGTATATTTATTGCACCAAGTCGATTTCTACAATGTTACTAGTCTAGTTTTTTTATACCATAATAACTGTGATGTTTACTACTAGATTTTTTCTAGAAAGCTAAAGCACATTTTCTTACTTCTACAATAAAAACAATTCATTAGGAGAGATTTAGGGACAACAAGTCGAAGAGTCTATGAAGAACTACTGTAATAAGTTCTGCCTGTTTAGATCAAGGAAATATGGATGAGGATTTATCAGTATTTATATTAGTAAGTCACACCAACTATAAACATCGAAATTACAGGACAAAAATTTGAACGTGGAACAGCCTTTTGGGAGAGCAGAATGTGCAATGAAGTTATCTGTTAAGTTTAAGGAGTAAAGACAGAAGAACTCAAAGTTTCTCTACTCCATATATGAAGACAAAAAATAAATTAATTCATTAGAATTGTCTTCATACCTGGTGTATGAAGACAGAAATTCATCAATCAAAGAAAAACTGTCCTCATATTGCGTGTATGAGGACAGTTTTTCATATATTTCATTAGAATTGTCATCATAACAAGTGTATGATGACAGAAATTCAAATATTAACATTATAGTATCTTCATAAGGTAAGTAGAATCCTCAGTTTTTGAAAAAACTAACTCCCCATTAACAAGCTAATCAAACAGCTCCAACATCTACCTATAATATCTAATAAATCTATACAAATAAAAAAACACCCTCAAACATTGAATAAACAATACTTGTTAGTGTTAATATTTCATCATTAGATTCACTTTTTAAAAGAATACCGGTGGTCGGGGTCGAACCGACACTCCGTAGGGAACACGATTTTGAGTCGTGCGCGTCTGCCAATTCCGCCACACCGGCACCATTACTGAATTTTCCACCTAATATGTAAATGCTTGTTGTACAATTGTCCACACGATTATTAAATACCTGAAGTAATATTACCATACTTTAAGAATATTGAATATCCTTTTTCACGAAAGTTTCCACTATATTATTCGGTAATATAAAACTCGTTTTTAATAATAATTTTTACAATTTATCCGGTACAATTGGAATAGAATGAACTCCACCCTGTCAAGGTCAAAAGTGAAATATCTTTTAGGATCCTTTAGTGTCCATAAATGGCTTAATATCAAGCTTTCTACAGGTTGTTGTCGCCTTTAATATCTTTTGGGATACGTTTTTTAATATTCTTTGCACTAGACTCAGCACCAGAGAAACAAGAATAAAACATTAAGTGAGTGTCTTATTTCCTTCAACTGGGGGGTGCTTTAGCTCGTCAAAAAAAATGAAGAGCACGAAGGGTATTAATGTAATTCCTTCGTGCTCCGTATTACGGAATATTATGGGAAAGGATGAATTGTCCAGCCTATAATAAACATAACTGCTACAAAGAGTCCTAAATAGAGACCTAAGCCTAATCCCCACAAACCGAGTGATCTACTATTTTTGTTAATGGTTGAAACTATTCCGAGAATCACCGTAATCAAAAACCAAAAAGAGACGTTGTTTGTAATCGGTAGATTGTATCCCCAAAACAGAAATATATTGAGGACTGCAAAAGAGATAAGTCCCGTAACAATACTTAACCAGCCACTCCACATGAAGATTCTTTGTTTTATCGTGCCCAATTCCATAATTTCACCTCACCTAATTTCATATAACGTACCCTTTCTGAATTTCGCAACGATTCAATTTCAGTCTTCGGTCCAGTAACAACGACACCATAGGTTTTAAAGCCATTTTGCTCAATGTAATCAATCCGTTCTGCCAACTCAAGATTTTTATGTGACGAGATTTTTGTTGCTATCTCTTCGTAAAGCTTGATTTCTTTTAATATGTTTAGGAATGTTTCCTCATGTGAGGTAGATTCCTTGAAAGGGGACCAGGATGTTTGGTCAGGCTGTACCGGATACCCAATTGGAGAGATAACTTTTCCCTCATTGCTAAGCATCTTATCTTCAGTTCCGGTATAAATAGCTGCCCAAGTTACATCTATATTTTCCATCTCACTAATTACTTCTTCTACTGAATATAAGTCACTTAAAGAAATATACGCCTCTACAACCGTTTTATCAGGTAAACCAGAAAGCACCCGCCATTCCCTCTCCCTGTTAAGTTCAACATGTTGACCTGGATGTGCTAACCATTGATTTGTTTGGGTAGGGTTTTTGGGATATATTTTTTCTAATTTAGAGTTCTCTTCTTTTTTTACCAGATCGTTTAATATAAATTGTAAATCATAGGTTTTGGCTGGATAAAAATCATCGCCAATCTGTTTGTATTGCTCGAATGACAAGTTCATGGAAAAAAGGGAAAAACCCATATCAAATTCAAGTTCTTCCAAACTTGTATTTGGCTCCGTAATATAGAGTGTCTTGCTAGTCACATCCATCAATGTGGTTGACTTTGTTCCAAACGCATAATACAAATAGGTCAACATGTAACACGTTGGCACAATTAATAGGAGTACTGTTAAGGTCGATAATATTAACCTCCATTTGGATGAATTAATTGCTTTTTTTAATATTTTTGGACCATCGTTTGTTGGCTTTAATCCATCCTGTTTTGCTTTTTGAATTATTTTTTTATATGAATCCATTATTTTCCTCCTTCGTCAGCATTTTTCGTAATTTTTTTCTTCCACGCGCTAAATGACTTTTTAGGGTACTTAATTTTAAGCCTAAGATATCTGCAGCTTGTTGATTTGTACAATCATGCAAATCACAAAGTAATATCGCTTGTTTTTCCACAGGCTTTATCTTATCTAAATATCGTAGTAACTCCAGTAAGGATTCATTCTCAAGCAAGACAGTCTCTGGGGTGTTAAAATCTGCTTGATAAAAGTCATCCGTCATTACAAGTTTTTTATCTTTCCTCGTTCGGTCGATAAAGGTATAGTATCCTACTTTAAAAAGCCAAGGTTTTATTTCCTTAATATCATTTGAGAGCAAGACAATGTGAGCCTTTGTAAAGGTTTCTTGAATCAAATCTTCCGTCTCGGTATGGTTTTTTGTTAAGGAAAATAGATAGCGATATAAGTCATTGAAGTATAATAAATAAATTTGCTCAAGATCCATCACTTCCCACCTTTCAATCTATCCTCGTATAAGGTACATAAAAAGTTGCAAGAAGAGTAAAATTTTGTAGAGATCCATTTCAATTAAAGGAAAGCGCAGCACGCTTTCCCAGTTAAAATCAGTTCTTGTTTGAACCGCTCGTTAATTCTTTCTTCGCTCGTATAAGCGTACTCTTACTAATGCCTGTCATGCTCGTTACTTCTTTGTACGAATGATTATCCAAAAGCGAAAGAGCATGCTCAATTTGCTTCCTACTGTATTTCTTCGGTCTGCCTTCTCGATAGTCTGGATTCTGTTTGGCAATCGCTTTAGCTTCTTGTGTTCTTTCTACAATCAAATCCCTTTCAAATTCCGCAAAACTCATAAATACATTAAAAATCAACCGTCCATTAGGTGTGTTTTCTATGACACCTAAGTTTAAAATATTGACGGTTACTCCTCTTTCAAATAAATTCTTGATTAGCTTCGTTCCTTCTAATGTAGACCACGCAAAACGGTCCAATTTTGTTACGATCAGAGTATCGCCTTCTTTTAATACATTAAGCAATTTTTGAAATTCAGGACAATCGGTTTTCGTTCCCGTATAAGCATCTCTATATACTGATTTTGCTCCAGCCTGTTTAACTGCTTTTTCTTGTGCTTCCATAGACGCCCCGTGTGTATACTGTCCTGCAGTAGAAACACGTCATATGTATAACTCTCCCTCTAACTTATGAACCTAAGTTTCGACACCGTTATAACCCAATAATACAATAACAGCAAAAAACGGTGTCAATACTGTTAAGTTTTGATACCAGTCTTAATAAGAACGCATTATAAAAGTACACTTACATGCCAAATTGCTATATTTTATCTCATAACATATTGTCATTCTTTTGTTCATAAACTAGCTCAACAAACAGCTATTAATTTGTTACATTCATATTTCACTACGTTATGGAAGTTTCTATAACGTAGTGTTATGCAAATCAAAAAAGTTCACATCCAAAAAAAACCTCCATGATTAACGTTTGGCAGACAGTTTATCATAGAGGTTTTTTGTTTTTTGGATCACCTGCTTATTTTTTGATTTTATATTCCCAAAAAAACATGATATACTAAAATTCATCTATTATACCATGCTTTTAGTTCACCTATGAGCGAAAAAAGGAAGTGCATGTCGCGATGCACTCCCTTTTCATTATTTTTGATTGACCTTCTTATGTTTTTTATAGCCCCAAAATAAGTAAGATAGCGATAACACCTGTAATAATGTTATTAAATAATGTCGGTTCTCATAATATCGCATGAAATAGAGGTGCCGCATTTGGAATTCCTACATAACTTAGAAGTACAGATAATGCTAATATCATCATTAAATATTTTATAAATTGCCCCATCAAATCATCCTTTTTTATTACGTTGTGGGTTTGGTCGATCGCCTAATATTACTTCCCAAGTATACTTATTTTCGCAATCTTTAGAGCAGAACACTAGACCATTATAATAAACTTTCATTATGTATTGATTTCATCTTTGTTCCGCATTGATTGCACGTCATTTTTTCATTCATCATCATTTTTATCCTCTTTGGCTAAACGCTCCAATGCTTCATAATTATCATGAATCGTTTGTTTTATCAGGGCTTTTCTTAATTTTTCTTTTTCGATATATTCATTGCTGCCAAATTCTTTTCCTACTGGTACAGAAAGCATATCTTCATGGCGATTTTCAGGAGTGCATTTGGCTAAAAGTTCTTCGAGCATTGGTTTATCTTTCTCCATTAGGAAATTCTCCTTTTCGCTTTAGGTGGTTCCATAGCTCGTAACTTTCCTCGGAAAGCCATCTTCTTTTGCTTTCATCTGATTAATATTCAACAAAACGTCTACTTTGGTGTCTTTGAACGGATCTAGCTTCGTTCACATGTTCATTACAAAAATAACTATATTCATCTTTGTTCCAGGCTTTCACTGGATATAGTTCTGCTCTTTTACCGCAGTAATAACAAAATTCGTTATTATGTTCAACCACGTTCATCTATTCCTATCCGTTTTTTAAATTGTATCATTCAGGAGCAAATTAGTTACCAATCCCCACAAATAAAAAGTTAATTCGCTTGTAGCCACGCCTATTTTAGCTTATAAAGGAAAATAACTTTTTTGCATCGAATAAATTTTCCTGGCTTACCATTGCATCTCTTGGCATTGCGTAAGTGTACCTTAACTTAAGTACGTTGAGTCAACAAGAAATAGTGGAGGGAACAAAATTATTTTTAGACAAGCACTATCAGGAGAGAATCACCTTAAACAATCTTGCTGTCAGAATAGGTGTAAGTCCCCATCATTTGAGTAGAATCTTCAAAGAAAAATTAAACATCACGCCACATAAATACCTTGAAAACATAAGAATTCATAAAGCCAAAAGTTTGTTATTGAGTACTGAACACAACATTACGGAGATATGCTTTGAGGTAGGGTACCATAATCTTTCTAGTTTCTACAAACACTTTAAAAAAACATGTGGCTGCTCACCTCACCAATTTAGAATTAACAATATGAAGATAAATTAAGAGAACATTGTAGGATTTATATGAAGGAAAAAATACTCGCGCTAAAATGAAAGTTAGAAAGTGAATCAATTTCATAAATGCTTATTGTAAAAAACACCCTTTTCAATATAAATTGTAATAAACTCTGTAAACACAACGCGAGAGCTTATACACCATTGATTTCCG
>VEFU01000095.1 GCA_007679095.1 Paenibacillus bovis
GGTTATTCTTTTGTTTTAATAAGTTTAATTATGCTGTCTGAATATTAAAACAGACTTTTTCAGTGGTCTCGGTCAGGTCCACTGTCCCAACAAAAAGAATCAATGGGACATGGGGTCAGGTTTACTGTCCCAACATAAAGGATCGATTTACAAATGGTTAGTGCGGAATAGGTACTTCTTTTTGAAAGTAACTATCTTTACTATTGAAACATCATTGTTTGGTGAGCTAGTAATCTCGTTTTTTTTAGTGTCCTAGTAAGCTGTGAATAACATCAATAGGAGTGCGGCATAGTTGTGACGCACTCCTATTGATGAATTTTCTTATTGATACCTGCTAGATGACTTGTCTCTTAAGTATCGTAACTCTTAAAGTTGGCAGATATCTTTTAATCCTCACTATGTGAGTTTTTTTGATATCTCTTGATGTAGAATTTGGGTCGTGGTTATGTTGCACTTGCCGATTTTGTTCCTAATAACATGTTAATCAACTGCTCCAGTTCGCATAATTTCCACTTTTATATTTGGCATTATGTTTAGTGCTGAATATTTTTGTCTTAAATCTTCCTCAGTCAAATGGGAATATTCTCTAACACTTCTTATTTTTCTTCCGATGCCAATGGGATCCGTATTTAAATTTTTTAATTCCTCAAGTATATAACCAAATTCTTTGCTTAGGACTTCACCAATTAGTTGCTCCATACTGTTTAGTGAATCTTTGTTTTTCAAAGAAATAGAGGGTTGAAATTCTAATGTTGAAACGGATATCGTTGCATTTAAATTAACATATTCTTCATTCTTTATTTCAATGTTTCCTTTATACTTAATCGGATGAAGTGTGATCTTATAAATATCACTTTTAGGATGGTTGAGTTTTGCCATACCTCTTATCTCTAGTTCAACAGCAGGTATCTCTAAAGTTATATCACCTAAAAAAGCATTATTATTTGTAAATAATTTTAGGTAAAAGGTGTTTATCAACGAAATAGACCCGACAATTTTATCATCTTTGAATAATGCAACACCACCTATAGAAGGTGCAACACCATTTGCATTTGTAATCATGGGTAGTGTAGGATCGATACCAATTTCATATAGTGTAGTGATAAAGTCATGTAAGTTGGAGTTGACTAACATTTCTTTCTTTTCGTGCTTATCCAATAGTTGATAGATATAGGATCCCATTTCGGGATATTCTTCATAGTTTGAATTGTTAATCGTTTTCTCAGCATTATCAGTAAGGGCCAAAAAGATTAATGAACCGATACTACTATCTCGTTGCAATGTATCCAGAAAAGAAGCAATTCCCACTGTTTCTGCCATATTTTTATTAAACAGTATGGTCCTTAATTGACCATACGTAATGTCATGGCTTGTCTGTTCCTCTAGTTTTTGTCTGATTTGTTTACTAGTCGTTCCGTCAGCTGAAAGGGTTACACTGGTCTTTTCTTCTTTTCGGTCAAATTGTAACAAACTGATAGTGCCTTTGTATGTATAGTCATCAAGCAAGTCATAACCAATAATCGTTGAAATCCCTTGCATTTCTATTATTTTTTCAGGTGCCATGCATGCAGTACAAAGAAGAGAACACAGCAGAATAAGAATTTTTTTCATTTCCTCAACTCCGTCTAGTACGAGTATTGAATTTTGATCTTATAACGGTGATTCCATACAAGAAAATCGGATAGATAAACCAAAGGAAAAATCCAGTTTTGCCAATTTGATCAAATAAATAATTATTATCTACTCTTTTAGTAATAAAAAAACTGCAGATAAAAATGACAATGGAGATGAGCAATATCCCATATTTTTGTTCTATATGAAAAATTTGTTTAATACCCTTGGAAGAAATATATAGAGTAATACATAGGTTTGGAAAAATAACTAAAATCCATAAGGGAATCGCAACAAATTCAAAACGTTCAATAAACGGAAAACGGACAGTACTAATCATACTGACAACTGGCCATATATTCTTTTCTAATTCTTTAGCGCTAAAAAATAAAATAGAGACTACAGTTGCTATTAAAACAAGAATAGTCGTAAACCAGACTGCTATTTGACTAAAAAGTTGAAGTTTATTTTTTTCCTTTATATATGGAAAAATAAAAAGCAATGTCTCGAAACCTAACATTGTAAAACTGCTCTTAAATATTCCTTTCATAATTTCTGAAGGTGTTGCCGTCATTATAGGTAAAATCCTAGTTAAGTTTATGGATTGAAGTGGTTGGTAAACAACAAATAATAGCCATATAGTCATTAAAAAGGATAAGAAGCATACACCGGTCACTACTCTGAATCCACCTGATACAGCATAAATGGTTAACATTAATAAAGCCAAAATCCCGACCCATTCATAGACTCCTTCATATCCCCATGTTAGTGATACCTCGACATAACTAATCGTAATGGAATAATGGACGGCAATAAAGTAAATGACAATAAGGAAGTTGAAAATACTACCAATCAAGCGCCCAAAAATATGAACATGAATTTCAAATAGTGTATCACCTTCATTTTTATTTAGGATAGTTATCATTAGCCATGTAATTAAGCTAATAAATATCCCAGAAAGTAAAATGGATATCCAAGCATCTTGTTTTGATTCTAGAAATATAATTCTTGGAACACCAAGAATCCCCATACCTATTTGCGAAGTGTGTATGATAAAAAACACCATAAAGGCATTAACAAGTCGTATATTTGATTTCATTTTTACACCTCAAGATTCATCAAAATCTGTAGAATTTGTTAATCTCTTCTTAAGGCGAATGGAGTCTTTTGGTCGATTTACTAACGGTCGTCTCATATAAAAAGGGTGGGGGAGACGTATCAAGAAGTATTGTAAATCTTTCATTATTAGCGGATATAGAGGTGCAAGATATGGTTTATTTAAAGAAGTTAATTTTAACAAGTGAACCATGAGAATACATATACCGACTATGATTCCATTTAATCCCCAAACACCCGCTAAAATAATGATTGGAAATCTAGCAATTCTGATAGCAGTGCCCATTTCATAAATAGGAGCGGAAAATGCTCCTAATGCACTAAATGCCACAATAATAATTAAAATATTGCTAGTTAACCCTGCCTCAACCGTTGCTTGACCAATGACAATTCCACCTACAATTCCCATTGTTTGTCCAACTTTTGAAGGTAGACGAGCCCCAGCTTCTCTAAGTAACTCAATTAAAATTTCTAGTAAGAGTGCTTCTAATAAGGGTGGAAAGGGAACTTGTGAACGTGATTGTCCAATGATAATTAACAATTTAGATGGTATAAGTTCAAAATGATAAGTCATGGTAGCCACATATATGGCTGTTAAAAAAAGAGATCCTATCATAGCAAATATTCGGATTAAACGAATAAAAGTACTTAAAGACCATCTCAAATAGATATCTTCTGTTGATTCGAAAAATGAGAAAAAATTAGCAGGCCCAATTATACCTACTGGGCTACCATCTATTAAAACTCCAATTCTGCCGTTTAAAATCGAATAGATGAACCGATCGGGAAGCTCTGTTAAAATAAAATGTGGAAATAAAGAGTAATGATTATCTTCTAAGCATTGAGCCAGAACGGAACTGTCAATTATATTTTCCGTTTTTAACTGACTAATTCTATCCTTAAGTAGCTGAAGTGTGTCATCGTTTGCGATATCTTTTATATATACAATTCTTACTTGCTTTTGAACTCGTTCCCCGATTTTCATTTCATCCGTGCACAAATTATTATCTTTTAGATTTTGTCTTATTATCTTAACGTTAGAAGTTAATGATTCTGTAAACGAAATTTTAGGTCCATATACTAACGATTCTGTTTCTGCTTTTTCAATAGAGCGTTCAATGGGATTAGCACAATTCACAATGAATCCCTTTTTCTCGTCTAAGAAATAAATATAAGCAAATCCATCTAAGAGGGAAGAGATTACCTCTTGTTCCCCTATATTTACCTTTATTTCTTCTATAGGTATGTTTTTCATTAAATAGGTGTAACGTAAGAATTTTCTAGGAAGACTTTCTATGTATCTAATGACATATTCATTTAAAATCTCTGGTTTAATTAAATTTTTCATGTATATAATATGAATCCCCTCTTGTCCTGCTTCCATCTTTCGACAGTTCAAGTCGGGAGATTCATTAAGAATCAACTTAATTTTTTCATAACATGGGAAGTTATCATTATTATGACGATCTGTCATTCTTAACATTTCCTTCAATTGTTTTTAATAGTGTTTGTAAAAACAATTAATTTATACAAAAAATGGATAGCTCCAAGGTGGTACATCATTCGCATTTCTACAGGAATCGCAGGTACTAGCCCTGTTCTCTGATAAGAAAATGAAGAATGATTCATGTCCTTTTCATAGCTTCATTACATTTACGAATTTAATTGTGTAATGTTTTAATACGCAAAATGAAAAAGGTCAAGTAGCAATGTAGCCCAATAATTAAAAGGTATTAGTGCTTTTATGGCGAAAATATATATTTAAGTTAAGCGAAAATTAGTTTGGAAGGAATTAAAAGTGAGGGGAGAAGCAAGGTGAATACTTCTAAGAACGATAAGAATAAGGTTGCCCAACTGTACGATCACATAGCTGAAATTTACGAAGAATCTATGAAGCCTCTGACCCACTTTCAAGATTCAGTGGAATCGTTCCTTGCGGAAAATGTGAGTTCCGGACATCGTGTTCTAGATATCGGTTGCGGGCCAGGTCATTTTACGAGTGCGCTTCCTCTGGATGTAGAGGTTGTGGGGCTTGATATTTCGAAAGCTATGGTTCATGTGGCGAGGCAAAAACGCCCAACTGGCACATACCTTGTGCATGACTTCCATCAGGCACTACCTGCCGAACTTGGAAAGTTTGATATTGTAGTGGCAAATGGTTGTTTCGATTTCTGTGAAGATCTAGCAATAGTCTTTGATAATGTGAGTGAAGTGCTTGCTAGCGGGGGACGCTTCTACTTCACGATAAATGAATGTCGTACAGATTTACCCTTTCACGATGCACGCTGGATTGATGCTGCCGGTGGAAGAGCGGATATTCGGATGTTCTTTTGGACGTTTTCTGAAATTTCTAATGTACTTGAGAAAGCTGGCCTTCAACCTCTGACATACCGGCATGCACCAGGTTGGGAAAGTGTTGATCTACAAACAACCATCTACTACGGCTATTGGGTGGTGGAACATTTACGGAATAAGGATAAGAGCATGAAATAGTTAGTTGTATTCAGTAGCCCAAATTATTAATCCTTGTTAAACGAACGAACCAGTTTAGTTGAAAGAGTAGAATAAAATATTAACTAAAAACGCTCTGAATTTTTTCGTAACGGGTTCCGATAAGGGAGAGAAACATTACAATTAGAATAGCAATTAGCAGACTGTTTCGCATAGCGATTTGGTCTGCTTTTTTTATTGTCAAATCAACGTTTATGGTGAATTAACATTGGAATTAACTGTACTATTAGCATATGAATTTTTAATAGGACAATAGTTGTTGTCCACTGTAAAATCAATGTGCTAAAATTACTGCAAAATCATATGTTAAATTGATGAATTCCCGCCAATTACCAAATGTTTAAATTATAATTTAATGGTAGTGTCAAAAGTTCTATGAAAACTATGTAAAGTATAAGATCACTTCCATATTGGGGGACGTGAGGCCCCGCAA
>VEFU01000096.1 GCA_007679095.1 Paenibacillus bovis
GTATTTACTTTTTTGGCTCTAAACAGAAGATATAATAAAACTGAAAATTACGACATTATTTTTGCAACACTAGTGAAACTCAATCTATAATAGAAGCATACATATCATAAGGGGATGAAAAAAATGAAACAAAATAAATATGATGATCCAAACTTCTTTTCTGCATATGAAAAGATGGAACGATCGATCAATGGTCTTGAAGGTGCTGGAGAATGGCATGTTTTTAAAAAAATGCTCCCTGATTTACAAGGTAAACGTGTGCTTGATTTAGGCTGTGGATTTGGCTGGCATTGTCGCTATGCACGGGAACAGCAAGCTAGTTCTGTTATTGGAGTAGATATTTCCGAAAATATGTTGGAAAAAGCAAGAAAAATGACAGATGATACCGCCATCTCATATAAGAAAATGCCAATAGAAGATATTAATTTTTCCAAAGAGCAATTTGATGTTGTCATCAGTTCATTGGCATTTCATTATATACAATCATTTAAAACGATATGTGAGAAAGTGCACTATTCCTTAAAACCTGGTGGTACATTCATCTTTTCAGTTGAGCACCCGATTTTCACATCACGAAACGAACAAGATTGGTGGTATGATGATGAAGGAAACCGTCTGCATTGGCCTGTTGATCATTATCAAGCAGAGGGGTTACGTGATACAACCTTCCTTACAAATAATGTTGTAAAATATCACCGGACTCTTTCCACTTATATCAATGACTTGATACAAGTTGGTTTTACCATAAAACAAGTAGAAGAACCCCTTCCATCCGAAGAAATGCTCCATAAAATCCCTGAAATGAAAGATGAATTGCGAAGACCAATGTTTTTAATCATTTCCGCAGAAAAAAGTACGGATAGATAACTTTAAGACGAATTGAATATGTAGCTACCAATTGGAACATATTATGTATACGTATGTTTTTAAAAGGTGGTAGATAGGATGAGTAATGCACAAGAAAGATTGAAAGAATTAATGGGTGATACATTACAGATTCTCGATCATATGAAGGTAGATTCTGAACATGAACAGTTGCTTCACCAGATTATTAATGGTTTAAATGAGCAAAAAGAAAAAGTCGATAAGCTAACAAATCGGGAAGAAGCAACTTCCATGAGCATACAGCTAAGTGAGATAGAAGATATGTGCATTCAACTAGAGGCAAAGCTTTTAGAAGAATATCAACAATCAACAGACAATAATATTGACCAATATCAACAATTATCCATGGAAGAACAAACAGCCCAAGTTGACACCTACCATGACAAAATCGACTACCTCAGCACAGTCAAAATAAGAGAAAACATAAACAGATTAAAAGAAGCATTACTAAACATTTAGGGACGTGGGGTCTAGGGACGTGGGGTCAGTTTCCTCGTCCCATTTTTCAGTGGGACATGGGGTCATGGGACATGGGGTCAGGAACACTGTCCCAAATCTCTAAACAAAAAAAGACAAGGAATTTCCCCTTGTCCTCTAAGTTCCATAAAATTACTTAGCATTCTCGTCTGGTTGGTGGATACCAAAGATATTTCCTTCTGTGTCAATATAGTATCCTTGCCACGCCATGCCAGGAAGTGCGTATTTAGGTAATGCTACCTTTCCACCATTTTCGAGTATTTTTGCTTCAGTGGAATCATAATCTGCGACTCCCATCGTACAAGCATAGCCATTTAATGCTTGACCTGGTTCTGGTGGCGGACTTTGCCTTTGCATCAATGCACCATCAATTCCATGTTCACCTGCATCACCAGTGACAGCTCCGAAATATGGCATCCCAGCATATTCGCTCCAATCCTCGAATTTCCAGCCAAATACCTCACCATAAAAGCGTTTTGCACGGTCCATATCATCGACATGTACTTCAAAATGAACGAGTCTTCCCATTCTACTACCTCCAATTTATTTCATATAATTGGATCCTAAATAAATCCATACCAACATACATTCTATACGTTTGTTCGAATCCCTCTTTTATTATTGGGAAAAATAAACAAAACTAAACAAACAGGACGTAAGGTTCAGGAAATTTGTTCCAATATATGACAAACTTCCCCTTTTCCATACGTCCCTACTTTTTATTTTTCCAAATAGTTTTTTAATGCATCTAAATCTTTTTCACATGCTTTCTTGAATGTTCCTGCCATCATTTTACCGAATAATTTTGTTATTCCTGACAGTCCATTAATTTCTCCTTGTAATGTAACTTCAGAAAAATCATCTGTAGACGGTTCGATTATGTAGGTGAAAATAAATTCACCTTTACCAGTGGTACCTTTCGTTCCATCACAGCGTAATACAATTTTATTTGGTTCATGAAGGTCGACCACTTCAAAATGCTCTGTCGCTTCTTTCCCATACATTTTTCTCGTTTCTAACCATTGACTTCCTACTTTAATAGGGCCTTCATCTAAACATTCAATTTTAACAAGCCCTTGCATCCATTGCTCGGCAGCTTCGAGATCCAACAAACTATTGTACGCATTTTCCTTTGGTACATGAAACGTCTTCTGAACTTCAAATTGAATACTCATATGAACACCTCTTAACTTTTGGATTAAGAACATGATGGGACAGGGTTCCTGACCCCGCGTCCTTCCTGACCCCTTGTCCCTCCTTCTCCTGAAAAAGCGGGACGAGGTTCCTGACCCCGCGTCCCTACTTAATTACTTGGATCATGATTTTGGTGACGTAGTTTTCTTTTTGATTTTGGACGATTGTATCATATATATACTCTTCGAATACATGTTCACCTAATGTGAGTTGTAAACGGTCCATCTCCGCAAACAGTTTTTCATATGTATGACGGATTGTTTTATCTTCGCCGATATGATATCCGATTAGAAAATCACCTTTTACTGCTTTAAAGTAAGGATATCCTTCCTTTGGAGTTGGTTGCTCAATATACAAGTAACTGTAATTCGAATATTCTCCTTTTAAAACTTGCTCCCGCTTCGTAATCCCACCAATGGGATAGCCTGAATCTAGCTGTGATTCACTTAATTCCTCAATGAACTCGGAAATCACATTACCGAATTCTTCATCACTGACATTCTCAATGTTTTTACTCAAATAAAGAGTCGCTTCCGGCAATTCCTCTAAGGTAATTTGATTAAAATCAATTTTAGATGCTTCTTCCATGAGCGTTATTTTCGCATCAATAATTTTTTCTTTCATTTCTATTTCTTGGCGTTTTCGAACAATTTCTTCCTTCTTTTGATACATTAACGACAAGAATTTTTCTGGGGACTTATTTTCTGTGTATTGTTGAATATCTTGAAGCGACATATCGAGATCTTTTAATAAATCGATAACATAAAATAGCTCCAATTGGTTAATCGAATAGTATCTGTATCCTTTTTCATTTTTGAAAACTGGTGTTAACAAACCAATTTGGTCATAATAAAATAAAGTCTGCTTATTTACTTTACAAAGCTTAGCAAATTCACCTGTCGTTAAGTACTTTACACTTTTTTTACTCATTTTTTACATGATCACCTCTTGACTATATAGTTACTATATACTCTAGGATATAGTCTGTAAACAATCGAAAGAGATATTAATTTGTTTCGATAAGGAGATTGTAAAAGATGAAAAATTATAAAATCACTCTAGGATTATTATTATTGAATTTGTTCATTGCCTTTTTAGGTATCGGGCTTGTCATTCCGGTTTTACCGACGCTAATGAATGAATTAGGTATAAATGGAACAACGGTTGGTTATTTAACAGCTGCTTTTGCGATAGCGCAATTAATTGCATCTCCTTTCTCAGGAAAAGCAGTAGATAAATTTGGAAGAAAGATTATGATCGTCATAGGACTTTTTATTTTCGGCCTATCTGAATTATTATTTGGATTAGGAAAAGAAATAGAAGTCCTATTCATTTCTCGAATATTAGGTGGTATTAGTGCAGCTTTCATTATGCCCGCTGTTACAGCCTTTATCGCAGATATTACCGACATGGATACACGTCCGAAAGCGTTAGGTTACATGTCAGCAGCAATTAGTACAGGTTTTATTATCGGGCCTGGAATCGGTGGATTTTTAGCAGAATTCGGTACGAGAACACCATTCTTCTTTGCAGGTGCACTAGGAACAATCGCGGCAATCCTTACGATAATTCTTATTACAGAACCGGAACGTAATGCTGATCATACCGATGATACAGTTGAAAGTAAAAATGGCATTAGACGCGTATTGGAACCAAAATATTTTATAGCGTTTATTCTCATTTTTATTGCATCATTTGGATTAGCTGCATTTGAATCATTCTTTAGTTTATTTGTAGACCACAAATTCCAATTTAAACCATCCGATATAGCAATTGTCATTACTGGTGGTGCGATATTTGGCGCCATTTCCCAAGTGTTACTTTTTGATCGCTTAACAAAATTATGGGGAGAAATTAAGGTAATTCGATATAGTTTGGTCCTTTCTGCTCTCCTTGTCTTTTTAATGACTGTTGTACATTCTTATTTTGCAATTTTACTCGTTACATTTATCGTTTTCGTTGGATTCGATTTATTCCGTCCAGCTGTTACTTCTTACCTTTCCAATATCGCTGGGAAGGAACAAGGCTTTGTTGGTGGCATGAACTCCATGTTTACGAGCCTTGCAAACATTAGCGGACCCATCATCGGCGGCATGTTATTTGATATCGACATCAACTACCCTTACTACTTCTCAACAGTAGTATTAGCAGCAGGAATAACCCTCACCTTCTTCTGGAAAAAACCCGCTGCAAAGGGACACGGGGTCAGCAACATCGTCCCAGTTCACAATAAAAACAAAGCAGGCTCCGCAACGTAAAATGTTGCCTGTATTGTAAAAGGCTTGGATACAAAACAGAAGCCAAACTATTACTTGAATTATATTCAAGATAGTTTGGCTTTTTCTATTATTTCTAATTGCTATAGAACTACATTGCGTATCTTCAACTCATTGTATTCATAGGAATAAACTGTTCAAATACTAGTGAGATTAAAGTGCACTCTAATAAGAATAGAACATAAACAGCGAAGGAAATACACGCAGACTCCTGGAGCGACCGAGCATAGGTCGTAACATATAGCGGGTGGGATTCCCGTCGAGAAAGAACTAGCCATTCAC
>VEFU01000097.1 GCA_007679095.1 Paenibacillus bovis
ATTGTATAAAAAAATATTTTTAAGAAGTCAAAAAACCACGGAAACCCCCGTCAGATCAACTTTTTCTGAGGGAGTCTTCGTGTATTTCCTCCGCTGGTAACTATAAATTTTTTGTAATTGAATAGGTGACCAAACTATCTTGTTTTAAAATCAAGTTATAGTTCGGTTTTTATTTGCATACATATTCCTCTTTCCCAGCCCCAAAAAATTAGTTAAGTAGTTATATTTGTCTTCATAGTAGGAGTATGAGGACATATGAACAGCAAAAGAGTAAAAGTTGTCTTCATAACCGTTGTATGAGGACAAAAAAATAGAATAAAAGATAATACTGTCCTCATACCGGTAGTATGAGGACAAAAAATCGATTATGTAGTTATATTTGTCTTCATAGTGGGAGTATGAGGACAAATAAACAGCAAAAGAGTAAAAGTTGTCCTAATAACCGGTGTATGAAGACAAAACTAAAGGAAACTAGCATAAACTGTCCTCAAAGCACTCGTATGAAGACAAAAAATCAGAATAATAGTAGAACCTGTCTTCATAGCAATACCGAGATCCGTTCTCCACCTCACGAACCAATATTAAATCTATTAATCTGTGATATTTGATACTATATCCCTAATTCCATCTATTGCCAGCAACACTAATAAAGCATACAATTATAATGACAGAATACTTAGAATTAGTCTAAGAGGAGGAATTCAGAAATGAAGCCTAAAGTGTATGTAACCATACCACTTCCAGATCACGTACGTGAATTTATCGAGCAACATTGTGAAATAAAAGAATGGACAGAGGAGCGCCCAATAACAAGGGACGAGTTGTTAAAAGAAATTGAAGATGTAGAAGGTTTATATACTACTTGGGTGAAAATAGATGATGAATTGTTAAATCGTGCTCCTAATCTAAAAGTCGTTAGCAATGTTTCAGTTGGCTTTAACAATTTTGATATTGAAGCGATGAAAAAGCATGGTGTTATTGGTACAAATACGCCGTATGTATTAGATGATACGGTTGCTGATTTAGCATTCGCGTTAATTTTAGCAAGTGCCAGAAGAATTACGGAGCTTGATAGACTTGTAAAAGCAGGGAATTGGCAGAAAACCAAATTCGAACAAGAATACTTCGGGATTGATGTACATCACACAACAATAGGAATTATTGGCATGGGCAGAATTGGTGAGGCAATAGCGAAAAGGGCAAGATTTGGTTTTGATATGGATGTACTTTATTATAATCGCAATCGAAAACCGGAAGCAGAAGAAAAGTTTGGCGCAAAGTACGCAGACATGGAAACTTTATTAAAACAGTCTGATTTTATTGTGCTTATGACACCACTTACTCCAGAAACGGAACATTTAATCGGTGAAAAAGAATTTGCGATGATGAAGCAGTCTGCGATTTTCATTAATGTTTCGCGTGGTAAAACAGTGGACGAGCAAGCATTGATTAAAGCATTACTAGAAAAACAAATATATGGTGCTGGATTAGATGTGTTTCAACAGGAGCCAATTGAAACAGACAATCCACTATTACAGATGAAAAATGTTGTAACAGTTCCACATATCGGCTCTGCAACAGCAAGAACACGAGAAGCAATGGCGATGCGTGCAGCTGAGAATGTTGTAGCGGTGTTAACAGGTAAGGATGCAATTGATCCAGTATATTAATAGATTGGAGTGTGCATAAAATGAAAGTTGCTGTCATTGGATCTGGGAAGTTAGGGCAAAGACATTTACACACATGGTCGCAAATGGAAGATGTTGAGGTTGTTGGAGTAATTGCCAGAAATCAAGTGAAGCTACAAGAAGTTGCTGCAAAATATGAGACTATTCCATATGAAAGCCTCCAAGACTTATTAGCAAAAACAGATGTGGATATCATTGATATTTGTACACCTACATATACACATGGCGAATTTATAAAAGAAGCTGCCCAAGCACAGAAACACATTATTTGTGAAAAACCACTCGCTTTAAACAGTAGGGAAGCAAAAGAACTGATATCGATTTGTGAGGAAAATGAAGTTCACTTACTTGTTGGCCATACATTACGATTTTTCCCAGAATATGCAAATGCTCGTAAGCAGATTCAAGATGGAGAAATTGGTACACCTGGTGTTATTAGGATGTCGCGTGGAGTTCCTTACCCACAAGCTAATTCTTGGTATACAGATGATACGAAAAGTGGTGGGCTGTTTCTTGATCTAGGAGTTCATGAGTTTGATTGGTTAATATGGACGTTCGGTGATGTGAAAAGGGTAATGGCAAAACGAGTTCAAAAAGAGGACATGGAATATGGTCTCATTACAGTAAGAATGGAGGATGGGACTATTGCTCATATCGAGCTATCATGGGCAGAAACACAATTCCGAGCCTCCTATGAATTAGCAGGGGATAAAGGGATGATTACCTATAATTATGACGATAGTACTCCAATAGCATTCCAAACTCGTCATAATAGTGAATACCAATTATCAAGAACAGCACTAAAAAAAGACCCGTATTATCGCCAATTAGAACATTTTATTCAAATTCTCTCCAATCAAACTGAACCGATTGTTACTTCACATGATGCATTAAAGGCAATTCAACTTGCGGAAGCTGCGCTTAAATCTGCTGAAACAGGACAGCCAGTATCATTTTTAGAAGGAGTGAAATGAGATGAAAGTAGGAATCCTTAGTTTCGCCCATATGCACGCCCACAGTTACGCGACTCATATTAAGAACCGTCCCGATGCGGAGTTAGCGGCAATTTGGGATGGTAACGAAGAACGTGGGCGGCAAATGGCTGAACAATTTCAATGCAATTACTTTAGTAATCTCGATGAATTGTTATCTACTGACATCGATGCTGTCATTGTCTGCTCGGAAAACGCAAACCATAAAGAACATGTAGTAAAAGCTGCTAGAGCAAAGAAACATATTTTATGTGAAAAACCAATTGCTACGACGATTGAAGATGCAGAAACGATGATTAGCACATGTAAAGAAGAAGATGTTATTTTACAAATCGCCTTTCCTGTACGTTTCTCCGAAGCAATTCGCAATGCAAAAGCCGTGATTGATAGTGGGGCAATAGGTGATGTGGTTGCTATCAATAGTACAAACCATGGGAAAATGCCAGGTGGTTGGTTCATTGATGAAAAGCTATCTGGTGGTGGAGCAGCAACAGACCACATTGTTCACGTTATGGATTTGATTAGGTGGATTGTAAAAGATGAGGTAAAAAGTGTGTATGCTGAGTTAGATACAAGATTTTATGATATTGATGTGGAAGACTGTGGGATCGTTACAATAGAACTGGAATCAGGTGCGATTGCGACGATTGATCCAAGCTGGTCACGGCCGCAAACATTCCCGACTTGGGGAGATGTATATTTGAACTTCATCGGAACGAAAGGTAACTTACAAGTAGATGCGTTTAAGCAGCATACTGTCCATTACAATGATAGCGCTGACAATATCCAACAACTTTCGTTTGCCGATGATATGGATGCGGGCTTAGTAGATGACTTCATTACTACTGTAAAAAATAAAGATAATCCATCGATTACTGGAGAAGATGGTTTAAGAACATTAGAAGTAGTAAAGGCTGCCTATGAATCTTTTGAGAAAAAACAATCTGTATCCATAGTAAGAAAAGTATTGTCATAGAGGGGGGATAGTAGTGAAGATTGGGATTAGTTCTTATAGCTTAAACCAAGCGTTACAATCCGGAGAAATGGACATTTTAGATGTTATCCAGTGGGCGAGTGACAATGGAGCAGATCATCTCGAAGTCGTTCCAATCGGTTTTAGTCTAAATGACCAATTAATAGATGCTATTCATGAAAAGGCAGAAACAGTGGGCATTGAAATTTCTCATTATTTAGTGGGAGCCAATTTTATACAAGATAGCGAGAAAGAAGTTGAAGCTGAAATTCAACGAGTGAAGGAACAAGTAGATATCGCACATAAACTTGGCGTAAAAATGATGCGTCACGATGTCGCCTCTCGTCCACTTGAGGAAACATCTATTATTCAATTTGAGAAGGATCTCCTAACTCTAGTAAAAGCATGTCAAGAAATTGCTGACTATGCTGCTCAATTTGATATTATTACGAGCGTCGAAAACCATGGCTACTATGTGCAAGCAAGCGATAGAATTCAACGACTGATTCATGAAGTAAATCGGGAGAATTTTAAAACAACAGTGGATATCGGTAATTTTCTATGTGTAGATGAAGATCCAGTTTCAGCCGTACAGAAAAACATACCTTACGCATCCATAATTCATTTCAAGGACTTTTATCTTCGCCCTGCAAGTGAAAATCCAGGCGATGGCTTCTTCCGAACAACTGCCGGAAACTATTTACGTGGTTCCATATTCGGTCAAGGGGATATTAATGTAAGAGAGATTATTAGAATCATTAAGAATTCTAATTATGACGGATATATTTCACTTGAATTTGAAGGAATGGAAGAGTGTAAGCTAGGGACGAAAGTTGGGTTAGAGAATATGCGGAGATTATTAAAGAAAGAAAACTAGATGTAATTAGATGAATGAATTTGTCAAAAAACAGTGTCAATTTTTAGTTGATACTGTTTTTTTTTGCGATGAATCAACGAAAATTGTTTAAAACATAAGACAATCCTATATTATGAGGGGTAATTTACTAGAAAGGAGAGGGTGAATTTTAACAGATTAATAAGATACAATGGTAATGATTACCAGGTTAATGATAAAACTGGAAATTATTAGTTTCAAAAAGGAGATATTAATATCACAATGTTGGTCATCACCAAAATCGTTAAAACATTGTGAATTAATATAAATAATGAGAAGCAGGAAAATGTTATAGGTAGTGTCAAAAGTTCTATGAAAACTATGTAAAGTATAAGATCACTTCCATATTGGGGGACGTGAGGCCCCGCAA
>VEFU01000098.1 GCA_007679095.1 Paenibacillus bovis
GTGGCAATTTTTTTGCTCAAAAAGCTCTCTATCAAGGTATTTTATAGCCTATTTCTTATAAAAGTTTTGACAATACGCCTCGATTTATGGGGGGATAGATATGAAAATAGAAAAACTATATGAAGTAGATTTGTATAAACCGATTGAAGCATATTTTTTGGAAAAAGGATATGAGGTGTATGGAGAG
The DNA here is from genome assembly GCA_007679095.1 of Paenibacillus bovis. GTDB lineage: Bacteria > Bacillota > Bacilli > Bacillales > Bacillaceae_C > Lederbergia > Lederbergia graminis. The sequence continues at coordinate 188 of VEFU01000098.1, forward strand.
GTAGATGACTGTGATATCGCGGCCGTAAAAGAGGATGAATTAATACTCGTAGAAATGAAACTTCAATTGACGATAAAGCTTTTAATACAAGCTGCGAAAAGACAGCGCTTATCAGATTTCGTTTATATCGCGATTCCGAAACCAAAATATAGCTTGTTCTCAAAGAAATGGAAGGACATTTGTTATTTAATAAGGAGGCTTGAATTAGGGTTAATCATTGTTTCCTTCAGCGGCAAGAAACCTCATATGGAGGTGAAAATTCAACCTTCTCGTTTTGATCGGGAGAAAAGTATGAAACAAAGTAAGAAGAAGCGAGAATCATTGTTGAAAGAATTGAAGGGGCGTAAAGGGGGGCACAATATCGGAGGCAGCCATCAAACGAAAATCATGACTGCTTATAAAGAGAATTGTATTCATATTGCATGCTGCCTACTACAATTTGGACCGCTATCCCCAAAGCAACTTCGAGAAATGGGAACAGGAGAAAAGACACTTTCCATTTTAAACAAAAACTACTATAAATGGTTTGAACGAACCAGCAGGGGCATATACATCATCAGCGAAAAAGGCAAAAAAGAAATACAAGAATACCCAGAAATTGTGAAGTACTACAGTGAATTGCGGTGACAATAGTGGTGGACCCGGTAGTCCTGGTGCCAGGCACCCACACAATTCAGAATAGTATTGGTGCCAGGCACCCAAACAACTCCCGTTCAATTCAGAATAGTTTCGGTGCCAGGCACCAATGAAAAACTTGACAAAATTTTCTTTTTGTGCTATAATTTACAATTAAATTTTTGTTGTATATAATAAGATTCTCCTGGCCAGGGGAATCTTATTTTTTTTGGGAGGGACATGGTATGAAACAAGATGAATCCAGTTTAACTTCCTTAGTATCGGCATTCGGTCGTGCATATCACAGTAAATATGACACGCCAAAGATTTTTGATGATTTTATTGCAAACAAGTTAATCACAGAAGAAGAGTTTTCTGCTATTAGTAAGAATATGATTGAGGGAATCCATTTTTTCAACGAAGAAATTGGACAGAAATATAAAGAGAATCCAGAAAAAATCCTTAAGTGGGTTACACAAGTTCAGCTATCCCCAATATCACTAGCACGCTCTGCATATACTGAACAGGTTTTACTTAATGAACTGAAGTTAGGCGTCGGTCAATACGTCATTTTGGGAGCTGGCTTGGATACATTTGCATTCCGATTTCCAGAATTCGAGAAAAACTTGGAGATATTTGAGGTCGATCACCCTGCTACTCAACAATTAAAAAAGAAAAAGTTAGACGATGCTGGATTCGATATCCCGAGCAACCTTCACTTTGTTACTATGGACTTTACGAAGAAATTTGCTGAGAAGAAGTTAGTAGCTGCCGGATTCAATCCAAATAAAAAAACATTCATTAGCCTTTTAGGGGTATCTTATTATTTAACGAAAGAGGAAAATGAATCTTTGATTAACAATATATTTGCTAATATTCCATCTGGTAGCTCAATTGTTTTTGACTATGCGGATGAAACACTTTTCGAAATAAAAGGAAAGTCTAATAGAGTTGAAAATATGGTGAAATTAGCTTATGCAAGTGGGGAACCTATGAAATCAAATTTCACTTATTCAGAAATAGAAGGTTTGTTAGAAAAAATAGGTTTACTCATATACGAACATTTGTCACCAGAAAATATAAATGACCAATTCTTCCAAAATAGAACAGATTACCTAACTTCCTTCGAAACCATACACTTTATACATGCAGTAAAACGGTAAGCCATGGTGCCTGGCACCCAAACAATTCAGAATAGTATTGGTGCCAGGCACCAGTTCAATTCAGAATAGTCCCGGTGCCTGGCACCAAAAAAGAGGCATCTAAAAAAGACCAAATCGAATTGATTTGGTCTTTTCGTTTGAAAGCTTGGCTATAAATGGGACGAGGAACCTGACCCCATGTCCCTTGACCCCATGTCCCTAAAGTTTGAATTGGTTTATTTGGGTGTTTAGTTTTTCTGCTAATTCTGCTAGTTGTTCTGCGCCGCGGGCGATTTCTTCCATGGAGCTGCTTGTTTGTTCTGTTGTTGCTGCTGCTTGTTCTACTCCGGCAGCTGATTCTTGGCTGACGGCTGCGATTTCCTCGATGGAATTTTGCATTTGATTGCTATTTTTCGTAAGGTCTTGTAGATTTACGTTCATAATTTGAATTCGTTCAACCATGTTTGTAATCGATTCATTTATGTTAACAAATGTTTCGCCAGTTACTTTTATTTGATTTGTTCCCTCTTCTACTACATCATAACTGGATTGCAAGGAGTCGACTGTTTGATCTGCCCCTTGTAAAATACGCTTTACAATTGCAGTAATCTGTTCCACAGAAGATGCTACTTGTTCGGATAGTTTTCTTACCTCTGTTGCAACAACAGCAAATCCTTTTCCGTGTTCACCAGCTCTAGCTGCTTCGATCGCAGCATTTAAAGAGAGGAGGTTTGTTTGCGCCGCAATATCTTGAATTACTTGGATAAGCGTGGATATTTCTCGTGTTTCTGCATCTAACTCTTTCATGTTTTCAACAGCAAGCTGTACTTTTTGATGAATATTTTCCATCTGAAGTACTGAGTTATCCATTAGGGAGCGACCTTCTTCCGTCATCGTTAACACGACTTCGGATGACTTTTCAATTGCTGTCCCATTATCATTAATCGTTTGTAATTTTACTGTAAAATTATCCATCATTTCAGAAAGCATTGTGGCGCTACTTGCTTGTGATTCCGTGCCAGATGCTAACTCTTGCATGGTGGAGGCAATTTGTTCGCCAGCTTCTCGCACTTCATTTGTAGATTGAGTGAATTCATCACTTTGACTCGTAATCGTATCGGATGCATCATGTACATGGCGAATGATTCCTTTTAAACTATCATGCATTTGATTCATCTCATTGGCCAGTAAGCCAATTTCATCAGTAGCTTTTGTCTTAATGGGCTCATGTGTAAGGTCCCCATTTGCTAAATGATTCATCTGTTTGGCAACAAGTTTAATAGGTTTCGTAATATAGTTAGCAAACAGCCATATGAGAATGGAGCCAATGATGAGTGAAATGCCGGTGATGATTAAAACTAAGTTAAGGATGTTATTAGCAGGTTGATTAAAATCCTCCATATACGTACTGGCATTCACTATCCAACCCCAAACTGGATCTATTTTTGTGTATGTTATTATTTCTCCAAATTCATCGTCTTTACCCGGCAACTTCCAATCATAATAGGTGATTCCGCCGCCATTATTGCCTAGTTCAATTATTTCTTGAACAAACTTCTTGTCATTTTTATCTTCTAAATGCCAGACGATTTCGCCTTCCGAGAATCGGTCCGCAATATATTCTCCATTTTGATCGAGTATATACATATAGCCATTTTCACCAAGATCAAAATTTTCATTAACTGGTCTAGTTCCATCCTGATTCTTTTTTCCAAGAATGAAGGTTTTTACTTTTTCATGGGCTTCATCCCGAGTCAAATTCCCGTTTTGAACTTCCTCATTCAATGATTGAATTAACATAATTGTCATTTCAACACTGTTTTTTAAATTAGTTGCACCTAATTCATCTAGACTTGATTTACTCTCGTAGTAGGAAAATGCTCCACTTAGAATGAGAGGAATGGATAGTAGTAAGAATGAAACACTGACAAGTTTCGCTTTTATACTTGATTTAAAAATTGTGAAAATTTTCAACAGGGGCACCTTCTTTATATTCTAGTTAGTAAGTTCATCGATGTAAGATCAAATATATAATTTAAAATAGAAATGAGGTTTTCATATTTTCGTAGCATTTGTTCCTACGTTGAATGGGGGTAGTAATACCTCAGGCTTATATTTTTCTAATTGCTATCATTAAGTCACATGTATATTTCTAGATTTCCAATCTGGTCGAATGCGGTAGTTATTTGCAATCCTCTTTGATAATCAGCTTTTATTGTTTCCCCGTCCATAATGGTGGGGGATGTGATATCGATGTAGATTTCTTTATTGGCTACATTAGTTGCTAGACCACCTGCAATCATATTCGCTAGTTCACCACGAAAAGAAGAAAGCATCTCACCTTCTAGTGGCATTCCGAACATAGTTTGTGCAATGTGTTGAAAAAGTGAAGTATCACCGGCGAGCACCATATTTCCTTTTACATCTCCGGTCAAACTAAGTAGCACAGCACAGGGGAAATCTAGATGCTGATAATCGGTCATATGTATGTTATCTATCTTGTTCTGGATTGGTACAACCGTATTAAGGGATAAAATTATTCCGTTTATTAAATCCTCGTCTAGTTTTGTGAAGGATTCTAGTGAAATGGTAGTCATACTTTTCTCCTTTATAAAAATTTAGAACGTATTTGAGTGTTATATAGAGGTTGTAGCTATTAGAGGAAATAGACTCCTAACATAATGTACAAAGGAATCAGTGTTTTCACAAAAATTGCTCCCAACTAATTTTAAAACTATTTTGAAATAAAAACAATGACTTATTCGACATAAAAGGACAAAGTTCCTTGGGACATGGGGTCAGGAATGGGACATGGGGTCAGGAAGAGACCACTGAAAAAGTCTGTTTTAATATTCAGACAGTATAATTAAACTTATTTAAAACAAAAGAATAACCCCCATT
>VEFU01000099.1 GCA_007679095.1 Paenibacillus bovis
CAACTTAAACTCGTTGATAACATTATTATATCAGGCTTTGGAGGTGAATTTAGGAATGATTTCATCACGGATTCAGGCAGTTATAAATCTACCAACAGTTATTCCACCATAGTAATAGGAAACCCAGCCAGCAGCTGTAGCCGCACTTAACCCTTTAACTTCAACCAAGAAACTACTACCCCAAAGTCCCATTGTGGATTCAATACCACAATAAAAAAGGAAGGCTGCTAAAGCTAGTTTTACTCCTTTTATTTTTAATGGCTTTGTATTTTCATTATTTTCTTCATTTGCAATTTCATTTGAATTATCCACAACTTCATTATTTTTTATATTGTTGAGCTTTGTTACTTTATTCCACAATGGTAATGTTAAGAGCAAGACGATTACTAGAGCAAATTGTAGTCCAGCAATCGTTAAATAACCGTCTCTCCATGCATTATCCCCTGCAATAAACTGCGCCATTATAACGGGGCCGAGTGTGGCACCAACACCCCAAAAACAATGCAACCAACTCATATGATGAGCTTTGTAATGAATAGCAACATAATCGTTTAAACCTGCATCCACTGCTCCTGCACCTAATCCTAGTGGAATTGCAAATACCATTAGCCAAATGACAGAAGGTGAAAAATGAAATCCTAATAATGCTACTGCTGTCATTAACACACTTACAAATGTAACTCTTCCAGTTCCAAAGCGTTTGAGAAGCCTTCCACTAGCTAAACTTGAAATAATGGTACCACTGGCAACAACCATAAAAAGTAATCCCGCTGTTTCCAGTTTCGCACCTAAATCTATTTGCATAGCTGGCCAAGCTGCCCCTAACATCGGATCAGGTAAACCTAAGCTAATAAATGCTAAATAAATGATAAGTAATAGTAATGTTGTCATAAGTAATCCTCACTAGTTCTAGATTTTCTATGTTAATCAATTGCTTGACTCCTCAAAAGATGAAGTGCTAGATTTTGTAATCCGTATAAATAGTCATTTTTCCAGTTACTTGTTGTTAGTTCTGGAAGGTGTTCTACCGGGATATAAATTGCACTCTGATTCGCAATTTTGTATAGTATTTCTTTTTCCACTTCATCAGTGGAAAATATAATTGTATGTGGATTAATGATTGCAGTAAATGTAGCTATTAATCTACTTATTGCATCTATTTCATGATCCTCTTGGATAGTAATTTTTTTACTACCTAACGCCTGCTCAAAGTTTTTATGATTGTATTGGGGTATAAATGAAACTTCACCTGAGAAGAATGTACTTCCTCGAATTACTTCTCCATTAATTAAGATCCCTGCTCCTGGTCCGTTTTGTCCTGAATACAAGTATACAAGAGATTTACCTGCATTTAATTCACTATTAGCGTGATATCCAAATACGGCAGCATTCATATCATTTTCAATTACCACTGGGATAGAAAAATGATTTTCATAATACTTTTTTAGATCTAAATGTTGAAATTCATCATATCCAGGTATATAAAAGACTTTTCCATTTTCTACTGATCCTGGAACACCTATAGCAATCGTTTTTATTTTAGGATATTTTTTTATCATATTTTCTATATTCATTGTTAATACTTTTAATCCATTATGAGTTAATACACTACATATCTCCCCTGTTTCTCTTACCTCACCAATCGAATTAAATATTGAATAATTAGTTTCAGCTTTTTCCAAGAATATAGCTAAACCCAATGAATATTCGGGATTATAACGATAGCGTTTTGCTCTTCTTCCTCCACTAGACTCATCTAATCCGAGTGAAATAATTTCTCCTTTTTTCTCCATTAGGGTTAGGAATTTACTAATGGTAGGGAAGCTAATATCTAATGATTCATTTAACTCTACCTTCGTCGCGCTTCCGAGCTCGATTAAAGTGGTACGAATTTGTTCAAGAATGACGTTTTTTCTATTATGAAGATTCGTTTGCATATTCAATCACCTATAGTAAAGCATGATAAAAGTTGATAAAAAAGTTGTAATCCAAAACTTATTTAACTACTTTAATAAGTAGCTACTAAATCATAACATATTTCATGAAATAAATTGATGTAAGAAATTAATCTGTTTTTTATAAGTTGAATTAATTCACTTATCATTCTATTAATATATTTATATTATCTAGGGAGGCTCTAGCATAAATAACATCTTAGAAAAAATCAATGAACAAGGTAAATTTATAAAAACAAGTATTTACATTATTGTCGGTTTTTCCAATGTATTAGTCGGCAATGTAATTGGCCACCTTGTTGGAAAATTCATATTCTAAATATAAAAAGCATTTGATGGATATGAATTCACCAAATGCCATTTTCGTTTTAAGTAGCTCCCTTTTGCTCCTGCATATGATTTGTCCATACAATTGCAGTCATGAAAATAAGTTCTAGCCCATTCATCCAAACAGGATTCTTACTTATAAAATTCATCATGCTCCCAATCCCTAATAGAATTGTTGCTATAAATAACCACGGCCACTTTTGTTTCACCCAAATGATTAAACCAGTAAGTAATATGATAACAGAAACGGTTATAACCATTATTGGAGTGGAATGCCCAGTGTGTTCATATGTTAATATTCCATATTGCAAATGAACATTTAACGCTAAATTACTTGTTACAGTAACAACCTCAATAAGAATTAAGGCAATAACCAACAAATAACAAACTACACTCACCCACCTTGCTTTTGCCCACTGCAAATTTGCATATCTTAAAGTAAATAATCCAAAGAAGACCAGTAGTGGTGTCACTAATGCATGGAGCCAATAACGTACCTTAGTTAATGCCTCTAGTACATTCCCCTCACCTATCCATATACCTGAAGCAATGACAGCATTTTCATAAATTAGTGAGATTATGACAAAAATGATTACATTACTTAAGTTAATTCTTCTAAATTTAAAAGCGATACGTATACTCCAAAAAAGTAGAAATATATAAATTAAAACATAGGAAAAGTATAGAATTCGATTCATTTATGCATGCTCCTTCCTTCTATAATTTTTTCCTATGTTTATTTTTTCATACTATAATGTAATGTTAATACAAGCGACTTCTTATCCACTTTATAATAATTTACACCGTTTTCTTAATTCCTCCATAAACTCCTGCTTGTTTTCTGGCGAGATAATAATGCTTCCCATTAATCCTGTTTTATATTGGATTTCCAGTGCATCTTTTGATGATAAAACGCGATATCCTATAAGCATGTTATTTGACTCAAACATACGTGTAATCTGATCATATGGAATCTTGCTGCGAAATGGACCACCACGGACGTATAGATAATCTTCCAATAGTACGTATTCAATATCCATCCAAATCCAAATCATAAAACCTGTACATAAAATAAATAATCCTACCAAAATAATAACTGCTAACCACTCAGGCTCTGCTTCATAATAGATTGCAAAATAAGAAGGCACTAAACAAGCTAAAGCAATGACAGAAATTGATACTATCATCATTGCAGCAAAGGCCATATCCCTTTTTGCTTTAAATCTCATTATTATTTCACTTCCTATTTTCTATCCTATTTATCGTACGTATATCTAATTAAATAGTTTCAATAACAATTGTTTAATATGAATGTAACATAACTGTAATACTATTCTATTTTTTCAGTTCATAGAAATAGTCTTAAATAAGAGCTTCGTATTTAGAACTCTATCTACTAGGAGGACTATTTTTCATGAAAAAACTATTATTCGTACTAACGTTTATAGCAACTTTTTTCTTTGCTGCCCCTGCTTTTGCTTATACAGTACAAAAAGGTGATACAATGACGAGCATTGCTGATAAACACGGAATGACTCTTGATGAAATAGCGGCAGCCAATCCGCAAATTGATAATCTTGATCTTATCCTTGTTGGACAAGAAGTTCATATAAATGAAAAAGAAGTAAAAGAAAAAGCTGATAATAAAATAGTAAAAAAAGAGAAGCCTAGAGCTAGTCTTAAACAATATAGGTTGCTTAGTCTATTTAATAGTACCAGTAAACCATTAAAAATAAATCTAACTACACAGGTTAGTAGTGCGACTAGTGATGTAAATGATAATGCTACTAGTAGTAATAACGAGGAAGTAATGGTTGCAAATAATATAAATACAAATGAAGTAGATCCTGCCAGTGAGAACGTGATCGAATCATCAACGGAAGATGATTCATTAACAATCGCTGATTTTACTGATGCTGAAATTGATTTATTAGCAAGAATCGTAAGAGCTGAAGCACAAGGTGAACCGTTTGAAGGCAAAGTAGCTGTTGCTGCTGTTGTATTAAATCGCTTAGAAAGTCCTCAGTATCCTGATACATTGAGAGAAGTAATTTATCAGAAAAATCAATTCCAGCCTGTTCGAAATGGACAAGTTAATAAACCAGCTGATGAAACATCATTTGAAGCTGTATATGCTGCTCTTTCAGATATGAGAGATATCGCTAAAGACTCCTTATTCTTTTACAATCCCAAAATAGCAAAAAGTCGCTGGTTAGATACAAGACAAACTACACTTGTAATTGGTCAACACGTGTTTAAAAAATAATATTAAATACTTTAGGGCTGTGAAATCATCAAGTTGATTTTACAGCCCTTTTTTTATAATAGCTCTGTTAAACTCTGTTGTTGATCTTCGCTCCTGTACACTCGCTTTCCGCGGGCACGGCCTCAGCTAACTTGGCAAAGAAAACCGCTTTGCCAAGTGGATC
>VEFU01000009.1:0-7596 GCA_007679095.1 Paenibacillus bovis
GGCCTTTTAGGCCGAGGCCGGTAAGAGAGGCTTTCAGCCGCAGAACAAACCACCAGTTCACACTGGTGGTTTTGATTTTGATTCGATTTCCTTGGTCATAAGATGTAATTAGGGGTAGGTATGTGAGCGATAGTTGTGCGAAAAGGGTTGAGAGGGAGGTTGTCGTGCTGAATTGGGCAAAGTTGTATGTTGAACTGGTTGAGAGGAGGGGTTGTCGTGACGAGTTTGTGCTGGGTTACTGGCTGAACTGGTTGAGAGGAAGGATATCACGACGGGTTTGGGTTAGGTTACTGGCTGAAATGGTTGAGAGGGAGGTTGTCACGACGGGTTTGAGCTGGGTTACTGGGTGGAATGGTTGAGAGAGGGGTTATCACGACGAGTTTGAGCTAGGTTGTAGGTTGAACTGGTTGAGAGGGAGGTTGTCACGACGAGTTTGAGCTAGGATATGAGTTGAAATGGTCGAGAGGAGGGGTGTCATGACGGGTTTGCTCTGGGTTACTGGGTGGAATGGTTGAGAGGGAGATTGTCACGACGCGTTTGCGCTAGGTTACGGGATGAAACGGTCGAGAGGAAGATCATCACGACGAGTTTGAGCTGGGTTACTTGGTGAACTGGTTGAGAGGGAATTCCTCATGTCGGGTTTTAGCGAGATGAAGAGTCGAAATGGTCGAGATAGATGTCATCACGACAATTTGAACTAGAATACATAATGAACTCGTCATGATAAGGCTTCTCTAAACGAGTATTAACTATTATTTTATGAAAAGTGGTCGTGATGATGGTATCCACGACCATATTTCATAAATATTCGTCATAGGACATTTATAAAACTATTTTTTCCTTTCTTGTGTAGCTTTTCCCTGGATGATGATCAGGAAGTTGTGGGCCAGCACCAAATAAGTTACCTCTTAATGTTGTTTCCTCATATGCAATTGGCACTCTGCCTCTAGCTTGTAAAACAGGTACAACAAGTTCGGCGAAGTCCTTGAACGTTCCTGGTGAAACTGCATATGCAATGTTAAATCCATCTACACCAGCTTCATTTACCCATTCTTCCATTAAATCTGCAATTTGCTCTGGAGTTCCAACCATATTGATTCCCATGCCGCCAATCCCAATCTGTTCAGCAATTTCCCCAACAGTCCATTGGCGTGTAGGATCCACTTTCGTATAATTTTCTAGAGCGGAGCGGATAGAGTCGTTTTCCACATACTCTACAATTGTAGAAGGGTCATAACCAGATAAGTCGACACCAGTCCAACCTCCAAATAAAGCAAGAGCACCTTCATAGCTAATATGCTTTTTATACTCATTATATTTTTCTTGAGCTTCTTCTTCCGTTCTTCCTACAACTGGAGTGACCATCGTTAATATTTTCACTTCATCGGGATTTCGACCATACTTAACTGAATCGTCTCGTAATTTTTTCACTGTTGCTTTGGCAATAGTAAGTGTCGGTGCTCCAATAAAAACTAGTTCAGCATTCTTTACAGCAAATTCTCTACCTTTGTTTGATGCGCCTGCTTGGAAAAGTACTGGTGTTCTTTGTGGGGAAGGTTCACATAAATGAGCACCAGGAACTTTATAATATTTCCCTTCATGGTTAATATCATGGACTTTATCGGGGTCCGTATATATACGATTCTCTTTATCTACTTTTACAGCATCATCTTCCCAGCTGCTCTCCCAAAGTTTATAGCAAACTTCTAAATATTCCGCAGCAATATCATAGCGTTCATCATGATTAATCTGGTCTTCTAATCCCATGTTTACTGCAGCACTTTTTAAGTATGATGTAACGATATTCCAACCTACTCGTCCTTTTGTTAGGTGATCGAGAGTCGACATTCTCCGGGCAAATGTATAAGGGTGTTCATGTGTAACCGATGCAGTAACCCCGAAACCAAGATGTTTTGTTACGGATGACATAAGTGGAACGACAAGCAGTGGATCATTGACTGGTGATTGTGCTCCTTGGCGAACGGCCGCATCCCTTGAACCATTGTATACATCATATGTCCCTAGTACATCTGCAAGAAAAACAGCATCAAAACGTCCTTTTTCCAAAATTTTGGCCAGTTCAATCCAATACTCACTATCCTTATATTGATGGGAGCGGTCGTCTGGATGTGTCCATAGTCCAGGTGACTGGTGGCCAGCACAATTCATTTCAAATGCATTTAAATAAATTCTCTTTTTGGTCATCATTATTCTCCTTTGTTAAATGGTATAGTGTTCCGGGATTGGGTTGCTTTGCTTTTTGATAATTTCAGTAAAATAATCAAGTTGTTTTTTGGTTCTTGCTAATGTGTCAATGTCTAAAATAGGCTCTAAGCTTTCCTTATCCACTTCCTGATCTGTAAGGTAAATTCCCTTTAAGTTTTGACCTTTTAGTGTTGCTAAGAGCGGTTTTAGGGAAAACTCTAGTGCTAGTAAGTGGGACTTGCTGCCACCAGTCATTAAAGGTAAAACTGGTTTTCCTTCTAAAATTTCTTGCGGTAAAATATCAATCAATGTTTTTAATACTCCAGAAAAAGCAGCTTTATAAACTGGAGAACCGACGATGATGCCACTCGAATCACGGATTTGTTTAGCGATTCTTTCTATTACTGGGCTATTGAAGTTTGCAAAAAATAAATCATTATGTGGTACGTCACGAACGGAAATATGTGTAACTTGAAAGCCCTTTTGTTGTAATAAGCGCCCTAAGTATCGGAGTACTTGATCTGATCGCGAACTTTCAAATGGACTGCCAGATAGAATTACAATTTCACTCATTGAAAATTCCCTCCTTTATATTTAACTAAACATAGATGTATACTTGGGTTTTTGTGAATAAATTACAATAAAAAAACCTCCTCTCAAAAGATGAGAGAAGGGTAGGGGATTTGAAGGAAATCAAACCATAACTGTTCTCATCTTTAGAATACAGTGTATTCTTCTGAAATTAGCACCATGCAATGTTGCTGGTTGCTGAGGTTTCACAGGGTCAGTCCCTCCACCTCTCTTGATAAGAGTAAAATATTGGATTTTCTTACTGGTTTTTATTATAAGTAACTCAATCGGATTAATCAACAAATAATTGTCGACAAGATTCGAGTTAAATCTTTTTGAAAAAAGATAAAGGCCCCGTACTAGGAGACCTTTATCCTCGAATGATCTTATTTTTTTCTAATAAACCAAACAATCAGCGAAATAACAAGGGATACAATTGTATAAAATGTTGCCCAACCAAATAGCGCTTGCCAACCAACGTTCTGGACCATTGGTAGAATAATAGTAAGGATATTAAGACCAATGAATAGAATAATTGGTACGATAAAGTAGCGTTTAAATTTAATCGTTACCAACAAAGAAAAAAGTAAAGTTGCAATAGGTGCTACTATTCCATAAAAAGCAATTTCCCACATGAAAAATCACCATTCCTTTTTATTTTTAGTTTGTATGTTCATTCATAACACGCAAGGAGATATCAGTGTCCTTATCAAAGTTAACAGTGTAAATCGGGGAGTCTTGCATTCCTTTTGGGAACACATAACCCTCGATCTTTGCATCCTTATAAGGATATTTACCGTTATTCAATGTTTTTTGAATTACTTGAACTACTTCTAAAGTTTGCTCCTTTGAAAGATTTGTTGCATCAACCCAAAAAGTAATATCAAACGGTTCAATTAACTCTATATCTTGACTCCATTTTGTATCAGGAGGATATTTTCCTTCTAGTACATCAAGGTAAAATTCAATTTGTGTGACAATCCCTGGTATTTCTGCACCTATTCCTTCGTAAAGCTGCTCTTTAATTTCTTTTCCGAACTTTGCTCCTAGCTCATAATCAGTATTAACTGGGAAGTAGTGGATGTCTGTTGGGTTTACAACTCCAGAGACTTCAAATTCATATTCGATCTCGTCATTCCCGCGAAATTCTGTGACATCAAAAATATAAATGCCAAATACATAATCATAAAACCCATCATTATTTATGCGATACTCTGAATCAGGAAATTCTTCTTCCAAAAAATCTTCTAACCCAGCTTTTAATGAATTTTTCGAGACGGGATTTCCGTTGAAGATTTGATATAGGAAAAGGATAATTACAACAAGGATTATTAGTAGAATGATATATAAAATCTTTTTCTTTTTAATAGCAATCACTCACTTTCATGATTAAAAATGCATCATAGCTAGCTTCAGTTCTTCAGTCCTTATGTTCGCTAATACTTTCTATCGTAAGTTTTGTATGATGATTAAATTTGATTGAGTAAAGGGAATATTCATCAATTCCTTTTTCATAGCCTTCAACTCTCGCCTGTCCATAAGGATAATCTTGTAAGGTACCTTGAATGATCTGAGCCGCTTCTAGTGTTTCTTCTTTCGTTAGAGTAGTCACATCTAGTAAGAAAAGAATATCGAAGGGGCGAATCAGTTCAATATCATGACTCCATTTTGTATCGCTTGGATATTTTCCTTCTAAAACCTCCGTAAAAGGTTCAATATATGTTACAATCCCTGGTATTTCCTTTTCCAATTCCGCTTTAAGTTCAACTGTGATCTGATCATTAAACTTGATTTGAAGTGTTTCATCTACATTCGTAGGGTAGTAGTGAATCTCTTTTGGTTTTATTAGCCCTCTCACTTCAAACTCGTATTCAATCCTGTCATAATCCCGAAATTCTGTAACACTATAGATGTAATTTTTGAACTTAAAGTTATATACACCATCATCATTGATGCGATATTCTGAATTTGCAAATTCAGTTTCGAGAAATTCATTTAATCCCTTTTTTAGGAAATACTTGGATCCAGGGTTGCCATTAAAGGAAAAATAAAGCAATAAAATAGGAGCAATCAAAACAATTAATAAAATAATATATATTAATTTTTTCAGGTTCATTATCATCACTCACTTTCCTTTAACTTAAGAATTAACAGGCCAACAAGAGAACCAATAAATGCAAATATGAGATGTATTGCTCCAATGAAGAAGGCACCTGGAAACCCTAGGATTAATTGGTTGAAATTTATATGACCGTTGAAATAATTAATAAATGAATCAACGAGTGACCATATGAATAGAGGTAAAAAAGTAATCGCTCCAACAATCCAAAAGCTCTTATAAAATAAATACGTAATAACCCCCAAAACAGTATAGGACAATATAAACTCAAGACTGTTGTTTAACATCGAAGTTTTTATTGCAAAGATAAATGATATTGCGACGATGATAATCTGATAAATAGATAGTCTTAATTTGATTTTTGTAAACATCTTCTCATTATCAATAGTTGATTCGATTTTTTCCTTCGCCACTGGTTCCTTAGATATTTCTGCAAGTTCACGACAGTTTTCGCATGTTGCTAAGTGAGACTCGAGCCATTCGACGGTTTCGTCCTGGAGTAAGCCTTCATTATATAAAGGGAGTAGATCCTCAGCGATAAAGCAGTCCTTATTCATCCTTCGACCTCATTTCCTTTTGTAGCTTTATTTTTGCACGGTGGAATGTTACACGCGTATAGTTTTCACTTTTACCTAACAATTCTCCTATTTCTTGAAAGGATAGTTCCCCATATATACGGAGAGTAACAATCTCTTTGGAGATGTCATCTAATTTATTCATGTGCTTAGCAAATTCCAAGTTTATTTCCTTCAATATATACAAATCCTCAGGGGAAGGAGGCACTGGATTCTGGTCTTCTGTAAGCATATTTTCAAGATTGCGATAATATTTTTTAGATCTGTAATATTTCTTAAGGATATTCTGTGCTATTGAAAATATCCATGTTTGAATAGATGATTTTCCTTGGAAAGATGAAAAGCCTTTTAATGCATGATAAAAAACGTCATGTGTTAAATCTTCTGCAATAGCAGAATCCGTTGTTTTAACATAAAAGAATGCGAAAATCCTAGGTTGAATTTCCACATATATTTTTTCGAGCTCGTTCATGGTGCCTCCTTTCCAACGCGCGTTCAATAAATTAGTACCACGAGTTAAATTTTCGTTACAAAAAAATAAAACTTTTTTGTGTTAACCTTTTTGTACTTTTAGGTTGACACAAATGATAATATTATATTATTCTCTTAATTATAGTAAATTTACGGGGTGAGATGATGGGGAGTTTGACAGTTCATACAAAAAATAAACTTGGGGCATTGGAAATAGTGTATGTTGGTATGTTCTCTGCTCTAATGATGATCGGAGCAAATATTACTTCTTTTGTTCCATTTATGGTGATAGGTGGAGTGCCAATCACATTACAAACATTTTTTGCGGTTCTAGCAGGGGCATTTCTAGGTAGTCGTCTAGGTGCGATTTCCATGGCTGTTTATGCTTTTATTGGTTTAGTTGGTGCACCTGTTTTTGCTAGGTTTAGTGGGGGATTTGGAGAAATACTTAGTCCAACATTCGGATTCGTAATTTCATTTATTATTACTGCATATGTAACTGGGAAGATTATCGAGAAAAACAACCATATAGTCTCTTATATTATTGCTGCTTTGGTAGGTACAATCATAAATTACCTAATTGGAACAAATTGGATGTATGCAGCATATAAGCTTTGGTTTACAGCACCTGAAGCATTTTCTTATAAAGTAGCTTGGCTATGGATGGCACTGCCATTTCCGAAAGATATTGTCTTAGCTGTATTAGCAGGGATGTTTGCACATCGCATGCAGAAGTTAGTAAAAAGAAGAGGGAGCGGACTAGCGTAATCCCTCTTCAAATACAAATGTTAAAAATTAGTGAACTTTTTATTTGCATTCTAAATAAATCCATGTTATGATTAAGAAACTTAATAGGTATAATCTTATAATTCACATGTTTTCACGGAATTATATTATTAATAAATGTAAGTCGTGAAAGCATGTGAATTTTTGTTTTACATCGTTATTAAGTAACACATTTTTGGAGGTTTTTTATAATGAATCAAGGTACAGTAAAATGGTTTAACGCAGAAAAAGGTTTTGGATTTATCGAAGTTGAAGGTGGAGAAGACGTATTCGTACATTTCTCAGCTATCACTGGCGACGGATTCAAAACTCTTGAAGAAGGTCAAAAAGTAAGCTTTGACATCACTCAAGGTAACCGTGGAGACCAAGCAGCTAACGTTGTAAAACTATAATTAAACTTTAAAAGCATGGAGGAGATTATACTCTTCCATGCTTTTTTTGCGTTCTATAACATGATGAAGATTATGGGATTTGGTTAGATAAATGGGGGGCTTAGAGTGGTTAGTGCCCTAAATTAAGAATAAAAAGAGGATTGGTTACTATTGATGCTGAATAAAGCCCTCAAGAATGTGAAAATGGAGATGAGGTAACGATTCGGTGAGAATCGTGCCCTGAATTAAGATTAGTATGAGGAATGGTAACTATTGAGGCTGAATAAAGCCCAAAGGTATAGAAAGATGGAGAAGAGGTAACTATTCAGTGGGAATAGCGCCCTGGATAAAGAAAATAAAAAGAAGCGGTCACTATTATATATGATTCCCATTAAAGGAGGAAACTCAGATGAATGGGAAACAAAGCGGTCATATGATTCCCGTTAGGAGAGAGCCCCAGGGAAAAAGGGAAACAAAGTGCGTGTATGATTCCCTTTAT
>VEFU01000009.1:7694-99278 GCA_007679095.1 Paenibacillus bovis
AGGAACTCAAATGAACGGGAATCAAAGCGGTCATATGATTCCCGTTAGGAGAGAGCCCCAGGGAAAAAGGGAAACAAAGTGCGTGTATGATTCCCTTTATAAGAAGGAACTCAAATGAACGGGAATCAAAGCGGTCATATGATTCCCGTTAGGAGAGAGCCCCAGGGAAAAAGGGAAACAAAATGCGTGTATGATTCCCATTAAAGGAGGAAACTCAGATGATTGGGAATCAAAGCGGTCATATGATTCCCGTTAGGAGAGAGCCCCAGGGAAAAAGGGAATCAAAGTGCGTGTATGATTCCCATTATAAGAAGGAACTCAAATGAACGGGAATCAAAGCGGTCATATGATTCCCGCTAGGAGAGAGCTTCCGGGAGAAAGGGAAACAAAATGCGTGTATGATTCCCATTATAAGAAGAAACTCAGATGAATGGGAATCAAAATGCGTGTATGATTCCCGCTAGGAGAGAGCTTCCGGGAGAACGGGAAACAAAGTGCGTGTATGATTCCCTTTATAAGAAGAAACTTAAATGAACGGGAATCAAACACGTTGTACGATTCCCAACAATGCTAAAAATTCAAAGAATCGGGAATCAAAATGCAGTTATCATTCCCGCACAACCCCCCAGAGCAACTAAAAGGAATCAAAGAACTCATAAAATGCCAATTAAAAAAGCAATCCTTCCCTTAGGAAGAATTACTTTTCATTAGATTACGCCTTGCATCATCATTGCATCTGCGACTCTTTTGAATCCTGCAATATTAGAACCCATTACGAGATTACCTGGTTCACCGAATTCATCTGCAGCTTTAATGCTGTTGCGGTATATATTAATCATGATTTTCTTAAGTTTGCGATCAACTTTTTCGAATGACCATGGTGTGCGGGAGCTGTTTTGAGCCATTTCAAGAGCAGATACTGCTACTCCACCAGCGTTTGCAGCTTTTGCAGGTGCGAAAAGTACTTCGTTCTCTAGGAAGAGGTCAATAGCTTCTAGAGTTGAAGGCATGTTAGCGCCCTCACCAATTGCTTTTACTTTATTATCAATAAGGATTTGCGCTGAATTTGCATCGATTTCATTTTGTGTTGCACATGGAAGTGCGATATCACAAGGAATCGTCCAAATACCAGTACTTCCATCCACATATTGTGCATGTGGATGCTCGATTACATAATCAGAAATACGACGACGTTCTACTTCTTTTAATCTTTTTACAGTATCGAGATTAATGCCGTTTTCATCATAAATATAGCCGTTAGAATCACTGCATGCTACTACTTTCGCACCGTATTCTTGTGCTTTCTCAATCGCGTAAATAGATACATTACCTGATCCAGAAACTACTACTGTGCTTCCAGCGAAAGATAGGCCTTTATCTTGTAGCATTTCTTCTACGAAATATACTGTTCCATAACCTGTTGCTTCTGTTCTTGCAAGACTTCCGCCGAAGCCAACGCTTTTACCAGTTAATACACCAGCATCGAAGTTTCCACGTAATCTTTTATATTGACCAAACATATATCCAATCTCACGAGCGCCTACACCGATATCACCAGCAGGTACGTCGACGTCAGAAGCAATATATTTTGAAAGCTCCGTCATGAAACTTTGTGTAAATCGCATAATTTCGCCATCGGATTTACCTTTAGGATCAAAGTCAGATCCACCTTTTCCTCCACCGATTGCTTGCCCAGTTAATGCATTTTTGAAAATTTGCTCGAATCCGAGGAATTTAATAATACTTGCATTAACGGATGGATGGAATCTTAATCCACCTTTATAAGGTCCGATCGCACTATTAAATTGCACACGAAAACCACGGTTCACTCTTACTTTCCCTTGGTCATCTACCCAAGGTACTCGGAATGTAATTAATCGCTCTGGTTCCACGATTCTTTCTAAAATTCCACTTTCCATATACTTTGGTTCACGAGCAAATACAGGGACTAATGATTGAAAAATTTCTTGTACTGCTTGTAAAAATTCATATTCATTTTCGTTACGTTGCACCACAGTTTTATAAACACTATCCACATAATTTTGAGCCGCTACCATATTCGTATCATTTGAATTAATAACCATAGCCATATTTTTCACTCCTTCATATATATACAATTAAAAAATCTATCGAACAAAGCTCCTTGTTAAAAATAATTTTATCTTTTACAATTAATCTAAACAATATGGATTTGAGATAGTATTAATGCCTTCCTGAGATTGATGTCGAAAAAGGTGGTGTAAAGATGGAACTAAGACAAATACAATATTTCATTGAAGTAGCTAAACGAGAGCATATGACAGAAGCTGCAGACGCTTTACATGTCGCACAGTCTGCCGTAAGTAGGCAAATCGTAAACCTGGAAGCTGAGTTAGGAATTGATCTATTTATTCGAGAGGGTAGAAATATTCGTCTAACCCCAATTGGAAAAATGTTTTTGGATAAAATGGAACAAGCAATGGATGTTATAGAGCAATCAAGAAGGGAAATTGAGGAACATCTAGACCCTGAAAAGGGAACTGTTCGTGTTGGATTTCCAAGTAGTTTAGCTGCACATTTACTTCCTACAGTAATATCTGCATTCCGTAAAAAACATCCAAAGGTTAAATTTCAACTACACCAGGATTCTTATCATAGTCTAATTGATTCTGTCGTAACAGGTCAAATTGATATGGCTTTACTCGGACCATTGCCTTTAGAAGAGAGGCGAGTAAAGAGTGAAATAATGTTTTTAGAAAATCTTGTAGCTCTTGTACCTTCTACACACGAGTTAGTTGGGAAACCTTCTATTACACTTGCTGATTTACGAAGTGATGCTTTTATATTATCCCCAAAAGGGTATATACTTCGTGATATTGTTGTAAAAGCTTGTAAACAACATGGTTTTGAGCCCCTTGTTTCGTTTGAAGGGAAAGATATTGATGCCATTAAAGGTCTCGTTTCTGCTGGTTTAGGTGTTACATTGCTACCAGAAATTACACTTGTTGACAGTTTACCCCGGTCAACGATAAAAATTCGCATCGATGAACCAAAAGTTACTCGTACAGTAGGGGTTATCATTCCGAGGGACCGAGATCTTTTGCCAACGGAATTACTTTTTTATAATTTTGTGAAAAACTTCTTTGACACATTGAGTGGATATCAACAATAATATTTATATTCTAGATGCCTATATAAAGACAAAGCGAAATGTCGGAATATTTTTTCGGACATGTTTTCGCAATTTTTATGCTATGCTGAAAACCTAGAAATTACTTCAGGGAGAGAAGGTATGTCGAATGAAATTTGTGTATCAAGGTAAGACAAAAGACGTGTATGCTCTTGAAAGCGGAAATTACTTATTAAAATTTAAGGACGATGTGACAGGAGAAGACGGAGTTTTTGATCCTGGTGCAAATACAGTTGGCCTTCAAATTGAAGGGGCAGGGCAAGCAGGCCTTCGACTAACGAAGTACTTTTTTGAAATCTTACAGGAAAAAGGCATTCCTACACATTTTGTGGATGCAAATATTGAAAATGCAGAGATGACGGTGAGACCAGCAAAGGTATTTGGAAAAGGTCTTGAAGTGATTTGTCGTTATCGTGCTGTTGGCAGCTTCTTGCGTCGCTATGGTGCTTATGCAGAGGAAGGACAAGCTTTAGATGGCTTTGTTGAAGTAACGCTGAAAGATGATGAGCGTCAAGATCCTCCAATAAGTGCAGAAGCTTTACATATGCTAGGGATTTTAACGCTTAATGAATATGATGAATTAAAAAACTTAACTAGAAAAATTTCTGATGTGGTTAAAACAGAATTAGCGAAAAAAGGTATTGAATTGTATGATATAAAACTTGAATTCGGGAGAGATGCAGAAGATAATAGCATTCTTCTAATTGACGAAATTTCAGGTGGGAATATGAGAGCATATAAAGATGGAGAGTATATTGAACCACTAGAATTAGAAAAATTAATGGTACAGTAAGAAGAAGGCCAGTCCTCTACACGAGAAGACTGGCCTTTATTCATTAGCTACTTCTTTTTCACTCTTCACATAACGCAATAAAATGATAGGGATGATGACCATTGCTGCTGATATAAATGGTGCATATAAGAGACCATCCTGTTCGATAATAATTCCACCTATTAACGCACCTAATCCTATACCTATATTCAAAGCGGACATATTTAAGCTTAGTGCTAATTCAGATGCCCGTGGATTTATATGAATCAGTGCGTATTGAATAGCAGGGTTTGTAGACCATTGTACAAAATTCCAAATAAATACGATGACAGAGAACAAGAAAATAAATGGTAAACTAACTCGTAGTAATAGCATCATGAGCGAAAAGACGATACATGCAACGAGCAGTGATTTTTTTGGTCCAAATATATCCGATGCAGAACCGCCTGCACTAGTCCCGATTGTTCCTGCTATCCCTGCAAGTAGTAAGATAAAGCTAACAGCAGATAATGAATGTCCTGCATTCGTCATGAGTGGACTAATGTAGGAATATACAATGTAATGGGCAGCTAACAATATGGTTGTAATGGAAAGTAACGCCATTACTTGCTGATTTTTAAAGGCAGAGGTCATCTTTATTTTGCTCGCTTCTTGTTCTCCTTCTGTTTTTGGTAGAAGGATCATGATAAGAACAAAGCAAATAATAGACAGTGTGGCAATTAGCCAAAAGGTAGAACGCCATCCAAAAGCTACTCCGACATAGGTGCCAGCAGGAACACCAAATACATTTGCAGCACTAAAACCCATGTATACTAATCCTAAAATTCTTCCTTGTTTTGCTGGATCTGCAAGTTTGGCTGCAGTAGATAACACTACTACAATAAAAACTGCTGCTGATAAAGCCGTTATGACACGTACAATGGCCAGCATAAGGTAGGATGTGCTTAAAGCAGAAATGATATTACTCACGATAAAAATAAGTAGTGATGTAAGTAGTACCTTTTTGCGCTCTAATTTCGCTGTTTTTACAGATAAAATAGGGGCTCCGATGGCAAAGGAAAAGGCGTATATCGTTATTAATTGCCCAGACAGCGACTCACTGATATGGAGATCAGAAGCAACAAGTTCTAATATGCCAGCAATAATTAACTCTACTGTGCCAACGACAAAAGTACTCATGATGAATAAAAATAATAGCCTTTTTTTCATGGAATCAATCTTCTTTCTTTTCGATTTAAACAATTAGGCGAAAGTGTTTTTAGTTTGTTAAAATGGATGATATGAGTATCAAGAAAATATTGTATCGAAAATAAATAGAAAAAGTAAAGAAAGGAGCAGGATATGGGTTCAACTCTTTCGAAGAAAAAGAAACAGAGAATAATAATAGGAATTCTCCTTGTTTTTGCCATTACACTATTTATTCCAACTCCATATTACATATATCGCCCAGGTACGGTGGAAGAATTAGCTTCCAAAGTTACGGTAGAAGATGGCGATAAAAGTGCTGAAGGAAGCTTATATTTAACGACGGTATTATCAATGCGTGCAAGTAATATTTATTATTTAGCATATGGCTTACTTGCTCCCCATACGGACTTGCGTAAGGTAAAAGAGGTAAGGGGAAATATGAGTGACGAAGAGTATAGTCGTCTACTGGAACATATGATGAATACATCTCAGCAAAATGCCTATGCTGCAGCATTCCAAGCAGCAAATGAAGAGATTACAATTACACCAAAAGGAGTATTTGTCCGCCAAATTACGGAAACATCTGATGCCTTCAATAAGTTAGAGGTTGGAGATGTCATTACTCAAGTGGACGAACAACCTGTAAAGGAAGCAACAGACTTTATAGATTATCTTGCACATAAAAAGGCTGGAGATACAATCAAACTTACTTTTGTTCGAGATAGCTCCGAAAAAACAGAGAGTATCAAACTGATTCCATTAGAAAATGGAGCAAACTCAGCGGGAGTAGGGATTGTTACAGAAACGAAGTATACGGTGGATACAGCGCGAAATGTAAATATAGATGCGGAAGATATTGGTGGTCCTTCTGCAGGTTTAATGTTTTCACTGGAGATTTACAACCAGCTAACACCTGGTGATATTACGAAAGGCTATGAAATTGCTGGTACAGGTACAATTGATATGAATGGAAATGTCGGTCAAATAGGTGGAATACGTGAAAAAATAACGGCCGTTGATCGTGCTGATATCGATATCTTCTTTTGCCCTGCTGATATTGGGGAGTATGATACAAATGAAAAAGAAGTGTTGGAAAAAGCGAAGGAAGAAGGATACGACGTAACCATCGTTCCTGTAAAAACATTACAAGAAGCGATTGATTACTTACAAAATCTACCGGAGAAAAAGTAATTGGTAGAGTGATTTAATAATTGGCAATCCTCAACTTTTCTATTATTCATTTTTATATGTGATGGTTGATTTCGCTGCAGATGTTCGCTTTCCGCGGGCGGCTCGGTGAGCCTCCTCGGCGCTGAACGCGCCTGTGGGGTCTCACCCTGACCCTTCATCCCGCAGGAGTCTCACATCTTCCGCTCCATCAACCTTGTATAAATTAATATATTGAGTTTTCGATATGTGTGGATAAAAATCTCCTTACTTTCATTTTCGGAAATAAAGGTGAATTATAACAATTACATCACGTCTTAACTTCCTGTAAGGAAGAGTACACGCAGGTGCTACAGGAAAAGCTCTTACCAATAAAATATTACTACAAAAAGCCAAACTATCTTGAACTGTCTCAATTGATAGTTTGGCTTTACTCATTGGATGCAATTGTTATAAATTTTAATGTCCTAGATGTGCTGTGCTTACTAAAAAGAATATCTGTAATAAAAAATGAATGATACAAGCGTAGTGTATTTCCGTAGCGGTATATTTATTCTAGTAAGTTTTAATGAAATACCAAAATAACAATAAAATACACAACCATGGCTGCTAGTCCGATGGGGAGTCCGATGCGTGCCCATTCGCGGCTTGTGATGTTGAGTTTTCCAGCGGCGATAATGTTAGGGATATTCCCTGGGATAAGCATTCCTCCACTAATGAGCAGACCTAAAAGAATAGCTTTTATTGTTGGTCCATCCATTGCAGGACTAATTTCTGCTGCAGCAAGCGTTGCGTTGTCGAGAACTGCAGAAATCATATTAATCCAATAAAGGATAAGAGGACTAAGTCCGAGCAAAAATCTTTCAATAAATGGTTCAAATCCCGCACCAAGTAACGTTAAGCCCATTACAAATAGATAAATTTTAACTGTACGAAGAAGAATTTCTTTATAAGTTTCAGGTTTTAACGAAGAAGAAAGTCCATTTCTGCCTGATTTTGGTGTTACAAGCAAAGCAGCCATTATTGCAAATATAAGAACACCAGGAACGACATTTGCCCCAATTAATTTAAGTAAATAGAAGAAATCCTCGTCCAACTTATTTACAACAATAGTGGAAAGAGGTTCTCCAATTGGTGTTAATGCTGCGCCAAGTCCAATCGAGAAACAAGCAAGTACTACTAGATATAATTCAGACTTTCTATCTAACTTCAATACACTAACAACAAGCACAAGTACAATTGCTGCAATAATTGCTGTAATAATACTAGAAAATAATCCTAAAACTGCTACAAATAATGCAATGAAAAGCCGAAATGGGATTGCTTTACTCATTCCTAGTATCCCTTTTTCTAACGGTGCTTGTAACCAGCGGAATAATAGTCCGGCGATAAGGACTGCTAACGTAATATGAATAGGATCCTCTAATGCCTTAATAATTAAATTCTGATCGAGAACTTTGCTAATTGCTGCTGCTGCGATTCCCATTGCAAACAGAAAGATTTCCAGGTTTTCTTCCACAACCTTGACAGTGAAAGGTAGCAACAAAACGAGTAATAATATAATAGTTAATCCAATAATCATATATTTAACCTTCTTTAAATATAAGATTTCCCTCAATCAAGGAAGTTTGCCTTTACATAATATTCTTAACTCTTCCTACTTGTCCACTCTCCAGCCTTACTTTTATTCCATGAGGATGAAAGGAAGACTTCGTTAAAATATCCTTTACAATGCCTCTTGTTAACTTTCCTGTGCGTTGATCTTGTTTCAATACAATCTCCACTTGCATACCAGGAGTAATATCCTTACGATTTTGTCCATTCATAGTATTATCATTCCTATTCTAATGTCTT
Source organism: Paenibacillus bovis (assembly GCA_007679095.1). Classification (GTDB taxonomy): domain Bacteria; phylum Bacillota; class Bacilli; order Bacillales; family Bacillaceae_C; genus Lederbergia; species Lederbergia graminis. The sequence goes on from VEFU01000009.1 coordinate 15,845, forward strand.
TCGTTTAACAAATGATGTAACAACCTATCCTTATCATCGAAGAATTGCTTCATAAGCATATAATGTTGTGTTTCTTCGAGAGTTTTTTCTGCAATGCCATCACGTGAAAATTCATAAATAATCGAATTGGGATATGCCATTAATATTGGTGAATGGGTAGCGATGATAAGCTGAGATTCTTGTTGAGCAAGCTCGTGAATTCTTGCTAACATAGATAGCTGGCGTAAGGGGGATAAAGCGGCCTCAGGCTCATCCATGATGTACAAACCCTCCCCGTCAAGGCGATTTAAAAAAGTCGCAAAGAACGATTCCCCATGGGATTGTTCATGTAAAGAAACTCCGCCATAGCGTTCGATTATTTTAGGACTCGGACTAGGCTCACGATCTAATTCTTCAATATTAGTAGCTACATTGTAATATGATTCTGCCCTTAGAAAAAATCCATCTTTAGGTCTTTGAATCCCTTTTATTAATCGGATATATTGTTCTAATTCAGAATGAGAATCATGAGTAGAGAAGTTAAAGTTAAAGGAGCCTCCTTCAGGGTTAAAGCCCGCACATATCGCAATTGCTTCCAGTAATGTAGATTTCCCCATCCCATTTTCACCAATTAAATATGTAACCTGTGGGTGGAATTCAAGTTCGTCCATGGTTTTTATTATTGGCAGATTAAAAGGGTATTTATTGTATGAAGATATGAAGTCTCTTAGGAGTTTAACACTTCTAATATATTGATTTGTCTTTGATAAGTACATGGCACCACCCCAAATGATAAAATGTCTATTTCCAGTTTAACGTATTCCACAAAAAAGGACAGTATCAAATGTTGAAATGCGTCATATTCCCTCGGAAATATTCGAAAAAGCAATCATTATTTTCTTATATAATGAAAACTATCCCATATACATAATAATGGTGAGTGGGAAGGAGAGGTAATGAGTGGATTATAATCACGGGAAATTATTAAATAAAGGTGATACGGTTGGATTGACTGCACCTGCTGGACCAGTAAAGGCAGATAAGTTAGAGGCGGCTATAAATGTAATAAAGGAAATGGGATTCGAAGTAGAAATTGGTCAAACATGTTTTGTGAATTATGGTGGTTATTTAGCTGGTCCACCAGAGCTTAGGGCTCGTGAATTAAATGCAATGTTTGCTAATCCAAATATATCTGCAATTTTTTGTTTGCGTGGTGGTTACGGATCTCCGCAACTATTACATATGTTGGATTATGAACTGATTTTTCGTCATCCAAAATTATTCATTGGATATAGTGATATAACTGCTCTTCATATTGCTTTACAGCAACAGAGTAAGCTGGCTACAATTCATGGTCCAATGCCTGCATCAGACTTGATAGAAGCAGATGAGTTTACGAAAGCAAATCTCCAGAATGTATTAATGCATCCGAGGCAATTAAGAGTAATGAAAAACCCAGGGGAGAAACAAATCGGTTGTCTCGTACCAGGCTTTGCACAAGGTATTTTAACAGGAGGGAATTTAACCCTTATTACGAGCCTGCTAGGCACCCCGTATGAAATTGAGACGAATGGTAAAATACTTTTCTTAGAAGATATTGCAGAAGAACCATACAAAATTGATCGGATGTTAACTCAGCTTGCTTTAGCAGGGAAGTTTTCTGATGTAGCCGGAATAATTTTAGGAACTTGGACTAATTGCACTTCCAAAGAAGGACAGGAAAGTTTTCAGGTGGAAGATTTATTTGAAAAAATCATCGCCCCATATAATAAGCCTACGATTTATAATGTTCAAGCTGGTCATTGCAAACCAGCACTAACGTTACCTTTTGGAGAAGTCGCTTATGTGGATGCAACGAATAAAACCTTTTTGTTAGGAGTTTAGCTTGCTTATTTTTTTTCCTATCCAGTATGCATTAATTAATCCACCAATTAATAGTACAGCTGCTGATAAGTAAAACCAAATCATAAGTACAATGATACTTCCAATCTGACCGTACAGTTTCGTATAACTTGCAAAGGTAACATAGTAGGAAAAAGCAACTGATACACTTTGCCAGCCAATCGTAGCAAATATTGCACCAGGTATGATATGAACTAACTTAATCTTGGTGCTCGGTACGAACTTGTATACTAATAGGAAAAAGAAAAATAAATAGACGGAACCAAATACCCATTTTAATAGGAGCCACCATTCTTGAATGGTGGCAGAGTATTTGATATGAGAGGAAATATACACACGTCCAATTTCTTCTCCTACCGGCACTAAAAGCGAAACAGTTAAGGTAATCATTAAACTGGCAGTTAGTATAAGGTCTTTACCTAAGGCAAGAAAGAATCCTTCTTTACGCTTAATTTGATATGCATCGTTCATGGCTCTAACAAGTGACTGAACCGCCATAGAGGCAATCCAAAAGGATGCGAGTAAACTTAAGGAAGCAAGTTGGGTTTGCTGTTCACCAAGAATACCTCGTAAATTCGCTTCAATTAAAGAGAAACTTCTTTTGGGGGCATATGGCTCAATCACTAAGAGTACATCCTCCGTCTTAACCGGTAGGAAACTAATTAGTGATACTGCAAAGATGAGAAAAGGAAAAATGGAAAGCATAAAATAATATGCCATATGAGCAGATTGATCATGAAAACGTTCTGTGAAAAAACGTTTAATAATTAATAAAACACTACTCATTTACATTCTCCTCACATCATTTCCTCCTTTATATCTTGTACAAAAATGTCAAAAAAATGTTCGTTAGCCATTAACGCGTAATACGATCTTACCTGCATTTTTATTTGCTTCCATATGCTGGTGTGCATCATTCACTTCTTGCCAATCCCATACAGAATCAATGATAGGTTTTAAGGAACCATCGGCAAATTTTAATAATGAATAAGAGGCAAACTCTTTTGTTAACGCAATTTTTTTCTCCATTGGTTGTACACGTAGAGCAGTGCCAATTACTTGTACTCTTTTAAAAAGTATTTTTCCAAGATCAACATTCTCTAATGTTGAACCACCCATTGTTCCAACGAGAATTAGTTTTCCGTCTAATGCTAGGGAATCAATATTTTGTTCCCAATATGGTGCTCCAATAAAATCAAGAATCAGGTTAACACCTTTACCGTCTGTTGCTTCCAGTACTTTTTCAGCAAAAGCACCTTCCTTGTAATCGATTGCGACATCTGCACCAAGTGATGTACAAAGAGCGCGCTTTTCTTCAGTTCCAGCAGTAACGATTATTTTCGCACCAATGTCCCGTGCAAGTTGGATTGCTGCAGTCCCTACACCACTTGCACCTGCATGGATGAGTATCGTTTCTCCTTGTTTTAGTTTTCCAAGCCAAATGGTATTTAAATAGGCTGTTAAGAAAACCTCCGGAATGGCAGCAGCTTCTTCAAATGAAAGGTTTTCTGGGATGGGTATCGCCATATCAGCAGGAATTGCTGCATATTCAGCATATCCTCCCCCAGGGAGTAGGGCACAAACACGGTCCCCTTTTTTCCAACCTGTTACATCACCGCCAATCTCCTCAATTACGCCACTCATTTCTAATCCAATAATCGGAGAAGCTCCTTTAGGAGGTGGATAATGTCCTCTTTTTTGTAAAAGATCAGCACGATTCAATGCAGTAGCTTTTATCTTGATAAGCAAATCCTTATTTCCAATCGTTGGTTTTTCTACCTTATCGAAAAACATGCTTTGTGTATCTTCGTTAACGAGCAATGCTTTCATCATCAGAAATCATCTCCTTACAAAATAAAAGTCAAAAGCCCCATTATATGTTATCGTATAGAAGCAAGTAGAAACTTACAAATATTTCGAATGGACAATCTATATTTTGGGATAAATGAGGGTACATAGAAGATGACAATCAAACATAGCAGGCTTCAAAGCTTTATTTTAATTTTAGGCATCATATTTATTGCCTTTAACTTACGTCCAGCAATCACATCTGTTGGTCCTTTAATTGGCGATATACGTGCTGATCTTGGTATCTCCAACGGTGTTGCGGGTATGATCACAACTTTACCACTATTAGGATTTGCGGTATTTTCACTAACAGCGCCAAAGATTGCTAGAAATCTTGGCACAGAGCGTACAATCTTTTTCAGTCTAATTGTGTTGTTAATCGGGATTTTTGTACGAAATACGAGTAGTGTTGCCATTTTATTTTTGGGAACTGCTTTAATTGGAATTGGTATTGCTATTTGTAATGTGCTACTTCCTGCAATAGTGAAAAAGTATTTCCCAACAAAAGCAGGCATCATGACAAGTGTGTATTCTACCTCGATGGGATTATGTGCAGCGGTAGCATCCGGTATTAGTATTCCGATTGCAACAGGGTTAGGGGTAGGCTGGAAACAAGCACTGCTAGTATGGGGAATAATCGCCTTTCTTGGAATTGTGATATGGCTGCCACAGATTATCAACCACAACAATGGATCTGTTGACCGTAAAACGAATAAACCATCAGCAAAATTATGGACATCAACCTTAGCTTGGCAAGTTACTTTCTTTATAGGGTTGCAGTCGATTCTCTTCTACTGTTCCATCGCATGGATGCCACAAATCTTAATGGATCGTGGACTCAACATTTCGAGTGCAGGCTGGATGTTATCGATTATGCAATTTGCAAGCTTACCTGCTAATTTTATTACACCAGTACTCGCTGGAAAACTAGAGACTCAACGACCAATCGTTTTAGTAAATGGAGTATTGTATGTATCAAGTTTATTAGGAATATTGATAGGTGAGGGGAGTGTTTTTCTAACAGTTTGTATCATTCTCCTGGGAATTGCGCAAGGATCAAGTATAAGTTTAGCGTTAACATTCTTTAGTTTACGGGCTCGGAATGTAAGTAGTGCTGCACAGTTATCAGGAATGGCTCAGTCAGTAGGCTATTTATTGGCGGCAATAGGACCATTACTGCTTGGAATTTTATTTGATTTTACCCAATCATGGACATTACCGCTTATCACATTATTAATTGTTGCAGGAGCTACAACTTTGGCTGGAATCGGAGCAGGACGCAATGAGTATGTGGATACTCATAATGCTGCGATGAAATATTGATATAATATGAACTGATGGATAACTTAAATGATGAGGTGCACTAATGAACAAAAAAGAAATCGAATATAAAATTGCAGACTTAAAAGCAGACTATGTAAGATTACAACATGATTTGGAGAAGCTAGAATATGTGAAAGGGAATCTCCATCCGTTAGAACGACAATTAGAACAAATTGAAAATGAACTACGTGAATTAAATAAACAGCTTGATGAACTAGACGATAGCCAATTCTAATATAGGACGTTGCCAAGCATTCGTGCATAGCCTAAATAGAATCATCCTTCAAAAAGGAGTTGACAACAATGAGTGCGAATATCTTAAGGTATTTTGCGGGTGGGAATACAGCGAAAGGTTTCTATAATTTATATGATTCCAATTTAGCTGGATTAGAGCGTGTTTTTATCCTATCTGGAAAGTCAAAAGTAGAAAAATCAAACATAATTGAACGCTTAGTAACGAAATGGGAAGACGGTCCATATCCATTAGAAATTATTCATAGAGCAAGTGATCCAGAGCGGGTCGAAGGTTTTATCATTCGACAACTTGGAGTAGCGGTGTTAGATGGTGATCATCCAAGTGTAGTGGGCGAAGAATTTGTTGGATCACAATGGGAAACGATCGATTTAGATCAAAATCAGTTGCCTGCTAAGTTGGATGAAAAAGCAGATATCATTCACGATATAAAAACGAAAATGGAACGCGCATTTAATAATGCCTACGCAGCATATGCAGAAGGCCTCCGTGTCCATGACGATTGGGAAGGTATATACATTGGAAAAATGGATTTTAATAAGGCCAATGAAGTGACAAACAGGTTAATCGCTCACATATTGCCAAAGGCGAACAAAAGAAATGAACCAGCGACTAGTACGGATTTGTTAATAAAAAGAAGATTTCTTGGAGCAGCCACTCCCGCAGGACCGGTAGACTTTGTCGATAATATTACAGAGGGACTAGGGAAAAGATTTTTTCTAAAAGGAAGAGCTGGAACTGGAAAGTCGACATTGCTGAAGAAGATTGCTGCCGAAGCGAAGGAGCAAGGATATGAAACAGAAGTATATCATTGTGGTTTTGCGCCGGAGAGCTTGGATATGGTGCTAGTAAGAGAACTTGGTTGGGCTGTATTTGATAGTACTAGTCCACATGAGTATTTTCCGAGTAGACCAAATGATGAGATTGTGGATATGTATGAATTAACCGTTGCCCCTGGAACAGATGAAGCATTTGCAGAGGAAATCGCTAAAATTGAAGCGAAATATCGTGAAAACATGGCAGAAGCGAAGAGCTTTTTACAAGAGGCAAAAGGGTTTCAAGATCAATTAGAAGAAATTTATCGGGAAGTGACTGACAGTTCGCATCTTGATGAAATATATCAAGGCTTGGATAGTGAAATTCAAATAATTGCAGATAATGCGGAGCAAAAATAATGCCTTCTTACTAGCAAGTAAGAAGGTTTTTCTTATTGTTCAGGAGCAAAGATTTTTTTGCTATACTAAAGCTAATGAACAAAATGGAGGTTTTTGTATTGTTGCCAAAAGCACAGGAAATACTGCAGTCCAAATTTGGATACAATCAGTTTCGCCAGGGTCAGGAGGCGATTATCCAAAAAATAATGGATGGCAAAGATACACTTGGGATTATGCCAACAGGTGGGGGGAAATCGGTTTGTTACCAAATTCCCGCAATGTTAATGCGTGGCGTTACAATTGTTGTTTCTCCACTAATATCATTAATGAAGGATCAGGTAGATGCGCTTGAGAAAACTGGGATACCATCTACTTATATAAATAGTGCGATTAGTAACGAAGAAATGCAAGAACGTCTAGCTAGTATTTATAACGGAGAATATAAACTGGTCTATATTGCACCTGAACGTTTAGAAACACCTTCTTTTTTACGACTATTAGAAGGAATTTATGTCTCTTTTGTTGCGATTGATGAAGCACATTGTATCTCGCAATGGGGGCATGACTTTCGTCCGAGCTACTTACATATAAAAAAATTAATTGGACATTTGCGTCCAAAACCGACTGTGCTAGCTTTAACAGCTACTGCAACGCCGCAAGTACAATCGGACATCAGTGATTTACTTGAGATTCACGAAGAAGATGTAGTCGTCACAGGTTTCGAGCGGAAAAATCTCCACTTTCAAGTTGTTAAAGGCCAGAATCGTGATCACTTTTTGTTCGATTATATTGAAAAGAATAGAGAGCAAGCAGGTATCATTTATGCAGCAACCCGGAAAGAAGTGGACAGGATCCATCACTTTTTAGAAGCAAGAGGATTGCGAGTCGGAAAATATCACGCAGGACTGTCTGAACAACAACGGAATCAGCAACAAGAACGTTTTTTATATGATGATATTTCCATTATGGTGGCAACGAATGCATTTGGAATGGGGATTAATAAATCAAATGTGCGCTATGTGATTCATTATCATATACCAAGAAATATGGAGGCATATTATCAAGAAGCCGGGAGAGCGGGAAGAGATGGAGAAGAAAGTGCCTGTATTTTATTGTTTGCTCCACAAGATACCCACATCCAATCTTTCTTAATTGATCAATCTGATATGGATGAAGCTCGGAAAGAAAATGAATATGCGAAATTACGAAAAATGGTCGCCTATGGTCATACTGAATCATGCTTACAACAATATATTCTTCATTACTTCGGTGAAGAAAATGCTCCGGAATGTGGAAAATGTGGTAACTGTACAGATGACCGTGCACAAATTGATGTGACGGTTGAGGCACAAATGGTGTTATCTTGCATTCGCCGTATGAACGAACGCTTCGGAAAAACAATGATTACAAAGGTATTAACAGGTTCTGGAGATAAGAAGATTAAAAGTTTTGGTTTTGATAAGTTAACGACATACGGAATAATGAAAGAGAAAACACAAAAAGCCGTAAATGAGTTTATAGACTTTTTAACAGCAGAGGGCTATTTAAGGCCAACAGACGGAGCCTACCCTGTATTAATGATAACGGAGAAATCTGGTGATGTACTCCGTGGAACCGAGAAAGTGTATCGGAAGGAAAGAGTGCGAATCGCTCAAATTGTGAAGGATGATGAGTTGTTTGAGCGGTTGCGAATGGTACGTAAGGAAATCGCTGAAGCAGAAAAGGTGCCTCCATATATCATTTTCTCCGATGTTACATTAAGAGAAATGAGTGCTAAACTACCAATGAGTAAAAGTGAACTTATACAAATAAAAGGGGTAGGGGAGCGGAAATTAGAATCCTATGGGGAAGCATTTTTGCTGGAGATCCAACAATACTGTGAGGAAAATAATATAGAGAGAAAGGTGGAAATCGAGAGGGAGAGTACACCAATTTCAAGAACTACAACAATGAAAAGTGATAAGGAAAAAAGCCATCACACGACATATGATCTTTTGCAAGAAGGATTTACGATTGCTGAAATAGCTACACAGCGTGGTCTTTCCGAAAGAACGATTGAAAATCACATTATTAAATGTGCCGAAGAAGGCATGGATGTTAATTGGGATTCCTTCATACCAGAAGGAGCAGAGGAACTCATTGCAACTGCGGTCGAAGAAGCTGATTCCGAGCGCCTAACCCCGATAAAACAACTGCTTCCTGAAGAAATAAGCTTTTTTATGATAAGAGCTTACTTGGAAAAACAATAAAAATGAGGCTGCATTAAAACGCTTTGTCCTGTATGTGAATCCGATGAATAAAAGTAAAGCAATATTCGGAAATACACTGCGCTTTCAGGGTGCACATGGAGATATATCTTTTTACTTAAAGGCTCTGTTAAAGTTCATTGTTGATAACAACTTAGTTTAACAGAGCTTACTTAAAAATTACAATTGTGATTTTTAAGTCGTATTTGCATTCATTAAGTATATTTTAAAATTACTGTACAAGTTAGAGCATTTAGACGACTGTTCATAGTAGTGAGTTTCTTGGTGCGGAAATCAACTTTATGAATGGATAAATCATTCAGAGCTCTTTTACATTGGTATCGTGCTTCGAACAGAGGATTTCACCGAAATTTTTATAGTGAGGCATAAAAAATAGTCACGAACAAAATGCTCGTGACTGCTTAGAAATTAAAAGATAAAATGTGCAATTGCTGTAATAATCGGCAATGTAATGATTGTACGTAATAGGAAAATGATAATTAAATCCTTCATACCTACTGGAATCTTAGAACCGATTAGTAGTCCACCAACTTCAGACATATAGATGAGCTGTGTGACGGATACTCCAGCGATGACGAAGCGAGTTAATTCTGATTCAATACCTTCCGCTAAAATGGCAGGTAAGAACATATCGGCAAAACCAACAACCATTGTTTGTGAAGCAGCTTTTGCCTCTGGAATTTGTAGTAACTCTAGAATAGGAACAAACGGTGTTCCTAGCCATTGGAAAACAGGTGTAAATTCTGCAATTACTAATGCAAGTGTTCCTAGTGCCATAACAATTGGTGCAACACCAATCCACATATCTAATATATTTTTAGAGCCGTCCTGGAAAAACTTTTTCACACTTGTACTTTTTTGAGCTTGTAGTTGTGCTTGTTCTAATCCAAATTGGAGACGAGAATATCCTTCAGGAATTAACTCTGATGTATGATCATCTTCTTTATCGTTTATGAACGTATTTGGCTTCTTTGCTAGTGGCCATATACGTGGCATAATAATTGCTGCAATAAAACCAGAAAAAGTAACTGCTAAATAAAATGGGAAGAAATAATTCATTAAGCCAACTTGACCGATGATAACAATACAGAAAGTAATCGATACAATCGAGAAAGTCGTTCCAATAATGGCGGCTTCTTTTTTTGTATAATGTCCATCTTCATACTGTTTACTTGTAAGAAGCACCCCAATCGTTCCATCTCCAAGCCATGAAGCTATCGCATCGATCGATGAACGTCCAGGTAATTTAAATAATGGGCGCATAAATTTCGTCAACAATGCACCAAATAACTCCAGCAAACCAAAGTTTAATAGTAGAGGTAACAAAAGACCTGCAAATAAAAATACACTAAAAAGAACGGGTAATAAATCGAAAAGTAAAACTCCACCTGTATTTTCAGACCAAATTGCTTCAGGTCCCAATTCGAAATAAACCATTACAGCGAATATTGCTGCAAGTACACGAGCGATAACCCAAATTACTGGAATATCAAATAACGCAGTGAAAAATGGTGAATTTTTAATAAATGCAGGCTTTACTGTTTTTGCAAGGATAGTCCCTAGTAAAGCTATCATAATAATGACAAGCATAATAGCTGGTATGCTTGACCCTAGTAGTTCTTGCAAAAAGTTTGCCATGGCAGCAACTGGAATCGTAATTCCACTTTCTTTAGATGGAAGTGGAATCATGAATAGAAAAATCCCTAGTAAAGAAGGTATTAAAAATAGTAAAAAGTGCGATAGATTAAATTGTTTATTATTCAATGATGTTCACCTTTTCGTTTATAAATATTCAATAAAACTTATTTTAATGCATAAGTGCTGAAATTGCTAGTCTTATTTTTATGGAAAATAGTAGAAAACTAAAGTTGTGCAATTGAATAAAATATGAATTTTCTATAAACCGCATTTTTGCAATGTTATCGATAATTAGCTAGAATTACAATATATACAAATTGCAACACGAAGGAGCTAATACCATTGATTAAATGTATAGCATCAGACATGGACGGAACGTTGTTAAATGAACGCCAAGAAGTAAGTGCAGCTACGATTGAAGCAATAAAAGCTGTACAAGCCAAGGGTATAGATTTTGTTATTTGTTCAGGAAGATCTTATAGAGAAGTACGTTTTGTATTAGATAAAGCAGAAATCGAGTGCCCAGCTATTTGTGTAAATGGTGGAGAAATTCGTGATGAAGAAGGGAATATTACTTATTCTGCCTATTTAGATGGAGTCACATCCATGAAAATTACAAATGTATTTGAAAGTGTCGATATGTACTTTGAACTGTATACACCAAAAGGGACTTTTACATCTGATCGCGAAAGAGGAATTCAAGCAATTGTGGATGTTTTTCATACAGCTAATCCTTCTGTAGATGTAGAGGAAATAATTGAAGCTGCAGAAGAACGATATAAAAATCGCCTTATCCAAGTTGTAGATGATTATCGAAACATATACGATGCGAAGGATTGCGAAGTGAATAAGTTTCTAGCATTCTCTCTAGATGAACAGCTATTATTTGATGTCACGGAAAAATTAAAAAACATAGAGGGAATCGAAGTAACATCCTCAGGACGAAATAATATTGAAGTCATGCATAAGGATGCTAAAAAAGGACTAGCTTTAAAAAGATATGTAGAAAGTAAAGGCATCTCGCTTGCGGATACGATGGCGCTTGGAGATAACTACAATGATCTTTCCATGCTAGAAATAGTAGGTCACTCCGTTGCGATGGGCAATGCCGAGCCAGCTATAAAGACAGTATGTAAACATGTTACAGAAACAAATGAAAATGAAGGTGTCGCAAAAGCAATTATCAAAGTATTGGAAGAAATGTAGTAATAATAAATAGCATAGAAAAATGTAGGTTATGAAAGCCGAACTATCTTGAAACTATCAAGTTAGCTCGGCTTTTTTTAGTAAAACTACTTTTGTTTATATCATGAGGGAAAGCGTCGGCCTATAGCGGAAATCAACTTTATGAATTGATTCCATCATTTATAGCTTTTTCCCGTTTTTATTGATTGGTTGTACATAAAAGATATGACAGCTGTCATATGTAATTGCTGATAGGTGTGAATTCTCCGTCATTCTTTCAACATTTAAAATAAAGATAACAAATCTTTATTAGAAAAGAGTGATGCAAATGAGGACACAGAGGATTCGACTATTAGATATCCTGCGTGGATTTGCCGTATTAGGAACACTTGGAACAAATATTTGGATTTTCGCTTACTTTGGTGACCTATCCTATATTACAACATATGCCTATACATCATGGTGGGAGCTGGATGACCTAATTCGAATGATTGTGTTGTTTCTTGTAAATGGAAAGTTACTTGGTCTTCTGACAATTATGTTCGGAGTAGGACTCGAACTAAAGTATCGACAAGCACTTAAAAGAGGGAATGCATGGCCAGGTATTTATATATGGACTTCCTGTATATTAATGATAGAAGGGTTAATCCATTTTACACTTGTGATGGAATATGACATTTTAATGAGCTATGGAGTGACCGCAATCATTGTCTCCTTTATTATTAAAGGAGGAGATAAAGTTATTTCTAAAGTAATGAAATGGATTGCAGGCATCCATGGAGGACTTATCCTATTGCTTTTAATTGTGAGCTTTCTCGGGGCAAATATGTCATTGGGAAGCTTCGATGAAGTTGTATTATTATATAAAGAAGCTACATGGCTTGAACAGGTACAGTACCGTTTATCTAACTTTCTAATATTAAGAAGTGAAGCTATTCTCATCATTCCGATGAATATTTTTCTCTTTTTACTAGGTGTGCGAATGATGCGGTCAGGTGTCTTTTCTCCAGATGAAAGTGGTAAACAGAAACGAGCAAAACTTCTTAAAATAGGGTTATACATTGGGGTACCACTAAACATGCTTATCTTTGTTCCTGGAGGCATGTTCGATATGCCAGTTCGTTATCTTTTTGCACCGCTTCTCTCATTAGGTTATATTGCCTTGATTGCAAGATTAGTAGAGATGAAAGAGCAGTTTTGGCTGTGGAAACGGCTAGAAGATGTCGGAAAAATGTCTTTAAGTTGCTATGTACTTCAAAATTTACTTGCTTCCATCCTTTTTTACAAATGGGGCTTCGGACTTGGTGAAACGCTGAGTTCTATTGCTGTTATTTTCATTTGGCTACTGATTTCTGCTGTGCAAATATTTTTTGCAGCTGTTTGGTTGCGGAAGTTTCCGTTTGGTCCAATGGAGTTAGCACGGAAGCAGGTAGCGAGTATAAGGCTCATTAGATAAGTTTAGGAGGTGTTGTATGTTTAGTAAAATCTATCCAAGCGATCAAATACGCAGGTACCTAATATTAGATGTTGCAGGGATTATCTTTCTCTTTTCATTTGTGCTAAGTACTAATCATACAATGAATCTCCTTTATAAATTGCTACTACTAATTCTCTTTCTAGTATCGTTTTATATTAGTCTCTGGCATAGAAATTGGCTCTTACTAATGGGAGTAACGATCGGGTACGGTTCTCTTGCTATATTAGCATATTTTTTCGGCTCCTCACTATTATTATTTGGTTTCTTTTTTGCAGATTTACTTGGGAGAGCAAATAAAAAGAAAATAATTGCTATTGGAATTCCGATAATAGCAACATTTGCTACATTCGTTATTTGGCATGGGGAAGGAAGTTACTTTACAGTAGAAAACCCTGCGCTGCTATCAATTTTAATTGTGCAATTACTGTATCCAATATTAATGCATATACGATTGAAGGCAATCAATTTGCAAACTGAATTGGACGCTGCGAATGAACAAATTGAACAATATATACAAGAAGAAGAACGGCACCGAATAGCAAGGGATCTCCATGACACTCTAGGGCAAACATTAACAATGATTAAATTAAAAAGTGAGTTAACAACTAGATTAATAGATAAAGACCCTAAACTAGCTAAGCAAGAGCTGAATGATATTTTAGGGACAGCACGAATTGCCTTGAAGCAAGTACGGGAACTAGTGACTGATATGAAGTTTGTTTCATTGGAAAGTGAAATTGAAAATGCACAAAAACTACTGGGGACAGCAGGGATAGATGTCGTTGTGGAAAGAAAAGGACAAATCCATGTTTTATCTAGTGTCGATGAAACGATGCTCGCACTTGCAGTTCGTGAAGCAGTTACGAATGTGATGAAGCATAGTCAAGCGCAAAACTGTAAGTTAGTATTACAAGCAAATAATGAAAGTTATACCGTAATAATACAAGATGATGGAATTGGATTATTCCATAAGAATAGAGGAAACGGGATACAATCAATGAAGGAGCGAATGCATGCGATACAGGGGACGATGGAAGTTGAAAATGTTCCTGATGGAGGTACGGTAGTTACATTAAGTGTACCGATTTATTTGCGAAAGGAGAACCCAGTTTTATGATACGAGTATTGATTGCAGAAGATCAAAGCATGCTTCGTGGTGCTCTCACTTCGCTTCTGAAATTTGAAGAAGATATGGAAGTGGTTGCGGAAGTTTCAGATGGTGAGCAGGCACTAGCAGCAATCGAGAAGTTGTCACCAGATGTTTGTCTCTTAGATATCGAAATGCCACATATAAGTGGACTTGAATTAGCGGAAAAACTAAGAGAATCCGGGAATAAATGTAAGATTATGATTGTAACTACCTTTGCACGTCCAGGCTATCTACAAAAGGCAGTCGATGCAAAAGTAGAAGGATACTTATTAAAAGATGAACCAATTGAATACTTGATAGAATCTATTCGTAAGGTAATGAACGGAGAACGAGTGATTAGTACCGACCTCGCAGCAGCCCTCTTTTTAAAGGAAGAAAGTCCGTTGACGGAGCGGGAGGAAGAAGTATTGCGCTTAGCAAATGCCGGAATGACAACAGATCAAATTAGTAAACAACTATTTTTAACAAAAGGAACAGTAAGAAACTATTTTTCTACCGCTATTCAAAAGCTACATGCTGAATCCAGACAACAGGCAGTAAATACCGCGGTGGAAAAGGGCTGGATTTGAACTCGTAAAAAGTAATCTCAGCAACACTATGTTGCTGGGATTACTACTGCGTTACACGCCTTTTCATAAAATTCGATTGGACCAGCGCCACCGATAATCGCATATTCATAGCCGATTTTTTTCATGTCTCGTAAACAATGATGGAGTAGCTGATATCCAATTCGGTTTCTTCGCTTTGTAACCCCCATCGGTCCGAAATAACATTTTTTATTTTGATAAACATCATATGCGGCAAAGCCGACAATTTCCTTCTCATCTACTGCTATATAAATGGTAGGTTGCTCTTTTAAGAAACCATTCTTTATTGTATCAGCCCACTCATGAGAAAAATGGTTAGAGACAAAGGAAGTAAGTATTTGAAAGTCTGCTTGTGTTACCCTTCTAATCATGGGAGATTGCAGTTGTGGGAACGTATAGTTTCCTAAATGTGTAATCATATCGCGTGAGGTTGTCCCTAACGATAATATCATCTCTCTATTTTCTTCTGTTAAAAAATGGTCTACTACGTTTGTTTTCATTAATGCCTTAAGTAAATGTCCTTCGTTTAAATAAATCTGATTATATTTCCTCATATATTGAATGGATTGATTGAATACTACAAGTACTTCTTTTGTAATAGCGGTGTTAACAAAAGGATGTTGTAAACTATTATGTTCAGAAGGAAGTGTCTGCTTCCATGATTGAATATCAATATCACATTTAAGAAAAATCTCACCGAGGACACCTGTCTTTTCTAAAAAACAGGAAGCGAGTAAATGAATAGGTGTCACTACTGCGTTCGCTGCCGCAGCTTTTTGCTCTGCTCTCCTAATAATCCTCTGAACTCTATCTGTTAGTAGAACATTTTTCATGTTAATCTCCCCCTTACATAAGAAGGGTTCGTTATGAATCTAGAAAAATCCTTTCATACGTTTGAGCTAGTCCGATATTTTCTAAAAACTTGCTAGAAAGGGCCTGTCCTCAGCCCTTGCGTCTACCTGCCATCATTTGGAAAATAAAGACGATTAAAGCAATAACTAATAATACATGTACTAGGTTACCTGCAATATCAAATAGGAATCCTAATAACCATAAAACGAAGATAATACCTATAATGGTCCATAACATAACTTGATCCTCTCCTTTACTTTTAGTGATATATACCTTTTCATCCTATTGATTAAACACAGTACTTTTCTTTTTTTGATGATAGAAATAACTTGGAGGAAAAGTATGAATGCATTAAGATAAAATTATCCGATAAAATAGTCAGGAGATTCGTGATGAAAATATTACTTGTAGAAGATGATAAAACAATCGCATCTGGTTTGGATTATTCACTACAACAGGATCAGTTTTCCACTATTCTTTGTTATAATGTTGAATCTGCAAAAAAGATAATTCAAGAACAGTTAAAAGATATTTCTTTATGTTTATTTGATTTGTCTTTACCGGATGGTAGTGGCTATGAACTATGTAAACTCGTCAAGGAACGGGCAGATGTTCCGGTTATTTTTCTGACTGCTGTCGATGATGAAGTAAATGTTGTAATGGGACTTGATATGGGAGCGGATGATTATATTACGAAACCTTTTCGCATTAGGGAGTTACTATCTCGAATAAAATCAGTGCTACGTAGATATCAAAAGCATTCGCAATCCAACTCCATGATAGAGCTGGGAGATGTCCGCATTAATTTGTTAGAAGGAAAAGTGTATAAACATGGGGAAGAGGTTGTGTTAACAGCACTAGAGTATCGGCTATTACTTGTATTTGCCAATCATTTGGGGCAAGTAATGTCCAGAAACCAATTGCTTGAGCAGATCTGGGATGTTGCAGGCGACTTTGTGAATGACAATACTCTTACAGTATATATCAAAAGATTGCGCGAGAAATTGGAGGATGATCCGCAATCCCCAACCATAATAAAAACAATTCGTGGATTAGGTTATAAGGTTGGTGATTAACGTGCTACGGAACCGTGAAGTGCAAATATTCCTGCTTGTAACCGTCTCTATTGGGATTATTATTACAATAATTGCTAGTATTTTCTCAACAGTTGCAGCAATTTTTTCCGCATTCACATCGATACTATTAATTACTGCAGCGATTATCTTTACACGCTGGAGATATCGCGAAATTGAAAAATTGGCCTCGTATTTACGAAAAGTTAGTAGCGGAGATTATACACTGGATGTACGCGATAACTTTGAAGGGGAACTTAGTATTTTAAAAAGTGATATTTACAAAGTAACGCGGATGTTGTCAGAGCAACGTGCTTTATTACAGCAAGATAAGTTAATGCTGACAGATGCTATTTCTGATATTTCGCACCAGCTTAAAACACCATTAACGTCGATGATGGTGATGGTTGACTTATTAAGTGACTCGAACTTGCCAGATGAAAAAAGAACGGAATTCACAAACAATATTCGTATTCAACTGGAACGAATTGAATGGCTCGTGTCATCTTTACTTAAGCTTTCTAAAATTGATGCAGGGACAGCCCAGTTTAAAAAAGAACGGGTGGAAGTTAAATCTCTAATACAAAAAGCACTAAAGCCGATTTTAATTCCGATAGATATTAAAGAGCAGAAATTATCGATTACAGGTGATGCTTCTGTATCTTTTTTAGGCGATGTGAATTGGACAACTGAAGCATTAATTAATATCTTGAAGAACTGTGTAGAACACACGCAGGATGGCGGGGAAATCATGATTTCCTTTTCTGAAAACGCCTTGTATACAGAAATAACCATTACGGATAATGGCAAGGGAATTCCAAGAGAGGATCTTCCTTATATTTTCAAACGATTTTTTAAAGGCAAAAATGCAAGTGATGAAAGTATTGGTATCGGACTTGCCATGGCACATAGTATTATTACGAGCCAGAATGGTACGATTGAAGTGAAAAGTGATGAAAATGTAGGAACAGAGTTTCATATTAAGTTTTATAAACAGGTTATTTAAGTATTGAGAACTACCATTCGTTGTACCAGGTAGTTCTTTTTTGTTTTTATTTATCTCAAAACATTTGCATGTCACGGACAAGCATGATGCGGGTCAGGAGGTCGCTACTTAAGCCTACCGACAGGATGTGTGCCTTAGCCTTCCTTCAAGTGCCGTTCGTATTTTTTCATCTTAAGTGACTAAATTGTTATTTTTAAGTCACTTGAAAGTCATTTTGGATGGATAAACTGTAATCATAGTCATTCATACGGAGGTAATAAAATGGAAATTTTAAAAATAGAGAATCTATCGAAGGTATATGGTAAGGGAGAAACGGCGGTAAAGGCTTTAGATAATGTATCTTTTTCTGTAAAAAAAGGTGAGTTTGTCGCTATTATTGGACCATCTGGGTCTGGGAAATCTACCTTACTACATTTACTTGGCGGTGTGGACAGACCGTCAAGCGGTAAGGTATATGTAGATAATACTGATATTTACAATTTGAATGAAACTCAGTTAGCTATTTTTAGAAGAAGACAAATAGGGTTAATCTATCAATTTTATAATTTGATTCCAGTTTTAACAGTGGAAGAGAATATTTCATTGCCTATGTTACTGGATGGACATAAAGTTGATCCGAAACAGTTTGCGGATATTGTAAAAACTTTAAATTTAGAAAATCGACTTACTCACTTGCCGAACCAGCTTTCTGGTGGACAGCAACAACGGGTATCAATTGGAAGAGCTATCATTAGCAATCCCGCTATTATGTTGGCGGATGAACCGACAGGGAATCTAGATAGTAAGAATAGTAATGAAATTATTGATTTGTTAAAAATGTTGAATAAAACATACAATCAAACCTTGATTATCATTACGCATGACGAGCGCATTGCTCTCCAAGCAGATAGGGTAATCATGATTGAAGATGGAAAAATCGCCAAAGATGAGGTGGTTCGTCCGTGAATATTGTCAATAAGCTAACGCTCAGACACTTGAAAGAAAATAAACGAAGAACACTCGTTACGATTATCGGTGTTATCATTTCAGTTGCCATGCTAACTGCTGTAGCGACAATTGGGGTTTCCTTTTTAGATTTGATGAAGCGTCAAGAGATTGCAGATAATGGTGAATGGCATGTACTATACAAAAATGTGAATGAGAAACAAATAGAAGCGATAAAAAAGGATGATAATTCGAAGAAAGTAGTACTTTCTCGTGATTTAGGTTATGCCAAGTTAGAAGGTAGTGAAAATGTTTATAAACCATATTTTTTCATAAAAGAATATAATCACCATGGTTTTAAACAATTTCCAATTGAATTAAGCTCAGGTCGTTTACCACGTTCAGCTGGTGAAGTAGTCATTTCTGATGCAATAGCAGCAAATGCTAATGTTGAATATAAGGTAGGAGATATTTTAACGTTAGATATAGGGGAGCGTTTTGCTGATTCAGGTAATGGCAACGCCTTAAGTCAGGTCGATGCCTTGCAAGTAGACGAAGATGGGAATGTGCTAGAAACATTAACACACAAAACATCGAGAACATTTAAAATTGTGGGTATTATTGAAAGGCCAACTTGGGAGCCTACTTGGTCACCCGGGTACACGATTATTAGTTATGTAGATGAAAACTCACTTGCAAGTGGAGACACGGTTAACGCATCTGTTGTATTAAATAAAGTGAATAGATCGCTTTATTCACATGCTGAAGAGTTAGCTGCTGAAATACAGTTAGACAAGACATCTATCGGATATAATAGTGAACTTCTTCGATACCATGGATTAACAAATAATGATAACTTACGGGCTACACTTTATTCCTTAACGGCAATCATTATGGCGGTCATCATTATTGGTTCTGTATCGCTTATTTATAATGCATTTGCGATTTCCGTTTCGGAACGTTCCCGTCATTTAGGAATGCTTGCTAGTATCGGTGCTACAAAACAACAAAAGCGTAATTCTGTGTTTTTTGAAGGTGCAGTCATTGGTTTAATCAGCATACCAATTGGGATTTTTAGCGGACTGGCCGGAATTGGTATTACTTTTTATTTCATTAACACCTATATTCATGGAGCACTAAATGTATCTGAGAAATTAGCTGTAGCAGTTACACCAATGTCGATTTTAGTAGCTTGTGTTGTTTCCATCCTTACAATTTTTATATCTACTTATATACCTGCGAAAAGAGCATCCAAAGTATCAGCAATAGATGCTATTCGCCAATCAACAGATATAAAACTTACTGGTAAAGCTGTCAAAACGTCAAAACTAGTACGTAAGCTGTTTGGAATAGAAGCGGAATTTGGTTTAAAGAACTTAAAAAGAAATAAGCGCAGATACCAAGCAACGGTGTTTTCACTAGTGATTAGTATCGTCCTTTTCTTAGCGGTATCGTATTTTACAGATAGTCTCAAAAAGTCATTACAGCTTTCTCAAGATGGGGTTAGTTATGATATTCAAGTATCATTCCGAGGGGAGGGGATTGATCATCAGATAGTGGACTCCATTACGTCACTTAAGAATGTAACAGGCAGCAGTATTGTGCGAGAAATGAGCTTATCTACATGGATTGAAGAAGAGGCAATTTCTAAAGAGTTAAAAGAACTTGTAGAGCAAGATAAAAGCATGCTTCAGGATGGAAAGATTAACCATTTTATTAATATGACCGCGCTCGATGATGAAAGTTTAGAAGCATATGCAAAAAAAATAGGTATCGATAAAAATCAGTTGTTCGATTCAGAACGTATTAAAGGAATTGTGATTGATACAAATTCCTATCAAGACGCATATACTGGCAAATTTATTGAGTCCAAAGCAATCAATACAGAAGTTGGCAAAACGTTAGAGTTGTTATCTTGGAACGATGATGATGAAGAAGAGTTTGTAGATACAATGGAAATTGCAGCACTAACGGATGAACTACCGATGGGAGTAAATCAAGTTGGTGGAGCAAGCCTGAATGTTATTGTTTCCGAACAATCATTGGAAAAACTACTAGCGAATAAATATTTAAGATCTTATGCATATCTTTATTTAAACACTTCTGATCCAATGAAAACACAACAACAGATCGAGGATTTAAAAGAAAGCGGGCTATATATTTACAATGTGTATCAACGAAGGCAACAACAAGAACAAATGATTATGTTAATGTCCGTATTCACATATGGCTTCATTTTATTGATAACGGCAATTTCGATTGCGAATATCTTTAATACCATTTCAACGAGTATTTCGCTCCGTAAACGTGAATTTGCAATGCTTAAGTCAGTTGGAATGACACCAAAGGGATTCAATAAAATGATAAATTACGAAAGTGTTTTTTATGGAATGAAATCATTACTTTACGGATTACCAATCAGTATCCTTGTTATGTATTTAATTCATAGATCTATGATGAACACGTTTAGTTATCAGTTTGAATTACCTTGGTTAAGCATACTATATGTTATTGTTGCAGTCTTTTTCATTGTAGGGTCTGCAATGCTCTACTCTAGCACTAAAGTGAAAAAAGAAAATATTATTGATGCGTTAAAACAAGAAAGTATATAAAATGGCAAAACAGGCTTCCAATATGGTGGCCTGTTTGCATTTTATGAAACTATTTGGAATAACCATTCGTACGTATGATAGCGGAGGTGGAGAAAATGAGTAAAAGTGTACAGCAATGGGAGAATGAACTTAAATCACATTGGGGTTTGAATGATTTTGAGTTGCGACATTCAACCATTCATCGTGAAGTTTCCCCGATTAAAACGACTGAATATAAATTAGATATGGAATGGTTTCCTCCTGGAACGGAGATGGAGGATGACTTGAATCCCCCGGGAACTGTTGCTACTACTGTGAATTTAACTAATGGTGTGTTAACTAGTTTTATTGTAGTCATGAGCGAAGACCACAGAGAGAATCCGCCTATCTTACCTAGTTCTAATTTGAATGATGTAGTTGCTTGGATAGAGTTACAAACAGGTTTAAAGTATAAGGTGGATTTCCAGTATAAGCGTAAAAAAACAGAAGATAATGGTGAAGAATATTTATTTATTGCTGTTTTAAATGGAAAAAAAGTATCTCCAGGTGGCTGGATAGAAATAAAAGTGAATGAAGCAGGAAGCATTGTTTTCTATTCATTGTACGGATATTTCCCAGCATTTTATCCTCCAATTGGAATCGAAGAGAGTCCAAAACTGAACGATTTATATGTAAAAGAGGTAATAAAACAACAGGTTATATTATTTGGAACGTTAGAAGAAGAGTACAAGCTTTTATATGGGGTAGAGGAAACATTTGTAGATGGAGTGGAGTTGCCGCGACAGGATGAATTAATTATTCGTTGGGAAGAAACCGATCCACCAGTAGATGTGGAAATAACAGATCAATATATCGGTGAAGATTGGGATGACTTTCGCATATCACAAACCATAACAGAAGAGGAGATAGCTAATAATATAGCTCATCCTGACACCTTACCAATTACAGTTGAGGAAAAACAAGCATGTATTCATTTAGTTACGAACTATATACGTAATAGTCGTCCACATCAAAATGGAGAATGGAAAATAGAGAAGTTTGAGCGGGATTATGGGGATATTTATATGGAAGTAGTTCCAGTAAGTACGTTAGATCGAATCACAGATAAATTGAAAATTACTTATAACCATGAAAAAGGTGCTATCTTGAGTGTGCTCGATAAAAAGGAGATGTTCAGCCGATTTATGGACTTACCCGCGCCCCCATTAGAGCAAATCAGCATTTCACAAGAGCAAGCAATTGCTATTCTAGAAGAAGACATTTATTTTGAAGAACACTACGTCTATGATATCGAACGAAAAAAATTAAAGCTAATGTACAAAATAGATTGCGATTCATTTGTAAACGCAGTAACAGGAGAGAAGTTTAGTAGTTAAATATGTTGTGTTGGTATAGGTGTTTACAAGGAAGAAAACTGTAGTAAATGTGAGTTGTGTTTTCGTGACTGTGGGGGATATGCGTTCGTGCGAGGGTTATTTGTGGTTTTGTAATGAGATATTCGCGATAATGGAGCTTGTTTTCGCGGAAACGAGGTTATTCTCGGGATAATGGAGAGTTTTCTCGCAATTATGGGGGGATTCTCGTGATTATGAGGATATTCTCGCGATTAAAGGATTATATTCGCGATTATGAGGTTATTCTCGCGATTATGAGGTTATTCTCGCGATTAAAGGATTATATTCGCGATTATGAGGATATTCTCGCGATTATGAGGTTATTCTCGCGATTAAAGGATTATATTCGTGATTATGAGGATATTCTCGTGATTATGAGGATATTCTCGTGATTAAAGGATTATATTCGCGATTATGAGGTTATTCTCGCGATTAAAGGATTATATTCGCGATAATGAGGATATTCTCGTGATTATGAGGTTATTCTCGCGATTATGTGATTATTCTCGCGATTAAAGGATTATATTCGCGATTATGAGGTTATTCTCGCGATTATGAGGATATTCTCGCGATTATGAGGATATTCTCGTGATTATGAGGTTATTCTCGCGATTATGAGGTTATTCTCACGATTATGAGGATATTCTCGCGATTATGAGGATGTTCTCGCGATTATGAGGATATTCTCGTGATTATGAGGATATTCTCGTGATTATGAGGATATTCTCGTGATTATGAGGTTATTCTCGCGGTTATGAGGTTATTCTCGCGATTATGAGATTATATACTCGAAACCAGTAGAATTACTCGTGCAATCGAGTGAAGTGGAGGGGTCCTCACAAAAACTATGGGATACAGACGCAAAAAAATCTGCATGGAATAGTAATCCGTGCAGATTTTTTATTATAAGACTTTATCATTATCCCAATCATACGTCCAGAAGCGTTCTTTTTTCCAATGGGCGAGTAAGTCAGGATTGTCATCGGATATTTGTTTTTCCATATCAGCAAGCATCCATGCTGTTTGTGAGATGTGGGCTTTTAATGCACCAAGCTTTTGTTCCCAAGCATCACTAACATCATGAACGATATCTGCTGGGCCAATTTCTGCTTCATGACCTTTCGAGAATGCAACACAATGCAGTTTCGGGCGTTTTTCGATAGGTAATCTGCGAACTGCCCGGACAACGGCACGTCCAGTAGCTTCATGATCTGGGTGAACAGAATATCCAGGGTAAAAAGTGATGACAAGTGATGGATTTAATTCTTCAATTAAGCCAAATACCATATTGGCTAGAGCTTGATCATTTTCAAATTCTAGTGTTTTATCACGATAACCCATCATTCGTAAGTCGGTAATTCCCATTGCTTTTGCAGCAGCTTCTAACTCTGCCTTTCGCACTTTTGGAAGTGATTCTCGTGTAGCAAATGGAGGGTTACCAAGGTTTCTTCCCATCTCTCCGAGTGTTAAGCACGCATATGTTACAGGTGTTCCATTTTTTATATGGCTCGCGATTGTCCCAGATACACCGAAAGCTTCGTCATCGGGATGAGGAAATACAACTAATACATGGCGTTCTTTTTCCATTAAAGTAACTCCTTTCCTTCCTCGTTTATTCAAACGGCGTCTTACTGATCTCCAAAGCAACGGCTAGTTTTCCATCAAAGCCGTGTCCTGCAAGAAGAAGTCTACCTAATTCATCTACTTCATAATGGGTAAGACCCTCTGCGTAAATCCAGCCAATTGGAAGTTTTAAGCCGACACGAAACGGTCCATCGCCAACAATTTTTCCGTGTTCATAGCTAACTTGCGCATTACGAATAAATGCTCCCGCTGAAAAAAATGATTCATCATTATGGGCTGCATATGCTCCATTAGTCGTTTCTAAATGTATGTAAACAGTCTCTCCAGCAAAGTCATTAATCAATTGCTGTACTTTATTAACATTAATAACCTCCATGACAAATGCCTCCTTCCATATGAAAGCTAATATTATTTTACTAAAAATTACAGGAGATTACGATTTAAAAGTTTTATACAATGCTGAGGAATTTCATAAGTGGGATAGTGGTAATAGTTTTTCTCTTGACCGATACTGTACTCATATCTTTACACAATGGTCGAGAGAACACTCGTCATGACGGTTTTAATAAGAGAACCCCCTCACAATCGTCGAGAGAACGTTCCTCACGACAGATTTCATGAGGTCAGTAGTACATATTGGTTGAGAGGCTGTCCGTCAAGACGAATTCATTGAGGGAAGCATCTCATAATGGTCGAGAGAACGCTTGTCACGACGTTTTCAAAGGGAATAGCAACACACAATGGTTGAGAGAAGGTTGCTCAAGACGGATACACTAAGTTGAGAACCTGGAAATAGTCGAGAGACCGTCTGTCACGATGTTTTCAGATGGAGAACCCCCACAAAATCGTTGAGAGACCGCCCTTCAAGACGAATTCATTGAGGGAAGCATCTCATAATGGTTGAGAGAACGTTCGTCACGACGTTTTCAAAGGGAATAGCAAAACACAATGGTTGAGAGAAGGTTGCTCAAGACGGATACACTAAGTTGAGAACCTGGAAATAGTCGAGAGACCGTCTGTCACGATGTTTTCAGATGGAGAACCCCCACAAAATCGTTGAGAGACCGCCCTTCAAGACGAATTCATTGAGGGAAGCATCTCATAATGGTCGAGAGAACGCTTGTCAAGACGATTTCAGAGGGAGTATCTTCACAAAATGATCGAGAGAACGTTCGTCAAGACGAATTCATTGAGGGAAGCATCTCATAATCGTCGAAAGAATGGTTGTCACGACGAATTAAACTAAAAAATTCCGCGAAATGGTCGAGAGAACACTCGTCACGACGTTTTCAATGAGAGAAGCCATTCACAATCGTCGAGAGACCGCTCGTAACGACAAATTCCATGAAGACACCAGCACAAATTCGATGAGAAGCCTTCCCTCTAGACTGACGTACAGTGAAAAGGAGCTGACATTAGTTTAGAGGTAAAAAAACTCAAACAAGAAGTACATTAGACACTAACAGACGAACAAAAACCCAGCAGTGCTGATAACACTTACTGGGTCTGGTTTTATTTTTTCGCGTTGCCTACAAATTCGTTATATGCGCCATGTTTTACAGGTCCAACATATTCGTTTAGTTTCCAACCGTGTTCAATGGCAGCTGTGACGAATTCTTTTGCTGCTGAAACTGCTTCTTTTACAGATTTTCCTTTTGCTAAGTTAGCGGTAATTGCTGCAGCAAATGTACAGCCGGCGCCGTGGTTGTATGTTGTTTCTAGTTTTTCTTTTTCTAATAAAACAAATTCTTGTCCATCATAGAAAAGGTCGACTGCTTTGTCATAGTTTAAGCCTTTTCCACCTTTTATGACAACATTTTTTGCACCTTGGTCTAAAATTTTCACAGCAGCTTCTTTCATATCGTCAATTGTTTTTATTGGGCCTGTTTTCGCTAGTTGCCATGCTTCAAATAAATTTGGAGTTACAATTGTTGCACGTGGCAATAACAATTCACGCATTGCTTCTGTGTTTTCGGGTTGTAGTACCTCGTCTTCTCCTTTACAAACCATTACAGGGTCAATCACGACTTTATCAAGTTTGTGTTCATCGATTTTACGAGCACCTAGTTCAATAATATCCACAGATCCAAGCATTCCTGTTTTCATTGCATCGATGCCAACTGAAAGGATGGTATTTAATTGTTGTTCTACGATATCAACGTCAATTGGAAAAACGCCATGGCTCCAATTGTTTTCTGGATCCATCGTTACGATTGACGTTAGAGCGTTCATACCATAAACGCCATTTTCTTGGAATGTTTTTAAATCTGCTTGTATACCTGCACCACCGCTAGAATCAGAACCAGCAAGTGTTAATACTTTTTTCATTGTCATTACAGTTGCCTCCCAGTTGAAATTTAACTTAAGTTTAGAATATACCAATTAATTACTAAAGAAAAGTAATAAATACTACCTATTTTAACCAAGAAAACGCTTAAAAATTGCTTTACAATAATGAAACGCCAATGTAAACTGAAATTGTAAAATTTTACTGATTTTCCAAGGGGGAGTGTCGCATGAGCATCATTCATATGTTTTGCGAAGATAATTTAATAATACCCTTAAGGAAATTAGTATGGAATTGATATAGGTCTATTTTCCAGGGGGAATGTGTAGCTCACGGTTATTAATAACAAAATGTAAAAGCGCCAGCCGCTGTGGGCGGTTATTTTTTATGTAAAAATATCATTGGAGGATAGACATGAATTTAGAAACATTAGGTTGGGGACCTTTTTTTGAAGCAGAGTTTACAGAATACAAAGATGAAGGATATGCAGTAGGGAGAGTATCATTAGAACATAAACGTTTATCATCCCCCGAAAAAAGACTCCCTCTTCAAGCTCGTGAAGGGCTTAAGCCCAAAGATAAGGTGGGAGATGAATTTCGCTTGGTGGTAGCCAAAACCTCCCTCCATTTGATATAATAAGAACATACATTCTGTTTTGGGGTGAGGTGAAAATAATGCTGGTAAAAAAAGCGTTCAAATTTCGAATCTATCCAAATAAAGAACAAACAATCCTCATTGAAAAAACTTTCGGATGCACTCGTTTTGTCTATAACTATTTTATAGGAAAACAAATAGACAGGGATTCCTATTGGTATGTTGTGAATGAAATGGTTCAGAATGGTCAACTTCCTAGTAATAATTGGAAGGGGGAATTCTTCCACAAAAACAAGTCTATTAAAGAAATTCCTGAGTTGAAGAAACACTACCCATTCTTAAAAGAAGTAGACAGCATTGCACTCCAAAAGTCTGTTGAAATTGTGAACGATGCCTATACGCGCTATTATAAAAAACAAAATGGTGAGCCACGTTTTAAGTCAAAAAAGAATCCCATCCAATCGTATACAACAAAATACACAAACGGAAATATCGCTATTGTGAAAAACAAAATAAAAATTCCAAAGCTTGGATACGTACGATTTGCAAAAAGTCGTGAAATACATGGGCGTATTATCAATGCCACTATCAGGCGCAATCCAAGTGGTAAATACTTCATTTCTATTTTGTCCGAAACGGAAGTACAAGCGATGAAAAAGACAGGGTCCATCATTGGGATAGATGTAGGATTAAAGGATTTTGCAACATTGTCGGATGGTACAATCTATCCTAATCCGAAGTTTTTCCGTACATTAGAAGAAAAGTTAGCAAGAGCACAACGTATTCTTTCTAGACGAAAATTAGGATCATCCAATTGGCTCAAGCAACGGATAAAAGTGGCTCGTATTCACGAAAAAATTACAAATGCAAGGAAGGATATGTTAGACAAGATTCCCACTCAAATTGTCAAAAACCACGACATTATTGGGATGGAGGACTTATCTACGAAAAATATGATGAAAAATAAAAACCTTGCCAAAGCGATTAGTGAAGTCTCATGGTCAAAATTTAGAACAATGTTGGAATATAAAGCAAGGTGGTATGGAAAAGAAGTAGTAGCTGTGGCTAAAAACTTTGCCTCCAGTCAACTATGTTCCAATTGTGGTCATAAGCATAAAGACGTTAAAAACCTGGCTTTGCGTGAATGGACTTGCCCGAAATGTATGCGCTATCACCGAAGTCGTGATATTAACGCAAGTATAAATATTCGTAATGAAGCATTGTGATTAACCGCAGGAACTGCGGGGATAGCCTAATCCATAATTAACCGATAGGTTAGTGTTCTTAGGAATCCCCCACTTCAAACAGCTCATAAGAGCGTTAAGTGGCGGGGAGTTCAATACATAAATATGTAAAGACTTTTCAAATGCTATGTAATTAGATAGAATGAAAGGACAAGTGTTAGAATAAAAGATTGAGGGTGAAGAAGATGAAGACGGTAGTAGTGACCGATAGTACTTCATACATACCTAAACACATTCGGGAAAATCTTAATATACATATGATTCCATTAAGTGTTGTCATTAACGGCGAGACATATCGCGAAGAAGTTGATTTAAATGTTTCAGATTTTTATGATGCAGTAAAAACGATTGAAACGCTTCCTACGACTACACAACCACCAATTGGTGAGTTTGAACAATTATATTCAAAACTAGCGGAAGAGTATGATGCTATTATTAGTATTCATCTTTCGAGTGGAATTAGTGGTACATATCAAGGAGCAGTTGCCGCTGCAGAAATGGCAGAGAATGTAAGGGTATACACGTATGATTCTGAAATTAGCTGTATGGCACAAGGCTTCTATGTACTAGAGGCAGCGTCTATGGCGCAAGCAGGTAAAACTCCAGAGGAAATTCTCCCGCGTTTAGATGAATTAAAAGCGGAGATGAGTGCGTATTTTATGGTTGATGATTTATCCCATCTGCAACGTGGTGGTAGACTTTCAAGTGCACAAGCTGTCATTGGAAGTCTCTTAAATATTAAACCATTACTTCATTTCCAGGATAAAGTGATAGTTCCTTTTGAGAAAATCCGAACTCGAAAAAAAGCGATGAAGCGGATTGTTGACTTACTCGCGGAAGATGTAGAGAAAGGGAAGTTCTTACGTGCTACCATTATTCACGCCAATCGTGTGCAGGAAGCTGCAGATTGGAAGGCAGAATTAGCGGTACAATTCCCAACGGTTGATTTTAGTATTAGTTATTTCGGTCCTGTCATCGGTACCCATTTAGGGGAAGGTTCGATGGGGATGGCTTGGACGATTAAATAATAAACATCTTAAAGGGTTGTCTTCTTGGAGACGGCCCTTTTCCTATAAACTATATGAGGTGATATTTTGAAAGAAAGAAAATTAACTCCAATCACACCTTCCTCATCGCTAGATCTCTCCACTTACCTCTCCGGTCGTTCGCTTCTTGCTAGTGAGATTCCTTATCCAGAAGAAAAACTTCAAAAGGTTGAACATGTTCATGTTAGCCCTGGGCTTACGAAAAAGGCGAATAGTTGGCAGTGTAATCGTTGTGGAAATAGCAAGCAGCGGTTATTTGGGAATTTTCCTTGTGCTAATTGTCGTCAAGAGGAAGGATGCTATTATTGTAGGAGCTGTATCATGATGGGCAGGGTTTCTTCTTGTACACCTTTGTATCAGTGGGCTGGTCCAGCACCAGAAATAATACCGGCGTCCCATCTTGCCTGGGACGGTGAACTATCAGTAGGACAACAACATGCATCTGATGAAGCTGTTCGCGCTGTAGAAACCGCTTCTGAACTGCTTGTGTGGGCAGTTTGTGGCGCAGGTAAAACGGAAGTGCTTTTTCAAGCGATTGATAAAGCATTACAGTTAGGAAAAAGGATTTGTATTGCTACCCCAAGAACTGATGTCGTATTAGAATTAGCTCCTCGTTTTAAGAAGGTGTTTCCTACTATTTCAGTAGCTGCTCTGTATGGAGGCAGTGAAGACCGTCATTTATTTGCTCCTCTCACCATTTCCACCACTCACCAACTTTTCCGTTTTAAAGATGCTTTCGATGTAATGGTAGTCGATGAGGTTGATGCTTTTCCGTTTTCATATGATGAAAATTTACAATGGGCAGTCGAAAAAGCAACAAAGCAAACTGGCACCCGTATATTTCTCACGGCGACTCCAAGTGAAAAATGGCAACTTGAATGTGCACAGGGTAAACGTCCCCATGTGAAAATTCCAGCTCGTTTCCATCGTCATCCACTTCCACTTCCAACATTTAAATGGGCTGGAAACTGGGAGAAACACCTTCGAAAAGGCCACATTCCAGCACCGATTGCAAAATGGGTACAACAACGAAAAGACAGCGGAAAACAAGCACTGCTTTTCCTCCCAAACATCGCATTAATGGAACAAGTTCTTCCCTTGTTTGAAAAACTAAATCCGAGTATTGCTGCGGTCCATTCCGAAGATCCGGCACGGAAAGAAAAGGTAGAGAAGATGCGCCGCAATGAAATCTCCCTTTTACTAACGACGACAATTTTAGAAAGAGGAGTAACATTTCCGAATATTGATGTTGGCGTTATTGGTGCTGAGGACGCTATTTTCACGGAAGCCGCACTCGTACAAATTGCAGGTCGAGTCGGAAGAAGTGTAGATTTTCCCACCGGAAATATAACGTTTTTTCATTTTGGCAGATCGAAGGCAATGCTACGCGCTTTATTTCATATTGACCTGATGAATAAAACGGCAAGAAAGCAGGGATTAATCGATGAATAGTCATTGCCTATATTGTGATTCCTTTATACAAGGGCAAGTTTCATGGATGTCATTTTTATTTCCAACAGACGAACCAACATTGTGCAGCACTTGTTTACGACAATTACATGTAATAGAAGGAAAACGATGTGATATATGTTCTCGTAGCCTTGAAAATTTAAAAACGGAGTACATCGAAGATAATATATGTTTGGATTGTATACGTTGGCGCAAGCAAGGGGATGTATTAGAGAAAAATATCTCCCTGTATCATTACAATGATTTTATGAAAGAGTTAATGGCGAAATTTAAGTTTCGCGGTGACTATGAATTAGGAAAAGTGTTTGTACCAGCAATACGGAAGGCGCTGAAAAAAATGGAATATGACATGCTTGTACCAATACCGCTAAGTAGGGAAAGACTGAAAGAAAGAGGCTTTAATCAAGCAGCTGCCCTTGGACAACTGGCTGGCTTTGAAATAACCGATGTGTTAGAACGACACCATTCCGAAAAACAATCGAAGAAAACAAGAAGGGAAAGGTTACAGCAATCAAGCATTTTCACATTAAAAAGAGATGACGTAAGCAGAAAGAAAATTCTCCTGATTGACGATATTTATACAACCGGGACAACGTTACGACATGCAGCAAAAACATTAAAAAATGCGGGCGCAAAATATATTCAAGCTTTAACGATTGCAAGATAGTGAAAAAGTTTAAAAAATAGCCGATATAAAGGATAGGATCATTGGATGTAAAGGAGCGTTCTTAAAATGAATTTGTCAAACTGTCCAAAGTGCGGCGAAATTTTTGTGAAAAACGCTGTTAGGGAAATGTGTGAAAAGTGTTTTCGTGAGGAAGAAAAACTATTCCAGAAAGTATATACTTTTTTAAAAAAGCGAGAAAATAGAGCTGCTACAATTGAAACTGTCGTAAAAGCTAACAATGTGGAAGCAGAATTACTATATAAATGGATTAAAAAGGGAAAACTTCATACGACGCTTTTTCCAAATATGGGTTATCCTTGTGATAATTGTGGAACAATAATTACGAAGGGCAAGCTTTGTGATAAATGTTCGAATACAATTACAAGTGAATTAGCAATATTTGAAGAAGAAAAAGAGCGAATGGAGAAGCTACATAGAAGCACGTACCACTCGCAGAAATAGTCGAAAATTGAAGAAAGGTTCTTTGATGATGTGACTAAACATTTATTACAAGCAACCGATAAAAAGAGTACAAGGTAATTTTGGACGGATTGAAGGAGTGAGAATATGAAGATCAATCCTTTTCGACATGTGGATATGAACCCATATAAAAAGCAAATCAATAAAGTTGAACAACCACAAGTAACTGGAAAAAAGGATAAGGTGGAGATTTCATCAGAAGCGAAAGAAATGATGCAAGTTTCCTCTGTTGTGAAAGAACGCGAAGCTCGTGTTGCTGAGTTGAAGAACCAAGTTCAAAGTGGTAACTATAAACCAGACCCAAAAGCAATAGCCAAGGGAATTGCAAATTTTTATAAGTAAATAGATAAGGAACGGATTCGATGATTGCTCAAGGATGAGCATCCATGTATGCAGCAAAGGCCAATATTGTTGGTTTTATTTGCTGAGCTTACTTTTTGAGAATCTGACCTGTAGGAATGTACCCTGCAAGGCGGTTGCAGACAAGGTATATTCCTTTTTTATTTTGATCAAAAGGTGTGAAAACCATGATTATACAAAACCAAACTCAATCTACAAAAATAGCACAGACCCCACAGCCAGTGAAAACTGGAACGACTCATCAAGCGACTGTAGTCGAAAAACTACCAAATGATGAAGCAATTGTACAAATGAAGGGCCAGGATGTCCGTGTGAAGGTGGAGGGGGAACTACCTGCATCCGGAAGAGTCATGTTGCAAATAAAAGATGCTTCACAGGATATGCCTGTTGTGAAAGTAATACCTTCACCTGTATCAAAGGAACAAACGACAAAACCAACTCCTGCATTACCAGAAAGCTTAAGACAAGTTGTACAACTATTACAAGACAATAAAGTTCCGATATCACGGGAAATGCTTCAGCAAATAAAGACCTTTCTGGACAAGACTCCTAACGCAACTGCACAACAGCTTGAAACAATCACACGGATGGTGCAAAAGAAACTTGATTTTACACCAACGCAAATGAAGGCAGTGCATGAAGCGTTACACGGAAATAAGCTAGGAGCTGTTTTACAAGACTTACTAACAGACATGGATCCTGATTTCCAAGTACAACAAACAAAGCCGAATGAGTCATCTCGTGTTGTTGCATTGCTGAGTAAACTCGAACAAGTTGTTGCTGAACCAGCAAAATTGCAAGCTATCCAGCAGTTACTAAATCAAGCGACAAAGGGAGAGAGCGTCGATAAAATTGCTAAAGCGATCATGAATCAATTTTCTCATGAATTAAAGGCAAATCCAGAACTGGCGAGAGAAGTTGCTGCCATCATTAAAGAAGCATCTGCTACAAAACCAAGTGCCATTACCATTCAACTTTCTGGATCTGAAGCTACTTTAGCGAAAGAAGATTCTCCTTTACAAGCAATGCTGAAGCAAGCGATGCAACAAATAAAATCGGGTACAGATTTGCAAAAAGTTATTCAATTGATAAAAAATGGACTCGAGCAAGTAGAACTACCTTCAAATGAAAAGCTGCATATCCAAACTGCTCTTTCCCAAGCGGAGCAACTACAAGGACTCGGAAAAGAATTAGCAGCTCGCCAACAATTGGCTCAAGCAGTTAGTAAGGTAGAAGTACCACAAGTACCGGCTCCAGAAGCTGGACAAGCGGAATCCACTTATCGCTTGAGTAGTGATCTTTTAGCAAGTATTCCTATTCAATCACGAGACATTCTCGTCACAACGATAACGAAGAAACTGTCCCAAGCTGCCACTGACTTTAAAGCAGTCCAACGCGATATAAGCAATTCATTACGGACGGCAGACAGCTTAATTCGTCAGGCGCCAATTCAAGCGCGACCTTCTCTGGAATCCGCAATTAAACAGTTAGATAACGCGATTTTAAAAAGTGACTTTATGTTATATACCGATATGAAAACAGAGAAACAACTTCTTCAAGCTAGTTCGCAACTTCATGAAGCACGGAAATTACTAAATAGAGGAGAACGCGGGCAAGCGAGTGAAATCATTCATCAAGTAAGACAAACAGTGGAGAAAATCATGTTCCAACCTTCAGACCAACGAGTAAAACATTTTGTATCAGACGAATTAATGAAGCTAGAAGAAATCCCATTAGCGAAGCAACTAGCACGATCCATTGAAGAACCATTACAAACATTAAGAAGTGAACCTACTGCTAGAAATACGCTCGAGTATGTCCGCAGCCTAGGATTAATGCGTGATTCTGATATTGCACATCGTTTAGTTGCTGGGGATGGAAGTAAAGCAGAAACAGATGCATCATTAAAAAGTACATTAATGAAACTGATTCAAGCAGAAGGAAATAGTGCTGCAGGTCAAAGGGCAGAACAAGCATTACAAAATATCACTGGTCAACAATTATTAAGTAAAAGTGATGCAAGTGGTTTACAGACAATGCTATTTTCTCTGCCAATAGTTTTACGCGACCAAGTGGAAAATGTAAAAGTATTTTTAAAATCACAAAGCAATCAACAAAAGATAGATTGGGAGAATTGTAGTTTATACTTTCTCCTCGAAACAAAAAGGATGGGGGATGTCGGCATTATGCTGACAGCTGTTGACCGCAACTTATCAATTACCATTAAAAATGATAGCGAGCAATTTCAGGAACGGATTACTCCACTTGCTGAAAAAGCGAAAGAAAGGCTAGAAGACATCGGCTATCACATTGGCAAAATCCAATTCAGTCCTTTAACGGAAGTAGAAAAAATACAAGAAGCAAAAACAGAAAAAAAGCCAACTTTCACAGAAAGAGGGTACGATTTTACCGTATGATACCAAACTACTATAACCAAAAAAATCGTCGTCTCAAGAATGGACCTTCTGCAGCCGTCATTCGCTATGATGAGGCAGAAGGTCAAGCGCCAACCGTTGTCGCCCAAGGAACAGGAGCAGTGGCAACGAAAATAATGGCACTCGCCAAACAGCACGGCATCCAAATGCAAGAGGATGAAAGTCTCGTAGGCCAGCTGCTAGATATTGATCTCGGGAGCAATGTTCCACCACAGCTTTATTCTGTGATTGCAGAGATATTACTGCTGTTGGAAGAAATGGACCGGAAACACCGCTAAGAGATTTATTACAATCTATTTTCAAAAATAACAGTAAAAAAAATGTCGAAATAACCGATATGTAATATGAATGGAGGAAGACGTATGGACTTTTTAACAAAAGAATTAATCTATCAGAAGACGCCGCAGCAAATCACTGCGCTCCTCTATGAAGCAGGTATCGCTAAATTAACGGAAGCAATTAAACAAATAGAAGCAAACCAACCACTTGCTGCAAATGAAAACTTGCAAAAAGTGAATGATATTATTGAACGTCTCGGTGCTGGAATTAACTATGAGGCAGGCATTATCGCCGATCAACTAGACACTTTATACAATTACATGGCCAACCAAGTAGTAGTAGGTAACTTAAAGAAAGATGTATCGATCTTACAAGAGGTCCTACAAATTATGGAAGATATCGCAAGTGCATGGAACGAAGCGATGGTATCTGGAAATCAAGATGCACAAAAGGCATTACATAAAAAGACAAGTGCGTATGAACAAAATGTGAAGGTGCTAACTCGCGACTAGGGGGAAAAGAAAAGATGAGAATTAATCATAATATCCAAGCGTTAAACGCTTATCGAAATCTATCACAAACAATGGCAGCTACATCGAAAAGCCTAGAAAAGCTATCATCTGGATTACGAATTAATCGCGCAGCAGATGATGCAGCTGGTCTAGCAATCTCTGAAAAAATGCGTTCGCAAATTCGTGGACTTAATATGGCAGAGCGCAATGCCCTTGATGCTGTATCACTTATCCAAACGGCAGAAGGCGCATTAAATGAAACTCACTCGATTTTACAAAGAATGCGTGAACTGAGTGTTCAAGCTGCAAACGGGACGATGGAAGACGACGATCGCAAATCAATTCAGCTAGAAATTGATCAGTTGGTTGAAGAAGTGGATAGAATAGCAGAAAAAACCGAGTTTAATGCGAAGTCATTGTTAGACGGGACTAATTCCGCAGGGTTTGTTTTTCAAATTGGAGCAAATAATGGGGATCAACTTACTGTTGATATTGGAAAAATGGATAGTGCTAGTATTGGAATAGGCTCAGTAGATATATCTACTGTAGCGGGTGCAAACAATGCCTTGACAGCAATTGATAGTGCTATTGCTGCTGTTTCTGAACAACGTGCAAAACTCGGAGCATACCAAAACCGCCTTGAGCACACTGTTACAAACTTACAAACAGCAAATGAAAACTTAACAGCTGCTGAATCACGTATTCGCGACCTTGATATGGCGCTAGAAATGTCCAACTTCACGAAGAGTAATATCTTAAACCAAGCAGGACAAGCGATGCTAGCTCAAGCAAATCAGTTGCCACAAGGAATATTACAATTACTACAATAATGATGTATAGGGGTGACTCTATTTTGACATTGAGCCACCCCTAAATACTTTCTTATCGTTTTCATGTGATAAAATAAAAAGCAATATTTTAAAGACGGAGTGATCTTCATGGATGTGCGTAGAATTGAAAAAGCCGGAATCAATAATGTGCAACGTAAGGAACAAGTAGCTACGGATTCCGTTAAGTTTTCCGAAGTGATGGCGAAAGGCCGAGAAAACATTGTTTATGAACGGATGGCACAATTACGCATCGAAATTGAACAGCAAGGCCAGAAACTTGCCAAATCACAAACTATTGAAGATTTTAAAAAGTACAAGCAGCTCGTGAAGTCCTTTATGGAAGACGCTGTCGGCAGTGGATTGCAACTGGAAGAACAACGCGGACTTGATTGGCGTGGACGTACAAAAGTATACAAAATCGTCAAAGAAGTAGATAAGAAATTAATTGATTTGGCAAATACTGTCCTTGACAAAGAGCAAAGAGGTTTAGATATTCTGGCACTCGTAGGCGAAATCCAAGGATTACTGATCAATATTTACGCTTAATATTAAGCTGATTTTGTCGATATAAAAATATAGGAGGGTCATAGGATGACGACCCAAACATTAATTACAGCAATGCAAAAATTGCTCGAGTTACACAAAGAGCTTTTACAAACAGCTAATGAAAAAACTGCTGCTTTGAAAAACAATGATGTCGAAGAGCTAACAAAAATTCTTCGTACAGAGCAAAAAATAGCAGCAAGTATTCAAATTACGAATAATAAACGTCAGCAAGTAGCTGAAGTTTTAGCAAAAGGCAATAAAGACGTAACGATATCAGATATTATTGCGATGCTTGAAGGAGCGGAGCAGGAAGAGTTACAGCAGCTACAAGAAGAGTTAGGAGCTGTTCTTGCGCAACTGAAAGATGTAAATGAACTTAACCAACAGCTGCTAAAACTCTCACTACAATTTATTCACTTAAACCTCGATTTAATGGCACCTGAGCTAGACAATGCCAATTATACAAAAACAAGAAACGAAGCAAATGATCATCCAAGTCCAGGAAAATCAATATTCGATTCTAAGGCTTAACAGAAGGGAGGAAACAAGATGCGTTCTACATTTATGGGATTAGAAACAGCGAAACGTGGGATGTACACACAGCAAAGTGCCATCCATGTAACAGGTCATAATATCGCTAATAAAAATACGCCTGGATATTCAAGACAACGTGTGCACTTTAAACAAAGTGAACCATATCCAGCGGCATCCATGAACCGACCACAAATTCCAGGACAAGTAGGAACAGGGGTTCATGGAGGAATCATCGAACGCATTCGCGATTCCTTTGTAGATGAACAGTTTCGCGGTGAAAATACGAAGCTTGGCTACTATGAATCAATGGCAAGCTCGATTTCAAAAATGGAAGACATTATGAACGAACCAAGTGATGTCGGCTTAGCAAAAGCGATGGCACAATTTTGGCAATCACTTCAGAGCTTAAGTACGAATCCAGAAAATGAAGGTTCAAGACGAGTTGTAATCCAACGTGCAACATCTGTCGCAGAAACGTTCAACTATTTACATGATTCCTTAACTACAATCAAAAATGATACGAAAAAAGAGTTAGATATAACAGTAAATGAAATCAATGCCCTTGCTACGGATATTGCAGCGATTAATAAGCAAATCAGTGAAATTGAGCCACATGGATATTTACCAAATGATTTATATGATGAAAGAGATAGATTGATAGACCAATTATCTAAGCTCGTTCCAATTGAATCAGAAAGTGTCCAATATGGCGGTAACTCGTTATCGATTGCAGAAGGTGGTCGTACCATTTCGATTACACTCAATGGTGCAAAAGTGCGACTTGTTAATGATACCGAAACAAATAAGCTAGAATGGGATAATACGAAGGAACATTTATATTTAAATAATAGAGAAGTCTCCTTTGATAGTTTAGGTGAAGGGAAAGGAAAGTTAGCTGCCTTATTCCATGCCCATGATGTCGATTATCCAGACATGCTTAAAGACTTAGATAAGTATGCATATACATTTGCGCAAGTGTTCAATGAAGTGCATTCTCAAGGACTTGATTTAAATGGGGATGCTGGACAGGCTCTATTTGATGTCGGTGCTTTACAAGGAGCGGCTGGTAGAATGAATGTCATCATTACAGACCCAGCAAAAATTGCCGCTGCATTACAAGGAACGGAAAGCGGGAACGGTGGTAACGCACTGAATCTAGCAAAAATAAAAGATGCTGTAATTTCAGAAGGTGTTATTGAAGGTTTAGAAAACTTACCGCCACTCGAAATTAGATCAGGTACAATGCAATCGTTCTATGAAGGGGTAATCGGTTCTATGGCGGTAAAGGGGCAACATGCGAACCGTCTCCTATATAATACAAATGTTTTAGTAGATTCTGTAAGTCAAACTCGCAGTTCGATTAGTGAAGTGTCACTCGATGAAGAATTCTCGAATTTAATTCAGTATCAGCATGCATACTCCGCATCTGCACGAATGATTTCAGTCATTGATGAGATGCTAGAGAAAATTATTAACGGCATGGGAATTGCCGGTAGATAAGAAGGTGTAACAAATGCGCGTAACAGATAGCATGATTGCTAGAAGTGTCATGAATAATATTAATCAAA
This sequence comes from Paenibacillus bovis, assembly GCA_007679095.1. Lineage (GTDB taxonomy): Bacteria > Bacillota > Bacilli > Bacillales > Bacillaceae_C > Lederbergia > Lederbergia graminis. The sequence continues at coordinate 54,884 of VEFU01000009.1, forward strand.
GCTACGGGCGCCTTGATCGCTTGTTTGAGCAAGTACAAACACAGAAAAAGATCTCTCGTCCATCTGATGATCCAGTTGTTGCGATGAAGGGAATGTTTTATCGGACTAACGTGATTGAAGTGGAGCAGTTCAAGCAAAACTTCTCCGAAGCACGTAACTGGGTGGAAACAACTGATTCTGCGATTGGAGAAGCGACTCAAGTAATGGCGCGTATTCGTGAATTAACGGTGCAAGCAAGTAATGAAACATATGATGCTTCTCAGCTCGAAGCAGTTGCGGAAGAGGTTGCACAGTTAAAAGACCATTTAAAAACAATTGCTAACTCCAAAGTGGGAGATAAGTATATTTTTAATGGAACAAATACATTAAACCCACCAATTGATGAAGCTGGAAATGTTGCATTTGGAACGGATAATGTAGAATATGAGCTTGCGAAAGGCATTATGGTCTCTGTTAATATGCAGGGAGCGAATGTATTTGGAGCTGGAGGTAGTGTATTTGCGGTACTTGATCAACTAGAATCTTCCTTACGTGCCGGTGATACGAAAGCTATCGGTGATGTGTTAGATGATCTTGATGAAAGTGCTGATAATATGATTTCCGCACGAGCAGAGCTTGGTGCACGTACAAACCGCCTGGATTTCATGGAACAACGGATTGATAACCAAGAAATTATTGCAAAACGGATTATGTCTGATAATGAAGACGTAGAGTTCGAAAAAGTATTGATGGAATTTAAAGCCCAAGAAGCTGTCCATCGTGCAGCAATGTCCGTCGGTGCTCGTATTATTCAACCGACATTAATGGACTTTTTAAGATAAAGTGAAACTTCAATCAGTGGACGTTCCTTGCCACTGATTGTTAGTTGAACGAATCGGGCATTTACTGGCAGTTAATCTCTCATTTCTAATTCTCTACTTATTGAATACATTAATCAGGAGATTTTACTGCCAGTTAATGCGGGATAGAATATTAGGGTCTACCTCTTAAAGAGGTTTGACCCTTTTTTAGGAGGTGGAAGCAAATGCAAATTCCGCAAATTCGTATGCAATCTCAATATGCGAAAATCGCAATCAATACGACACCAGCGAGACAATCCATTCAACAACCGCAAGCAGAGATGCATATATCGCAACCAAAAGCAGAAATGAGGATTAAACAAAATCCTGGGAGATTGACAATTGACCAAACACAAGCTTGGGAAGAACTAGGATTAAAGAGTATGAAATCATTTACGCGGGATAATACTCAAAAGGCATACAAAAAAGCAAGTGAAGCAATCTCCAAAATTGTAACCGATGGAAATGAAATGTTGAATTTTCATAATGGAGTTAATGCATACGCAGAACAAGCGAGACGTCATGCAAATCCACCTCCACCAGATGTCAATATAAAATATATCCCATCGCCTTTTTCTGTAAAAGTACATTACCAACGTGGTAAAGTAGATATAAATGTACAAACAAGACAACCTATAATCGATGCACAGGCACGTAAGCCAATCATCTCCTATCATCCAGGTGATGTTCACGTATCATTACAACAGAAAAACAGCTTACATATTGATTTTGTAAAATAAGATGGAGTGTGACGAATGAAAATACAAACGAAATATCATGGTGAAGTTGAAATTGTGGAAGATACAATCTTAATATTTGAAAAAGGGATTCCAGGGTTCCCAGATGAAAAAAAGTTTACTTTACTACCTTTACCAGATTTAACGAATATGTCCGTTATGCAATCTGTGACAACTCCTGCACTTGCGTTAGTAGTTGCAGATCCATATACACTCTTTTCTCCATATGAATTTGCATTAGATGACAACACAGTAGAAGAACTAGAAATAGCAGGTCCAGAAGATGTAAGTGCACTTGTCATTTTAACAGTACAAGATCCATTTGAAAAAAGTACGGCTAATCTACAAGCACCGATCGTGATGAATATGAAAAAGAATAAAGGTAAGCAAGTCATCTTAAACAATGAAAACTACAAAACAAAGCAGCCATTATTTGGCCAGCCTGTGAAGGGGTGATGACATGCTCGTACTGACAAGGAAAAAAGGCGAATCCATTCAAATCGGCAACGACATCGAAATCACCATCGCAGCCATCAAAGGCGATCAAGTAAAAATCGGGATCAACGCCCCAAAGAATGTGGAGATTCATCGGAAAGAAGTATGGATGGAGATACAGAGTGAGAATACAGCGGCATCTGCTGAAGTAAGTGATTTATTTGGAATATTGGCAAAGGCTAAGAAGGCGTAAAGGCCAAAGTAAAGAAGCTTTGGCTTTTATTCCTTTTTCTTTTTCTATAAAAGGAAATTTTTATCGAAATCTATTAAATAAAATCGAACCATGACGATATAACTATTGAAGCGAATAAAGAAGGGCGGCCGACCTTTAATATCCGCACAAATAAACACCATCTACATGGAAGTAGATGACACATTCAAGGAGGAAAAATAAATGATTATTAATCACAATATTGCTGCATTGAACACGCACCGTCAATTAGGTGCAGCAACAAGTGCACAAAGCAAATCAATGGAGAAATTAGCTTCAGGTATGCGTATTAATAAGGCTGGTGATGATGCAGCTGGTCTAGCAATTTCTGAAAAAATGCGTGGCCAAATTCGCGGGTTGGATATGGCAGCTAAAAATGCGCAAGATGGTATCTCCCTTATTCAAACAGCTGAAGGCGCATTGAATGAAACTCATTCTATACTACAACGTATGCGCGAACTTGCTGTACAATCTGCTAACGACACAAATACAGATTCAGATCGTGGAGAACTTCAAAAGGAATTAAATGAACTTATTGATGAAATTGATAGAATTGCTGGAAATACTGAGTTCAATACCCAAAATTTGCTAGGTGCTAAAGATGCTAGTGGTGCTTTTACAGGTGCTGCACAGACATTTACATTCCACATTGGTGCTAATTCTGGACAAAATATTGAACTTGAAATTGAATCAATGGATGCCGCAAGATTGGGGAATTCTGGAACAAAAATTAATTCATTAAAGGTTACTGGAAATAGTGGTGGAATTTCAACGCAATCTGGTGCTGATGATGCAATTACTGTTATAAATGATGCTATTGAACAAGTTTCTTCTGAAAGATCTAAATTAGGTGCATATCAAAATCGCTTAGAGCACACAATTAATAATTTAGGCACAGCATCTGAAAACCTAACAGCAGCAGAATCACGTATTCGTGACGTGGATTATACTGAAGCCGCCTAGTGGTGAATGTACAGTCGTCCTGACTGGTAACGGTCAGTGATAATTATCGGGTGAATTGCTGGAAAACCTTTAGAGCTTTCTTCCCCACAACGGAGCTGGAAACAGCAAACGTGATGGGTAGAAAAGAAGAAAGATTAGGCAATCAGCAGCCAAGTTCCTGTCTCGAAAGAGTGGAAAAGGTTCAACGACTAGGATATACCATCTAAAGCCAAGGTTATGATGATGAAATCCGTAGGTGAGACAATGTCCATCAACATTGTGAATCCGAAGTGCCCGACCCCTACTAGAAAGCTAGAGGGTGAAGATATAGTCTAGTCATTTACGAAAGTAAATGTTCGCACGATGGCGAAAGAAATGATGGAACAAACGAAGAATTCTATTTTATCTCAAGCAGCACAAGCAATGCTTGCTCAAGCAAATCAAGCTCCTCAAGGAGTATTGCAACTTCTTCGATAACTATATATAAACACGGCCAAAGTATTGGCCGTGTTTTATTAATAAATATCGGTAATTCAACTTTGTGTACATTGTTAAGATATAAAACAAAGAAGTAATTTGTGGAAAAACTGAAAAGATAAAGCGTATATAAACAAATATAGTAAGATTTCCATTTCATCATAAATAGTAATCCTCAATATATCCTTAATAGCCCCTAAAAAACTTGTGAATTTTGTCGATATTATATATGACTATCTTTACTTATAATAAAATGACGGAGGAATCCGCTTTATGAAGCTTATTTTCAAAGATGAAGTTATACAGTTTGATACACAACCGACAGTAGAAGTTATGTTAAATAAAATTAATCAATTATTAGATAATCATTATTATTTCAGCCATCTTATTGTAGATGATAAAGAAGTATTTGATGATCCTGAACGATACTTACAGGATTATTTAAGTGGAATTAGAGAAATAGAAATTGTTGCAAAAACGGTCAAGCAGTTTATTAACGATCTATTATTATCTGCTAAAGAGTATATCAGAAGAGCAAAACCTGAAATAGACTCACTTTCTGATGAATTTTATCAAAATCCAACACATGAAAGCTGGCATAAGTTTACCCAACTATTAGAAGGGATTCAGTGGATAAATCAGGTAATCCAAACAATTGATACGACAAAAGAGAAACCAAAAAATTGGATGAATTATATAGATCTCATCAGTACTTTAGATTCAGAACTGAAAAATATGGAAGAGGCTATCGAGAATAGTGACAGTGTGCTAATTGCCGATTTAATTAAATATGAAATTCTTTCAATTATAGAATCACTTGGAAGTGAAATTCAATCAACAATTGATACAGAGGGTTACCATCATGATCTTAATTAATAATCGTAACTATTTGAGACTTCAAAATCGTTCATTGTTAAATAAGTTGAACGAAATTGAAGGACAATTGGATGAAAAAATTGTTACCCTTGAACAATCGAGAAAAGAAGTCGCCACGCTTAAGATTAATGTTAAAGGGAAAATGCAGTATATTCATAGTAAATACGATCCTATTATAGAAGCAGAACGTCTAATCGACCAGAAAAAAAATATTGAACTGTATGATCATGTTCTTTTTATTGGAGCAGGTCTTGGATATCATATTAAACAATTCAATGAAGTATATCCAGATATAAAAATATCCATTTATGAACCCAATATAGAAGTGTTTTATCACTTTTTTTCAATTCAGAATATGGAGGAATTAAAGGATAGTATTGGAAAAGTATTTACTTCTATTAATGAAGATACGGTCAAGCATGAAGTGGAAAACATTATTCAGATTTACGGAAAGAACATTTTGTTTTTTACCTTACCAGTTTATGAAAAGCTATATCAAAAAGAAGTGCATTTTCTCCTAGAAACATTTAAGCACAATTTAAAAGATAGAAAGAGCAGTATTGCCGCAAATGCATCGTTTCAAAAAAGGTGGACAATTAATGCAATTAAAAACTTTCCAACAATACTAAGAACACCTAATATTCTTTATGACGTAGATAAAAAGGCGTTTGCGGGAAAGCCAGCTATTATTGTTGCGGCAGGACCATCTTTATCAGAGGAGTTTGAAAATCTAAGATATATTAAAGATAATGGCCTTGCTTATATTTTCTCGGTAGGGTCTGCTATTAATGCTTTAATTGAACATGGGATATTTCCAGATGCGGCATGTACTTATGATCCTACTCATCTTAATCAAGTAGTAATTCAAAAAATTAAAGATAAAAACATTACCGAGATACCACTAATTTTTGGTAGTTCGGTTGGTTATGAAACAATAGAAGACTATCCAGGTCCAATGTTTCACATGATTACAAGCCAAGATACAGTTACAAGACATTTTATTTCAAATGCCAATCAAGTTAAAGTTGTTCTTGACGCACCTTCAATTGCAGTCGTTACATTTCAATTATTAAAACAACTCGGTAGTAAGCAGATTATCCTTGTCGGACAAAACTTAGCTTATCAAAATGACCAACTTTACGCTGATGGAATAAAATATGATTTTGTTTCCAATGAATTGGATGAATCAGAATTAGGTGATTTATTAAGTATTAAAGATGTCTATGGAAATGAGATAAAAACAAATGAAGATTTTAACAAAATGCGTGCCCAGTTGGAACTATATATTGAAGCTTCAAATGATATTGAAGTTATTAATACTACTAAAGGTGGAGCGGAAATTAAAGGTACATCATTTACACCATTGGACAAAGTGATTTTATTTAAGCTGAAATCAAAAGTTGTGGAATCCGATTGGCTTCAAGCCAAAAATTCATACGATTTAAAATATGTTAAATATCAATTGGTTAAAATGAAATATTGTATGGATCAATATAAAAATTTGGTAGATGGTATATTAAATGAATTAAAGGTAATTGAAAGCAATATTCAAAAGAAAAGAACATATCAACTAGAATACAGGTTTGTAAAGTTTGATAAAGAATTTGCTAAGATGAAAAACAACCATTTCTATAAAGCTATGGTCGAGCCAATGATGAGAGTTCAAACGGAATTACTCTCAGAAAAAAGTAAAAAAATAAAATATGAAAATAACCTTTCAATAAAAGGTCAAGCAGTATTAGAAGCTTTTGGTCCATTTTTAAATGAATGTGTGACTCATTATGAATTTGCCACTCAGCTATTTGAAGAAATGAAAGAACATGTGGAAGAGTGGATATCAACTGTTAAGGTAGGTGACAAGGGTGAGTAAAGTTCTTATCACAGGTGCAGATGGTTTCCTAGGATCACATTTAACAGAAGATCTAATACGAAAAGGTTATGATGTTCGTCCATTTGTATTTTATAATTCTTTTAATTCCTGGGGATGGCTAGACACTCTTTCATTAGAGATGAGAAATGAACTAGATGTATTTTCTGGAGATATACGTGATCCCCATGGGGTGAAAGAAGCTATGAAGGGATGCGACAAAGTATTACATTTAGCATCTCTAATTGCAATACCTTATTCATACCATTCACCTGATACCTATGTAGACACGAATATTAAAGGGACCCTGAATATTCTTCAAGCAGCGCGTGAATTAGACGTAACTAGAGTAGTACATACCTCAACAAGCGAAGTGTATGGAACAGCTCAATATGTACCAATAGATGAAAATCATCCTCTACAAGGACAATCACCCTATTCTGCATCAAAAATTGGAGCAGATCAATTGGCTTTATCATTTTATCGTTCATTTGAAACACCTGTCTCTATAATTCGTCCGTTTAATACGTATGGACCACGACAGTCAGCTCGTGCTGTCATTCCTACAATCATCACTCAGCTTGCATCTGGAAAAAGAAAAATAAAGCTTGGTGCCTTAAGTCCTACTCGTGACTTTAATTATGTTAAAGATACTGTAAATGGCTTTATTCAAATGATGAACAGCGATAAAGCTTTAGGTGAGGTTGTTAATATAGGTAGTAATTTTGAAGTCTCAATAGGTGAAACTGCAAAAATTATTGCAGAGATAATGGGAGTAAAAATTGAAATTGAAACAGATGAGATTAGAATTCGTCCGAAGAAAAGTGAAGTAGAACGTTTATGGGCGGATAATGAAAAGGCAAAGGTTCTTCTGGGATGGGAGCCAGCATACGGAGGACTTGAGGGATTTAAACAAGGGATGAAAGAGACAATTGAATGGTTTACAAATACAAAAAATCTATCTAACTACAAGGCAGATGTGTATAACATATGAATAGTCAATGGTCCCAGATAGTAAAAGAGATAAAGGAAATTTATAAGAATAAAGACTTTGTTCCTTTACATGAACCAACATTTAGTGAAACAGACATAGAATATGTAACGGATTGCATACGCTCAGGCTGGGTTTCTTCTGTTGGCAAATATGTAGATGATTTTGAGAAAAAACTCGCCGAATATACAGGTGTAAAAAGAGTCGTCGCAGTGGTTAATGGTACGGCCGCACTACATATAGCATTGAAAGTAGCTGGGGTTCAAGCTAACGATGAAGTATTTATGCCCGCACTTACTTTTGTTGCAACAGCAAATGCAGCAACTTATTTACAAGCTATTCCTCATTTTGTTGATGTATCGGAAGAAACACTAGGATTAGATCCAGTAAAATTGGAAAATTATATTCAAGAAATTGGCGAAATGAGGAATGGTCAATTAGTAAATAAAAAGACAAATAGAGTTATACGTGCTGTTGTACCAATGCATACATTCGGCCATCCTGTTGATTTGGATCCACTTATAGAATTATGTAGTAAATATCATTTAATACTTGTTGAAGATGCCGCTGAATCTCTTGGTTCGTTTTACAAGGGTAAGCACACAGGTGGTTTTGGAGTTGCAAGTGCACTTAGCTTTAATGGCAATAAAATTATGACAACTGGTGGCGGAGGAGCGATTTTAACAAATAATGAAAAATTAGCCGACTACGCAAAACATATCACAACCACAGCAAAAGTCCCGCATCGTTGGGAATATGTACATGATGAAGCAGGATATAATTATCGAATGCCAAATATTAATGCAGCTTTGGGGTGTGCGCAATTAGAAAAGCTTGATTCTTTTATAGCTTCGAAAAGGCAATTAACAAATAGATATAAGAAGTTATTTGAACAAGTTGAAAGTTTGAAAGTATTTAGCGAACCAATCTTTGCTAAAAGTAATTTTTGGCTTCAAACGTTAATCATTGAGCGGAAAAAATATAATCGTGATGAAATACTAGAAATGTTGAATAATAATGGAATAATGGCACGTCCTATATGGAAACCATTAGATCAATTAGTTTCTTACGCCGATTGTCCTAAAAGTGATCTTACTACAACTAATAAAATAAATAATATTATAATAAATCTCCCATCTAGCCCACCGATAGGAGGTACTTCCTCATGAAGAAAAGAAAAATTTGTGTCGTGACGGGAACGCGTGCAGAATATGGCTTACTTTATTGGTTAATGAAAGAAATTCAACAAGATGAAGAATTTGAATTACAATTAGTAGTTACAGGGATGCATTTGTCTCCAGAATTTGGATTGACTTATAAGGAAATTAAAGAAGAAGGATTTGTAATAAATGAAAAGATAGAAATACTGCTGTCTTCAGATTCCGCGGTTGGTGTTGTAAAATCTATGGGTCTTGCTGTTATTGAATTTGCAGGTGTCTTTAATAAGCTCTCACCAGATTTGGTGATTATACTAGGTGATAGATTTGAAATGCTAGCTGTTGCTCAAACAGCACTTATTGAAAACATTCCAATTGCTCATATTCACGGTGGAGAGCTTACATTCGGTGCGTACGATGATTCCATTAGACATGCAATCACAAAAATGGCAACTTGGCACTTTACAAGTACTGAGGAATATCGTAACAGAGTCATTCAATTAGGAGAAAATCCTAATCGTGTTTGGAATGTTGGGGCATTAGGTATAGAAAATATTTTAAAATTAAATTTACTTTCAGAAGAAGAACTACTTTCTGACATAGGAATTATCGAAAATAAACCTTACTTTCTAATTACACAACACCCTGAAACAAATGGTTCATCCAAAGGAATAGATAAGCTTTTGTTAGCGTTAGCTAAGTTTGAAAATTACAATTTAATTTTCACAAAATCGAATGCTGACAATGGTGGTAGGTATATAAATGATACTATAGAACAATTTGTTATAAATCATCAAAACGCATATTTATATGACTCTCTTGGACAATTACGCTATCTTAGTGCTGTTAAACATGCAAAAGTAGTTATCGGAAATTCATCTAGTGGACTAATTGAAGCACCATACCTAGAGACGCCGACTGTCAATTGTGGTAATAGACAAGATGGTAGACAAAAAATGTCATCAGTTTTTGATGCGGAATTAAACGAGACATCAATAATAAATGAAATTCATAATGCCCTGTTATTTAGTGGAATCTACGAAAAAAAATTTGGTGTGGGAAATTCGTCTAAAAAAATCATCGAGTTATTAAAAGAGGTTAAGGTGTATAGAGTTCAAAAGGAGTTTTATGACTTATGAGTAAAACATATATCATTGCTGAAGCTGGTGTAAATCATAATGGATCTTTAGACTTGGCATTTGAATTAGTAGATATTGCGGTAAAGGCAGGAGCAGATGCAGTTAAATTTCAAACGTTTAAAGCAGAAAATCTAGTAACAAGGAAAGCACAACAAGCTGCGTACCAGATTGAAAATATTGGTGAAGAGACATCACAGTTTGAAATGTTAAAAAACTTAGAACTTAGTTATAATGAACTTTTGCGGTTAAAAGCATATTGTGATGAAAGAAATATAGAATTTTTGTCGACACCTTTTGACTTTGAAAGTGTCGATTTTTTGCTGGAAATAATAGACATTAATACAGTGAAAATTTCATCTGGAGAACTGACTAACTCTCCGTTCGTTCATTATATAGCTACTAAACGCAAGCCAATTATTTTATCAACGGGAATGGCAAATATGGAAGAGATTATTGAAGCATTATCCTTTATTGCTTACGGTTTGGCATTTCCGAACAAGACAGTTGAGTTGGAGTCTGTACGTAGTTATTACTCAACAGATGAGGCAAAAAAATGGTTGAAGCGATATGTAACTATTCTTCAATGTACAACAGAGTATCCAACTCCTTATAATGATATCAATTTACAAGCTATGGACCATTTGAAAAGGGAATTACAATTAGAAATTGGATTGTCGGATCACTCAAAAGGTATATATGTTCCAATTGCAGCAGTGGGTAAAGGAGCAAAAGTAATTGAAAAACACTTTACAATCAATCGTATGTTGCCGGGACCAGACCATCAAGCATCTCTAGAACCTGCTGAACTAACCGAAATGGTGAAGGGTATTAGAATTGTGGAAGCGTCACTAGGGAATAGTGAAAAAAAACCAACAGCAAATGAAGAAAAGAATCAAATTGCAGCTAGAAAAAGTCTCGTAGCAGCAAAAGCGATTGAAGCAGGAGAACCATTTACAAGTGATAATTTAGCAATAAAGCGGCCAGGAAATGGTTTAGCTCCTTCTAATTGGTGGGGGCTTTTAGGAACAACTGCCTCAAAAAGTTATGAAGAGGATGAGCTGATTGATGAATAAACCGGTTATTATTATAGGAAATGGTGGACATGCGGGAGTACTAACTGAAATTTTACTTCAGCAAAAAAGAACCATTATAGGTTTTACTGCACCGGAAAAGCAGGAAAACCAATTTGGGATTAAATACCTTGGATCCGATGAAGTTATTAATACATTTAACAATCAAAAGATTGAACTGGTCCTAGGAATTGGAGCAGTAGATGTATCTGAAACTAGGTCAATAAAATTTAAGGAATTTAAGGAGAAACGGTTTGACTTTGCAACAGTTATTCATAAAAGTTCTATTATTTCTCCTAGTGCAATTCTAGGAGAGGGAGTCCATGTAATGGCAGGATCTGTCATTCAATCTTTTGTGAATATTACCGATAACACAATTATAAATACATCTTCTAGTATAGATCATGACTCTTATATTGGAAAACACAGCCATGTTGCTCCAGGAGCCACTATATCTGGAGGTGTAAAGGTGGGGCAATTAACGCATATTGGTGCTGGTGCTATCATTATTCAAAATATCCAGATTGGAAGTCATGTAATGATAAGAGCTGGGTCACTTGTAAAGCAACATGTGGCTGACTATTCTAAAATATAAATTATCTAGTTCGGAGGAAATAAAAAGATGAAGTACTGTGTACAATGTGTAATGCCAAATACGAGACCAGGGATTTATTTTGATGAACAGGGAGTATGCCAAGCATGCCGAGCGGAAGAACAAAAAAAATAAAATCAATTGGAATGCAAGGCTTCAAGAATTAAAAATATTATGTGATAAATATCGAAGAAAAGACGATTCTGAATTTGATTGTATAATTGCGGTTAGTGGTGGAAAAGATAGTCACTTCCAAGTTTATTTCTTCAAAGAAGTGTTAGGTATGAATCCATTGCTAGTTACTGTCGAAGATAATTTTGAAATGACAGAAGCTGGAAAACATAATATTAAGAATATATCAGAAAGATTCGGATGCCATATCATTTCATTGAAGCCTAATTTAAAAGCACAAAAACATATTATGAGAAAAACCTTTGAAAAATATGGAAAACCAACATGGTTTATCGATCGTTTAATTTATACCTATCCACTTCATATTGCAAATAAGTTTAAAATTCCACTAATTGTTTATGGAGAGAATATTAGCTATGAATATGGTGGTAGCGACCGTACTGAAACATACTCTGCAAAAGAACAAATTAATAATGGCGTTGCATCGGAGATTGATTATAATGAACTAATTGATGAGAATATTTCACTAAAAGATTTAATTTTTTGCACCCCACCAAGCGAAAACGACATTTCTAAATTAGAACCAATTTATTTAAGTTACTTTACTAAGTGGAATAGTTATGCCAATTATATTTTTGCAAGAAAAAATGGTTTTAAAGATTTAACACATGAATGGGAACGAGAACATACATTCGAAAACTTTGACCAAGTTGAAACTCCTGCATATCTAATTCACCCATGGTTGAAATATCCTAAATTTGGACATGCCTCAGCAACTGATTATGCTTCAAAATTTATTCGGTATGGTCTGATTACTAGAGAAGAAGGAATCCAACTTGTAAAAAAACATGATCATAGAGTTGATCAAAAATCTGTACAATCATTTATTGACTTTTTAGGGTATTCTCATACTGATTTCTATAATATTATTGATAAGCTATACAATAAAAAGTTATTTAATAAAAATCAATATGGAGAGTGGGAATTAAAAAACCCCATTTGGAAGTGAGTTTTAAGATGGTAAATTGGAAAAATATTTTAATTAAAAAAAATAATTCTATTCTGCAGACAATGAGGATTATTGAATCATCTTCTCTTCAATTTGCTGTCGTAGTAGATGATGAAATGTGTTTGCTTGGGACGGTTACTGACGGTGATATTCGTAGAGGGTTAATAAAAGGACTTCAACTTAACACACCAATTCAGGAAGTTATGAATAAAAAACCTATTTTTCTTTATTCTGGTAAAAGGCAATCGTATTATAAATCATATATGGAAAGAACTGCACTTAGGCAACTACCAATCGTTGATAGAAAAAAAAGGGTAGAGGTAGTGTTGTTTTCTGACCGCCTACAAATACAAACTTTACAGAAAGAAAATCCAGTGATTTTAATGGCTGGAGGCCTTGGAACTAGGCTTCGCCCGTTAACAAATAATATCCCTAAACCTATGTTAAAAGTGGGAGACAAACCAATTTTAGAAATTATTATCGAAAACTGTAAGAATTTTGGATTTGTAAACTTTATAATACCAGTAAATTATAGAAAGGAAATTATTCAAGATTACTTTCAAGAGGGACAACATCATGGGGTAAATATTACTTATATAGAGGAAACGAAAAGACTTGGAACAGCAGGTGCACTATCACTTTTAACAGAGAAACCCAAGGCCCCTTTTTTTGTAATGAATGGAGATCTGTTAACTAAAATTAACTTTGAACAACTGTTAGATTTTCATAATGAAACAAATTCATTAGCGACGATGTGTGTTCGTGATTATGAATATCAGATACCATATGGAGTCATTAAAACCGATAATTATCGCCTTCTCTCTATTGAAGAAAAACCAGTTCATAAAAGTTTTGTTAATGCAGGGATATACGTTCTTAACCCCGAGATAATTTCTCATATACCATATAATGAATATCTTGATATGCCAGAGCTTTTTAGAAAGTTAATTTCAGATGAGAAAACTGTTACTGCTTTTCCATTGAGGGAATATTGGCTTGACATTGGACAACTTAGAGATTATGAAAAGGCTAATGTTGAGTTTAATGAATATTTTATTGAGGACGAGAACAAATGATATCATGCCGTTGTGTAGTAATTGGATATGGATCTATCGGTCAACGGCATGCTCGTATATTACGTAAATTAGGACATTATGTAGCAGTAGTCTCGAAAAGGAATATTAATCACCCTAACTTATATCATAATATAGAAGAGGCGTTAAAAAAAGAAAATCCTGACTATATAGTAATTGCAAATGAAACAGATAAACATGAAGATACACTTGTGGAACTTGAGCGTAATGGGTATAACAATAAAATATTAGTTGAGAAACCTTTATTTTCATATGCAAGTGAAAGAAATTTCAACTTTTCAAAATTATTTGTTGGTTATAATTTACGACAACACCCACTTATTAAAAAAATATGTGAAAAGATAAAAGATAAAGAAGTTATAGCAGTTCAAGCATATGTTGGTCAGTATTTACCCAATTGGAGACCAGAAATGGATTACACAAAGTCATATTCTGCGAAATCAGATTTTGGTGGCGGGGTTATTCGAGACCTTAGTCACGAGTTAGACTATTTACAATTTCTATTTGGAGAATGGGATAGTCTAGTTGCATTAGGAGGAAAGTTTAGTCATTTATCAATTGATTCCGATGATAATTATGCAATTATGTATAAAACTAAACGAGTTCCAATTATTTCTCTCCAGATGAATTATTTGGATCAAATAACGCAGCGTTTCGTTATTATAAATACTTCAGAAGATACCTATAAGGCGGATTTTATTACGAATACTCTTCAGATAAATGACAAAGTATATAACTTTAATATGGGGAGAGATACAACGTATATTTTGCAGCATGTTTCAATATTGAATAATAAATCTGAATTCCTATGTACGTACGAAAGTGGAATGAAAATCACCAAAATGATTGAAGCAGCGGAAAAAAGTTCAATGGAGAAAGTGTGGATTATCAATGAATAGAATATGTACAATCTGTGCTAGGGGCGGATCAAAAGGTGTGAAAGGCAAAAACATTAGAAAGTTATTAAATATTCCATTAATTGCACATAGTATTATTCAAGCAAAAAAGAGCGATATGTTTGATTGCATTGCAGTTAGCAGTGATAGTAAGGATATATTAGATATTGCTAAGGAATATGGAGCAGACTTGTTAATTGTAAGACCTAAAGAACTGGCGACAGATCAGGCAGCTAAATTACCTGTAATACAGCATTGTGTTAAAGTTTCTGAAGAAAAATTAGAAAGAGAATTTGACATCGTAGTAGATTTAGATGTTACTTCTCCACTTAGATCAATTGAAGATATTGTTCATAGCCTTGCACAGTTCGAGGAAAATGAAGATGCTACGAATTTAATATCTGGTGCTCCAGCTCGAAGAAGTCCCTATTTTAATCTGGTAGAAGTTAAAGATGGTTATGTATCACTTTCAAAACCGTTAGAAAAAGGAATTGTCCGACGTCAAGATGCACCACAAAGTTATGATATGAATGCTTCTATATATATATGGCGAAGAGAATCATTAATGAAATCTACTTCTGTTTTTCAATCAAATACAATCCTATATGAGATGCCAGAAGAACGTTCCATTGATATTGATTCAGAGTTAGATTTTGAATTTGTTTCTTTTCTTGCAAAAAAAAGAGGAGAAATAGGATGAAAAAAAAATATTTTGACAAATTTAGATTAGATGGGAAAACAGCCATTGTTACTGGTGGGGCAGGGATTTTAGGACATCATTTTTGTACAGGTTTAGCAGATGCAGGTGCAAATGTTGCTGTTGTAGATATTAATCTTCAGGAAGCTCAAAAAACAGCATTATTTATTAAAAAAAATTATAAGACTCATGCAGTAGCGTTTCAATGTGATGTATCATCTGAGGAATCAGTGATGTTAATGGTTCAAAATGTGAAAAAGGAATTTGGGAGGATAGATGTCCTTCATAATAATGCTGCTGGAAAATCTAGTAACTTAGATAAGTTTTTTGCTGATTTTGAAGAATTCGAGCTTGATCAATGGAAAGAAATTATGGGAATCAATTTAGATGGCATGTTTTTAGTTGCTAAACATGTTGGACAAGTAATCAAGGAGCAACGGACTGGTGGGTCAATCATTCAAACATCTTCTATATATGGAGTGATGGCTCCTGATCAACGCATATATGAGGGATCAAATTATCTAGGACGTCAAATTAATACACCTGCAATCTATTCCGCTTCTAAAGCTGGAGTAATTGGACTTACAAAATATTTAGCAACTTATTGGGCAAAGGATAAAATCAGGGTTAATACCATTACCCCTGGTGGAGTCGAAAGTGGACAGAATGATACCTTTAAAAATAAATATAGAAACCGGGTCCCACTGGGCCGTATGGCTCAGCCAGAAGAGATGGTTGGTGCATTAATCTATCTTGCTTCAGATGCTTCAAGTTATGTAACAGGACAGAATATTATAGTAGATGGTGGATTAAATGCTTGGTGAGATAGTTTCTTCTAAACTAAACAAGTCAAATATCCAAGA
Organism: Paenibacillus bovis; assembly: GCA_007679095.1. GTDB lineage: Bacteria > Bacillota > Bacilli > Bacillales > Bacillaceae_C > Lederbergia > Lederbergia graminis. Next base: position 70,968 of record VEFU01000009.1, read on the forward strand.
ATAAGTGATTCTAGTACTTATAAGAAGGATAAGTGGTTATATAAAAAACTTGTGATATATAAATTAAGGAGTCGCAGGCATGTCTAAAGACTATAAACTTCATTGGCCTTCTCATCCCAATATCTATGGTGGGAACGGAGTAAGAAAATTTAATATATATTTCTCAGAACCAGATCAAGGTGTCAATGAAGAAACGGGAATTTTATTATTGATACCTGGATTTGGAGCCAATGCAAGTTCAAACGTATATAAAAAAATGAGAAAAAACTTTGCTGATCAATATAATTTAATCGTAGTTCAGTGTGATTATTTTGGACAGGAATTTATGCAAGGCAGCAGGTCGGTTCAAATGAACTTTTCTCGAGATAATCTATCAGGAATTTTCTCAAGTTCTGAGATAGAAAATATCTTTAAAGATGGATTTAATGGAAGAAAATTTATTGAGATTGGTAGTAAGTACTCTATCAATTTATCATTAAAGGAAATATTAAATGAGACAGCAGACAATTTTAATGATATGGGTTTAATGCAGGCTATGGACCATCTCACATCTATTTATTATGTAATAAAAATTTTGGAGGACAATGGTCTAACATTTAATACTAACAAAATTATCGCATACGGGCATTCACATGGAGCCTATTTATGTTATCTATGTAATGCAATGGCTCCACATCTGTTTTCGTTGATAATAGATAACTCAGCCTGGTTACAACCAGTATATTTAAGTTCCCCAAGATTTTTATTTACTAAGGTTGGTAATATGACTATACAAACGGAATTCGATTATTTTGTGCGTAAGCTAGATTATGATGCAGATATTTTGAATTTATCTGCATTGTATGGGAAGTTTGATAATTTGTGTAACATTGAGTCCTTCCATGGTACGACTGATAACTTAATAAGTCATAAAGATAAAAATCAATTTTGTAAATCTATTAATCATTGTATATTTCATGAAATATCTACCTCAAAGGTAGATGGTGATATTTTTAAATCGACAAATCACGGACTTGACGCAGATTTTTTAAAAATGTTTGATTATGTTATGAAGAATAGAGAGTTTGAATTTAAGAACTGTATTCATTCTAAACCAGTTAACTACTTGACTAGAAAAAAAGAGTATAGGGTGCTATATGAAGAAGGATTGCCATTATTAACGATTAAATCTTTGTAAGGTTTACAATGCACAAATTCTTAAATGAAGTTATAGTTACAGTACACATAATTTAAATATTAATTTAGACTTACCATAAAAGACATTTAGCAAAAAAAAGGATTTTAGTAAAAAGCAATCACTATTTGATGGACTAGAGCTTGGTTGTTGCTATTTTTTTATTTATTGATGATTTGACAACAATTGCCCCTTCAGCTAAACGCTACAGATGGGAGGAATAGGAGGAGTATTCCCATCGAATGTCATTTCTGTAACATGGTATGTTATCTTGAAAAAGCATGTTCTTTTCTCAATGAGAATTTCTGATGGCAATCCTTTATACTAATATAAGGTGAAATTTGTTAATTTGATCTATGCTATTCTAATTTACAATAAAAGAATAACTATTAAACAGAAATCACTGAACGGAAGCTAGGAGATGGAGAGTTTGATTGGTGCAATTCTAAAAGCAACAGTATTGCTTCGGGTGAATGCAAGAGCCCATCATGTCGGGGCAGATTCCTAAAATAAATATTGGAAGAGTTGAATTTTTGAAAGATACGATTAAAAACTATCGAATCGTATTCTATTGTCGTACACTTGATTTATAGTGCTTTACTAATATTCATTATATGCTGACATTCACAAGATTCATTTGTTGGTTCTATCTGTGAAATCTGCCATACTATACCCAGGAGGTGACCACCATCGACATCGCGAATTTATCGATGGCTTTAAGCCATAGCCAAGTTAAAGATCAAGCATCTATATTAATCATGAAAAAGATGATGGGGAATGTGCAGCAGCAAGGGGCTGCGATTCAAGAATTGTTGAGTTCTTCTAATGTACAAGCTATCCAACATGCTGCACAGCCGCATTTAGGTGGTACTATTGATTTGAAGTTGTAAGTGCGTTTCGTTCCCCTTCAATAACCGAATAAATAATAATTAAAGGATAATCGCTTATTTTGTCGAATGATATTATAAGTGATTATTCTTTTTGCATTTTAATAAATATATAGGAGATTACAAAGGTGTAGGGAGATAAATATGAGAGTGAACAAATTGAAAGAACGAAAGAGAAAAAGACTAGTAAGAATTGTCTGGAGTATTGTTGCAGTTATTGTAATTGGTGTTGGATTATACGGTCTAAATGTATATCTTTCCTTAAATAGCGCGTTGGAAACGATGCATCAACCTATCGAGAAATCAGACAAGCGTGAGCAAGAGGTATCGATTACGAAGAAGGATCCTTTCTCCATTTTGTTATTAGGCATTGATGAAAGTGAGAATGATGTCGGGCGCTCTGATACATTGATTGTAACCACCGTAAATCCAGAAGATAATACAATTAAAATGTTAAGCATTCCTCGTGATACGAGAACTGAAATAATCGGTAATGGAACGGTAGAAAAAATCAACCATGCTTATGCTCGTGGCGGTGTAGAAATGGCGATTGATACCGTGGAGCACTTTTTAGACATCCCAATCGATTACTACGTTCAAGTGAATATGGAAGGCTTCCAAGGGATTATTGATGCATTTAATGGTGTGACGGTGGATAATGATATGGATTTGTCCCATAATAAGTATAAGTTTCCAAAAGGCAAGATACACTTAACTGGGGAAGAAGCACTTGTTTTCTCGAGAATCCGTAAAGGCGATCCGCGCGGAGATTTTGGAAGACAAGTTAGACAGAAACAAATCATTCAAGCAATCGTAAATGAAGCGAAAAGTCTATCATCATTATGGAATTATGACGATGTGTTTAAGAGCTTAGGAGATAATGTGCGGACAAACATTTCCTTTAAAGAAATGGTAAGCCTGCAACAACAATATAAGTCTTTGAAAACGAATATTGAACAATTACAATTTGAAAAATTCAGCGGTGGCTATATTGGCAAGTACTGGTATTTCTTTCCGGATGAAGAAGAAGTAAAAGACTATCAACAGTTGTTTAAAGAACATTTGGGGTTATTATAAAATCACTAGGAGCGGAAAAGAATGAAACTTGTTCTTACTTATTTTGTAACCCTTATCATTATCGGATTGTCTGTGGTTATCACACTATTTTTCAAAACAGAGCTAGAACGGATGTTTAAGGAAAAACATGACGTACTTCCATTTCATATTTGTAATGTACTCATCATTCTCATGGCTTCATTAGGAGCACATGCAACCATGAGCATCTATGTCATGGACGTATCTTTTCATTTGTTTTTACAAATATTCATCCATCTGCTACTGATCATGCCCATCTATCTGTTAGGGCATCGCGCGTTTGATAAATACAGATCCATCTACAGGAAATACACCGTCACGGAAGACGAGAAAGTTATCGTCCTCAATGAGAAATATTTAAAAAAGAAGAAACGCTTTCCGAAGCTAGAGCAGTATAATGCTGCTGCTAAGGAAAAATAACACTAACAGCCAGGTACTGTGCTCTACATGTGCCTGGCGATTTTTTTCTACCCTTTCCCTAACAATCCCATTTTTCCATCCGATATAAGTAGTAGGAAAGTATCATTCATGAGAGGAAAGAGTCATCGATGAACATTGAACAAATATATATGCTCGATCAGAAAAAACGGAATGATATTATTGGGATTGCTTGTGGAGCTGTTTGGATTAGTACGCTAATTTTGCAGTTTTTCATGGATACCGACATATCACTCGTTTTAACACTATTAATACCTTATCTCCTTTTTGTTGCATTCTTTTTCTTAAACTGGAAAGTTAAGTTAATAAGTCGTTATTTTTCTCATATATCTATCACTTTAGTTGGTGCTTCGATTATTGGAATATTACTTTCTAGGGGTCCAAGTATCACATTGGTGGCTATTTCATTTTTAATCCTTATATTAGCCGGTATTTCTGGCACTTATACCGTTTTGATATATGGATATATTATCGGTTCGATCATTGTGGGCTATTGTGTAAATGTAGATGATACGTATAGAGACCCAGCATTTATGCTCATTTACGTTTTATCATTCATTTGTTTAATGTTATTGACGGTCCAAGGGAAACGTGTATTCAAACAGCTAGAAGAAATGGCGAAAGTATCTGATGAGAAGATGCAAGAAGAAATGGAGCTTGCAACTAGATTAGACAATGCGATTACAAACATTACGAATAATCTTAATGTCCTGCGGAACAATGCCAATACTTCATATACTTCTCAAAAAGAAATGTTAACAGCATTGGAAGAAGTTAGTGTTGGTAGTCAGAGACAAGCGGATCATATTGGGGATATTGCTAGCAGTACTGAAGCTACGAATGAACTTGGTATAAAAATGGTAGCCAACTTAGAATCGATTGTTGCTGAGGCACAAGCTGGTGGCGTCAAAGCTGACGATGGAGCTGCAAAAATGGATGCGCTGAAGAATGACATTGATTCATATTCCGCATTTTTCAATAGCTTGCTAGCAACCTTTACACAATTAACTGAAAAAATTGTCGAAACGAATAGCTTTGCAGATTCCATTCGTGAAATAACTGCACAAACTAATTTACTTTCCTTAAATGCTTCTATAGAAGCAGCAAGAGCAGGCGAACACGGACGTGGATTCTCCGTAGTTGCTGGGGAAATACGAAAACTAGCAACATTAACCGATGAGACATTAGTAAAAATCGATGGCAATTTGCAGGAAGTAAATGAAAATAATGAACAGGTAGTAACAAAGCTATATGATGGCTTAGCGAGGCTTAATGCCCAAGTACAATTGACGAATGAATCAAATGCTGCCTTTAGAGAGCTTGCAAGTACAATGACGAACTTACAAGAAAAGCTAGAGCAACTACAAACTGAATTCCAAATCGTATCGAACAATAGTGGTAATATAGAACAGGCCACAAACGAATTTGCTTCAATAGTAGAAGAAAGCTCTGCAGCAATCGAACAACTACACGCAACCCTAATACAACTAAGCGAAGAACAACAAACCATCACAACATACATCAACCAAACATACGACGAAGCAATGCAAATAAAAAAATAACAAGCACAACTAAGAAAAATTAAAGTGGTTGGGACAAACCGATTTGAACTAGATGTAAATCCCATCAATGTAAGTGTAGCTATATACGCTACGGAAATACACTACGCTTTCCGCGGGCGGCTGATGAGCCTCCTCGCGCTTCGCACTGCGGGGTCTCATCGAGGCCTTTGCTCCCGCAGGAGTCTTCGTGTATTTCCTCCGCTGTTTACTTTAAATTCGTATAAATGATAGAAAATGACCGAACTATCTTGATTATATCAAGCTATAGTTCGGTCTTTGATTTTATCAATATTTGTTCCAGTCCTTTTTTTCTATATATATTTTTTTATGGGAAGTGCTTTTCTAAGACCTTGGAAGTGTGTATTCAATAAAAGAGCAGTATCTAAAAAAGGGTATGAGTTAATTTTTTTTTAGGGTGATCTTATCAATAAGCAGTCCCCGTTGATTGAAGCGGAAGGTGGCGACTCCTGCGGGACTAGCGTGCAGGTGAGACACTAAAAGGAGCGCAAGCGACTGAAGCGGCTCACCGCTCGCCCCGCGGAAAGCGTCCACCTGCAGCGGAAATCAACAATATAGAATAACATTCTAGTAAACTGTTTTGTGACACAATAAAAGTATCTATAATCCATAGGGTAACTATGCAATCATAACTACATTAAAATATACATATGAAGAAACAAATGGAGGACTTACAGTGAAATATAGACAATTAGGAAATACCGGATTAGAAGTATCCACCCTTAGCTACGGAGCATCCTCTTTAGGATCAGTATTTCGAGATATTAATGAAGCAGAAGGAATTAAAACGGTCCATACTGCTATTGACCATGGCATCAATCTAATCGACGTATCACCATATTACGGACTGACAAAGGCAGAGACAGTACTTGGGAAAGCACTGAAAGAAATCCCGAGAGATAAATATATTTTGTCGACAAAAGCAGGGCGTTATGGAGAGAACCAATTTGATTTCTCCAAACAAAGAATATTCGCGAGTATCGACGAGAGCTTATCGAGATTAGGCACTGATTATGTAGATATCCTACTGCTTCACGATATTGAGTTTGGCTCCTACACACAAGTTTTAGAAGAAGGTATTCCTGCTTTACAACAATTGAAACAGGAAGGAAAGATTCGCTTCTTTGGTGTCTCCGGATTGCCGTTAACGGTATTCGAAAAAACACTTCAGGAAGTAGACTTGGATGTGATTTTATCGTATTGTCATTATTCTTTAAACGATACATCCTTGTTATCTCTCATCCCTCTTTTACATAAAAGGCAAATAGGATTAATGAATGCTTCCCCTTTGTCAATGGGACTATTAAGTACAAGACCTGTTCCTGACTGGCATCCTGCAGATGATGAAATTCGTTCAGTTTGTAAAAAGGCAGCTGCATTTTGTGCAGAAAATGGTATGAATATATCGAAACTAGCAATCCAATTTGCTGTGCAAAATGAACTCATTCCTACAACATTAGTAAGTACAGCCAGTGTTGAAAACATAAGGAACAATATTGCTTGGGCAGAGGAACCGATAGACGAGAATCTACTGAAGGAAGTTTTAAAGATTTTACAACCAATTCATAATAAAACATGGCCAAGTGGAAATTCTGACTGGTCTTAAGTACTGTTCTAATATTTTTCTCAATCGATGCCTTATTTTGCAAAAAATACTAGATTTGGAGCTATGTTATTAAATATCAACGGTACTTCTCTATACTTTCTAGGGTAACTATCCACACTTACCTACGTTAAAATAAATATAAGCTCCTTAGGGGGCACCATATTTTGCAAGAGTATGGATAACTTTTGTTACAACATTTTGGAAACACTTACAGAACATAATAGATAAGGAGAATCAAAAGATGGTAAAAGCAACAAATGCAACAAAACCAAATCATCCAATTGTAGAACATATTTATACAGCAGATCCATCTGCCCATGTGTTTGAAGGGAAATTGTACATTTATCCTTCTCATGATTTAGATCATGATGGTCCGTCCAATGACAATGGTGATCAGTATAAGATGGAAGATTATCATGTGCTTTCTATGGATGATATTGGGGCACCGGTAGTTGATCACGGAGAAGTGCTTCATGTGAAAGACGTTCCATGGGCGACGAAACAAATGTGGGCACCAGATGCAGCCTATAAAAATGGTAAGTATTATTTCTATTTCCCAGCACGTGATAAAGATAATATTTTCCGAATTGGTGTTGCAACTGCTGATAATCCTGCAGGTCCATTCACTCCAGAGGAAAACTATATACCTGGTAGCTTTAGTATTGATCCAGCAGTTTTAGTCGATGACGATAATAGAGCTTATATGTATTTCGGTGGTTTATGGGGTGGCCAGTTAGAAAAATGGCAAACAGGATCCTTTGTTGCGGATGCAGAAGGTCCAGCAGAAGATGCACCTGCATTAGGCCCAATTGTTGCTGAGTTGACAGACGATATGCTTACTTTTAAAAGTGAACCACAGGAAATTTCAATTGTCGACGAAGACGGCAACCCATTGCTTGCTGGTGATGAAGAGAGAAGATTTTTCGAAGGACCATGGGTGCATAAGTATAACGGATATTACTACTTATCTTACTCTACTGGGAACACGCACTATCTTGTATACGCCATGAGTAAAAGTCCAACAGGCCCGTTCGTGTATAAAGGACGTATTTTGCCACCTGTAGTAGGTTGGACAACACATCATTCTATCGTTGAGTTTAAAGGGAAATGGTATTTATTCTATCATGATAGCTCCCTATCAGGTGGGGTAAACCATAAACGTAGTGTGAAATATACGGAACTTCAATATAACGAAGATGGAACGATAAAAATGCTAGATTACAAGCCTTATCCTGATGAGGAATAGAGGAGGAAAATAGATGAGTAACGAGATTCCATCCCTGTATAAATTATATGAGGATTACTTTCATATAGGTGCAGCAGTAAATCCATATACAATTAAAACATCAAAGGATTTAATTAATACGCATTTTAGTAGTATAACTGCTGAAAATGAAATGAAATTTGGCAGCTTGGAACCAGAGGAAGGAAAGTTCACGTTTGAAAAAGCAGACGAAATTATGAACTTTGCCAAAGAACATAACAAAGAAGTACGTGGTCATACACTTGTGTGGCATAACCAAACTTCCGATTGGTTATTTACGAATAAAGATGGCAGTTTGACAGATAGAGAGACACTATTAAGTCGCATGAAGAATCATATTGATACCGTAGTTGGTAGATATAAAGGGCAAATTTATTGCTGGGATGTTGTCAACGAAGCGGTAAATGATAGTGGCGAAAATATCTTACGAGATTCAAAATGGTTAGAAATAGCTGGAGAAGATTTCATCGATAAAGCTTTTGAATATGCACATTTAGCAGATCCAGATGCGATTCTTTTTTACAATGACTATAATGAATCAAGTCCTGTCAAACGAGAAAAAATCTATGCGTTAGCAAAAGGATTAGTAGAAAGAGGCGTGCCGATACATGGAATTGGCATGCAAGCACATTGGAGTAACTTCCATCCTAATCTTGATGATATACGTCAAGCAATTGAACGTTATGCATCATTAGGTCTGCAAATCCATGTAACCGAAATGGATGTTTCTGTCTTTAACTTTGATGATAAACGCACAGATTTAAAGGCTCCTACAGCAGAAATGATGGAGAAGCAAGCGGAGCGTTATGATCAATTCTTCCGTATCTTTAGGGAATATAAAGACGTAATTTCCTGTGTTACGTTCTGGGGTGCCGCAGATGACTATACATGGTTAGATGGCTTCCCGGTAAGAGGAAGAAAAAATTGGCCTTTCGTGTTTGATGAAAACCATCAGCCGAAAGAATCGTTCTATAAAATTACAAGCATATAATCCTAATTATCGATAAAGTAGGGGATGTTTCAAAAGGGGTTCTCCCCCCTCCTTTGAGACATCCCTGAAATTTTATCTCAAAGGGTGTGAAAGATGGAAACAATTATTCAAGTGGAAAACGTAGTTAAGTCATTTAACCAAGGGAGTAAGAAAGTAGAAGTTCTGGAAGGGATTGATTTAACCGTTCAAGAAAATCAACTTATTGCTTTAAGAGGTAGATCTGGATCCGGTAAAACTACATTATTGAACTTGTTAGGTGCTTTAGATAAGCCGACTAGTGGTGATATTTATTTTAAAGATAAACATTTAAATAAGTTAAGTGAGAAACAACGATCAGAAATACGGAGAACAGAAATGGGATTTGTATTCCAATCCTATGGATTAGTGCCATTAATGTCTGTAGAAGAAAATGTAGAGTTTGGCTTGCGAATTGCAGGGGTTCCACGGTCAGAATGGCAAGAAAATATTGAAGAGTCGTTGGAACTTGTAGGCTTAACGAAACGAAAAAAACACCGACCTTTTGAGTTATCTGGTGGAGAACAACAAAGAGTTGCTATTGCTCGAGCAGTAGCAGTAAAACCGAAGTTAATATTAGCGGATGAGCCTACTGCTGAATTAGATAGTAAAATGGCTTTTCGCATCATTCATGCATTTCAGGAGTTAGTGAAGAGAACTTCGACAACCATTATTATGACAACACATGACCCAGGCATCTTAGAAATTCTAGACCATGTTTATATATTGGAGGATAAGAAAATTGCCTATCAAAAAAAAGAAAATATTATATAAGAGATATGCACTTATTTGGCTTGCAATTGTATTCGGGACGATTCTTGGAGGTTGTTCCTTTCTACCGAAGGAGGAGCCTGTTTTAGCACCACCTTTATCAGAACCACCTGAACTGGATTATGAAACAGCTGTTGTTACACGCGGTGAATTGGTGAAAAGTGTAAATGGGGCTGGCTCATTTGTATCCGAGAAGCAACATGATCTGTTCTATTCTAATGATGGGGGTAGATTAGAAGAGGTCTATGTTACGAGAGGAGATACAGTGAAAAAAGGTCAATTACTTGTAAAACTACAAACGGGAAATTTAGAGTTTGATATTAGCCAAGTAGAATTAGACTTAAAGAAAGCAGAATTACGTTTAAAACAAATGCGAGAATCTGAACATCCAGATAAGGTTGGAATTGAGATAGCGAAATTAGATATTCAAGGGATTAAGAATCGATTAAATTTGATGTATGATCAATTGGCTGCTTCAAAAATAACTTCACCTATAGATGGGACTGTTAACTTTGCAACCGATATACAACAAGGTCAGTATGTTGGAGCATACCAGGTACTAGTTCAAGTAGCCGATATTAAGAATCTTCATCTCCAATATACAGCGATATCACCTGCAGATGTAGTAGATGTGAAAATAGGGATGGAAGCAACAGTAGAGGTGAACGGGGAGAAAACAACTGGTAAAGTGATCCAAACACCAATTGATATTCCAGATGATATTTTTCAACAAAACCCGGACCACTATGGTAAAACAGTTGTAATTGGATTTGATGAATTACCAGAAGCTGCTACAGTAGGTTCCGTCAATCGAATGGAAATTATTACTGCAAAAGAAGAGGATACCTTAATTATTCCGAAGTCTACTTTGCGTACTTCAAATGGACGTAACTATGTGCAAGTTCTGAAAGATAATACGAAACGAGAAGTAGATATTGAAGTAGGAATTATCTCTGGTACTGAGGTGGAAGTTTTGAAGGGACTGGAAGAAGGAGACGTTGTCATTATTAAGTAGGAGGAGAGAACCGTGGCAATTTTTAAGTTGATTTTTCGCAAAATGCTGAATAATCGGTGGCTAACGGGTAGTCTTTTCCTTGGTTTGATTATTACAGTCTCATTAGTGTCGAGTATCCCCACATATACTTCCAGTATTTTGCAGAAAATGTTGATTTCAGAGTTAGAAGATTACCAAATTAGGACGAATCAGTTTCCCGGAGAATTTACGTTCACGGATACATTCGCCAATATTAAAAATGGTGGGGAAACATTACAAGATATAGAGAAAGTAAAAAAGGATATTATTCAAGAAGTTGGTTTGCCGATTATCACAGAAGTAGATACACTAGCAACTTCTCCATTTAAGGTAAGTTATGTGGAGGAGCGACAGGCGAAACCACCACAAGCCGGAAAACTACTCACACTTACAAACCTAGAAGATCATATTAATCTAATTGACGGAAAATATCCGGAACCAGAACCTGTGGATGGAATTTTCGAAGTACTAGTTTCCGAGGCAGCATTGAAAAAGAGAGAAATAGTGCTAGGAACCGAATTTTATTTACAAGAAAAAGATGTGCAATTTCATATAAAACCAGTAGGTGTTTTTCAACCAGTCGGTGATAGCCCATATTGGTCGATGCTGGAAGACAATTATTCGGAAGATTTTATTTTACATGAGGATTTATTCCGTAAAGTCATCATGGACGAGAATGAGAAGTTACTTGGAATTAGTCAATTTAGAACGGCTTTTGACTATTATGAAATAAAAGAAGATGATATTCCGAGAATGCTCGGGTTGGAAAGTCGACTCCGTTCGGAAATTAATCAGGTAAAAAATGATTCCGTTCTTTTCCGATTTCCGATAAAAGATATTCTTCGTTCGTACGCAAACAAAGGTGAGCAGTTAACGATTATGCTATGGTCGTTAAATGTTCCTGTCTTAATTATGCTTGCTGTCTATTTATATATGATTTCAAAACTAATCATTGATAGACAGCTGACAGAGATATCCGTGTTAGCGAGTCGTGGAGCGAGTCGTTGGCAAATACTTGGCATTTATTTTATTGAAATATTAACGCTAAGTATACTAGCCTTTTTTATCGGACCATATTTAGGGTTACAGCTTTGTAAAGTTCTCGGTGCTTCCAATGGTTTCTTAGAGTTTGTGCAACGTTCATCACTGCCAATTGAATTGACTTCAAAAGCCTACCTATATGCATTTTTTGCATTGCTTGCATCGATCGTGATGATTATGATTCCAGTATACCGAGCATCAGGTCAAAGTATTGTAAGTCATAAACAAGAATCCGCACGAAAATTTGGGAAGCAAAATTGGTATACGGTTACGTTTGAATTGTTATTGTTTGGTATTTCTATATATGGATTAATGAATTTTAATCGCAGACAACAGGATTTATTAGCGATTAATGGTAATCCATCTGACTTAATGATTGATCCTATTTTATTCTTTATTCCGGCGTTATTTATTATTGGTCTGGGATTAATTATCTTACGAATCTATCCATTCGTATTAATGCTTATTTATAAATTAGGTGCAAAATTTTGGCCAGTCTCTCTTTATAGTACATTCCTACAAGTAAGTAGATCTGCAAGACAATATCAATTCTTAATGTTGTTTTTAATTATGACCATTGGTATTGGCGTTTTTAGTGCAAGTGCAGCACGAACGATTAATAGTAATCTAGAAGAACAAATTTATTATGAGTATGGAGCAGATGTAAAAGTAAGTGTGCGCTGGAAAAGTACTGCACCACCGTCGATGTATGCAGGTGGTCAACCAGGACAACAAGGGCAACAAAACAATGCTATTTCAGAACGTGTTGTATACACAGAGCCATCCTTTGAGCCATTTACACAAATACCTGAAGTTGAACAAACGGCAAAGGTGTTTCAAAAGGAAGGTGTGACCGTCACTATGCTTTCCAATAACAGAACGATGAGTTACGCTTCCTTAATGGGAATTGAATCAAAGGATTTTGGTGAAGTGAATTGGTTCAAAGATTCATTGTTACAGCACCATTGGTATGAGTATTTAAATCTGTTAGCAAAAGAACCAAGTGCCGTCATTATTTCGCGGGAAGTAGCTCGTTCATTAAATGCAAAAGAAGGCGACTATATTAAACTTCGTTGGGATGGATTAGACGGGGCAGATTTTGTGGTATATGGCATAGTGGATTACTGGCCGACATTTAATCCTCTTAAGAAAGTGCCGGAATCCAATAATAACGCAGCCTTAGTTGTAGCTAATCTTCCATACATTCAAAATATGATAAGTCTTGAACCATATGATGTGTGGATGAAGTTAAAACCAGATGTTACACGCGAGCAATTCTATGAAAGTATTACGGATAAAGGATTACCGATATATTCCATTGATGATATGTATCCAAGATTAATTGACTTGAAAAATAGTGCACTATTATTAGGGTTAAATGGAACAATGACGCTTGGATTCCTAATATCCTTAATGATTTCCTTTATCGGATTTATTTTATATTGGATTCTCACGATTAAATCCAGAACATTACAATATGGTATATACCGGGCAATGGGAATTCCGATGCCGAAACTTATTAGTATATTAGTTTCGGAACAAGTACTTACCTCAGGAATTGCCTGTATGTTAGGTGTGACGATAGGAAGTATTACAAGCCTACTTTACGTACCATTATTTAAACTATCCTTTAACGTCCAGGAAATGATGCCTCCATTTGCCGTTATATCAGATGCAAGTGATGAAATGAAGATATACATGTTCGTAATAATAATGCTTGTTCTTGGTAGTTCCATACTAATTGGCTTCTTAAGAAGCATAAAAATAGATCAAGCGATTAAGCTAGGTGAGGATTAATATGATAGATTGCCAAAACTTAATGAAAATATATAAAATTGATGATGATAATGAGGTCATCGCCCTTCAAGGACTTGATCTTCAAGTGGAAAAAGGGGAAATGATGGGCATTATCGGAAACTCTGGGAGCGGAAAGTCCACCTTATTGAATATGCTAGGTGGACTGGACCGTCCAACCGCAGGTAAATTGATTGTAGATGGGAAGGATTTACTGCGCCTTTCGGATAAAGATTTGGTGAAGTATAAGCTGGAAACAGTCGGATTTGTATGGCAAAACAATGCTCGCAACTTAATTCCTTACTTAACCGCTGTAGAAAATGTGGAACTTCCAATGTTAATTAAAGGCAAACATAAACGCGAACGTGCCAAAGAATTACTGGAAATGGTAGGAATGGGGCATCGTATTAATAATAAGCTCCATTCCTTATCAGGTGGGGAACAGCAACGTGTCGCAATTGCAATTTCGCTTGCAAACAACCCAAGTCTTATTCTTGCGGATGAGCCGACAGGTAGTGTTGATACAAAAACAGCGGATATTATTCTAGATGTTTTACGTAATTTAAACCGTGAATTAGGTGTAACGATCGTCATTGTTACCCACGATACGCAGCTAACAAGAAAGATGGATCGTGTTGTTGCAATTCGGGATGGGAAAACGTCAAGTGAAATATTACGTCGTTCCGCTTATTTAGACATGGAACTAGAAGAAGAACAAGGCGAAGATGATGATACACATGTGGAATTAAGCGTCCTCGATAGTGCACGAAGAATCCAGGTGCCGGAGGATTACTTAGAAGCAATAGGAGTAAAAGGTTCCAATAAAGTAAGGATGGAAATAGAAGACGGGAAGATTATCATCGTCAATCCAAATGAAGCAAAGAAAAAAATAGATGCGTCATAGATTGTCTGAAAGTAAGAGTGAGAGATTTCACTTCTTGCTTTCTTTTTTTATACAACACGAAAAGTCCTGTAATTTGTAGGTCTATTTCCTATATTTGCTCGGGTACATAAAAGTTGGAATATACGATAAAATGGAATTAGTTTACATTAATGGGTATTTATTCTTATTTCAGGGTGGTACATAATACCCATTTGCTTAGTAAACTACTCATTTCATATGAAGGTAGGTGAACATTCGTATTTTCCAATATTTGAAATAGGAGGCTGTTAACTTGGGAAAAAGATTTAGCATGTTATTAACATTACTTCTAGTTGCGAACCTATTAATTCCACCGAACATGATGGCCTTTGCGGAATCAGAAGAAGAACCATTACCACAACTGCGGTTTGATTTTGAAGACGGAACAACACAAGGTTGGGGTGGAAGAGGTGGTATTGAAGTATTAACACCTACAGCGGATGCTGCGTACTCGGGAGATTATGGACTTCATGTTTCAGGACGAACGAGTGGATGGCATGGACCTACTTATAATTTAACTACCTTCATGGAGCAAGAAAAGACTTATATCGTATCGGGTTGGATTCGTTTACCTGAGGGAATCGAACGATCCGAAGTGTCGATAAAAGTAGAAAGAGTGACAGATGGAACTGCTCATTACGAAACAGTAGGATCCATTAATGTTAGTGATAGTGAATGGGTAGAGTTCACTGGAGAATATACACTTAATAACCCAGTCGAACGTATTGCGCTTTACCTTGAGGCTTATGCAAACCCAGAACTAGAGTTTTATGTAGACGATATTTTAATAGAAGAAAAGGAAGTGGAGGAAATTCCAGAGGAAGAATTTCCAGAAGGAGCTATTGTAGTGGACGGTTTTAATATTACCGATGCAGTTACAGGTCCTTCACTTAAGGATGAATTTAAGGATTATTTTAAATTTGGTGTTGGTTTAAATGGGAGTTCCCCTTCTAATGATACAGTTCAGTCAGCAGCAATGAGCGAAATCATAAAACACCAATTTAATAGTGTTACTTACACAAACTTAATGAAACCATCCTACCTTCTTAATCAACAAGAAAGTATTGCAAACTACGAGAATGGAAATGAAAACCCAGCCGTTAATTATGATAGTGTTATTGCCGGGCTCGAATTTGCAAAGGAGAATGGCATTCAAATGCGAGGCCATGTATTAGTTTGGCATGCCCAAACACCAGACTGGTTCTTCCGAGAAGGATATAAATCAGAAGGAGAATTTGTGGATCGTGAAACGATGTTACATCGCCTAGAGAACTATATAAAACAGGTTCTCGAGTTTATGCAAACAGAATATCCAGGAGTCATTTATAGCTGGGATGTTGTAAATGAAGCAGTCGAAATAGTGGAAGGTCATTATGAGACAGAAACAGGTTTCCATATACGGACGAAATATGGAAATGACGAAGATAACTTATGGTACAAAATTATTGGTACAGATTATATTGAAAAATCATTTCAATATGCTAGAAAGTATGCGGATGAAGATGTTAAGTTATTCTATAATGACTACAACACTTTTCAGCCAAAGAAAACGGATAGTATTTATGGGTTAGTAGCTTCACTGAAGGAAAAAGGTTTAATTGATGGGATTGGTATGCAAAGTTATATGGGTCTTTCCTATCCTGCAATCACTTCAGGTTATGATAATGTAAAAGCTGCTCTAGAAAAGTTTAGTGAACTAGGCTTAGAGTTACATCTGACAGAATTAACAATTAGCAGCGATGATAAAGATGAGGCATCGATGCAAAGGCAGGCAGACAGATATAAAGAATTATTTGAAGTATTGATGTCACTCCATGTGAAAAACGGAGGTCCTGCAAACATCACGAGTGTAACAGTATTTGGAGTAATGGACGAATATTTATTTTATACGGATGATAAACAGTATAGTCGCTTATTTGATGGGAAACTACAGCCTAAGCCAGCCTTTTATAGCATTCTATCTGTCCTTAAAATGATTAGAGAAACTTCTACTAACTTCGGTAGTCCCAACATAGATGGAAAGAAAGATGTAGTTTGGGAGACAGTACCTGCAACTCCATTTTCTGTAGCCGATATGCCTGTATCATTCAAAACCTTATGGGATGATGAGAATCTATATGTATGGGCAGAGGTTAAAGACAGCACAGTAAACAAAAATGATTTAGTAGAAATCTTTTTGCACGATGAAAACGGAATTCAGCATTACAAGATTAATAGAAAAGGAAAAAATGAGTCTCATTACAAGGTGAAAGAAGGAAAAGACGGATATGTAGCAGAAATCAAAATACCAAGTGCACAATTAGCTATTGGCCAAGAAATCCGTTTTGATATTCGTGTTACAGATGTGAATGAAAACAGAATCGTGTCTTGGAATGATAAAAAAAATAACCAAGAAGACAATCATGAGAGTTTTGGGAAATTGAATTTAAAAGACGCAATCAATACAGCCACTGCAGTATTTGGTACACCTATTTTGGACGGGGAAAAAGATAAGGTATGGGATAAAGCGGTTAGCATTCGTACTGAAAAAGTAATTGAGGGTACAAATGGAGCATGGGCAAATGTGCGTACTTTGTGGGATAAAGAACACCTATATATATATGCGGAAGTCCATGATCAAACCTTAACGAATGCTAGCGCAAACGTTTGGGAACAAGACTCTATCGAAATATTTGTAGATCAAAATAATGGCAAAACTGCTGGATATGAAAGTGATGACGGCCAGTACCGTGTCAATTTTAACAATGAACAGAGTTATGGTGGAGCAGCGTCATCAGACAACTTTACGACATTTACGAGATTAACAGATGATGGTTACGTAGTGGAAGCAGCAATCAAACTTAATTTTGCAGCGAAAAAAGGAATTGCTGTAGGTTTTGATGTACAAGTGAATGACGATCAAAATGATGATGGCTCAAGAGATAGTGTTTCTATATGGGAAGATGCAACTGGTCAATCATATCAAAACACTTCTCGTCTCGGTGTACTCGTATTAACAAATGGAAACGGATACAATCGTTAGAAAACCTTAGGGATACAATATGAACCAAGCAATATGTATAGACAGATGAGTCAAACAAAGACAATCTTCTATAAAAACTTACTAATATGCATTTGAGATATATACAAAATGAAAGACAGTAGGCGTGTTTAAATCTTTGCTTTTAATAATTGATTAGGAGGATGTAAAATGGGCAAAAGATTTAGTATTTTATTAACCTTACTGCTAGTTGCTAACCTATTAATTCCGCCGAGCATGATGAGCTTTGCAGAAACAGAGGAAGAATCATTACCACAACTAAAGTTTGATTTTGAAGATGGAACAACGCAAGGTTGGGGTGCAAGAGGTGGAAGTGTTATATTAACTCCTACTGCTGATGCCGCGTATAGTGGTGATTACGGGCTTCACGTATCAGGAAGAGTAGATGCTTGGAATGGAACAACGATAGATGTAACTGATTTTATGGAAGTAGGTAAAACATATTCGCTATCTGCATGGGCACGATTACCTGAAGGGATGCCTAGCTCAGGCGTTTCTGTGTTAATTGAAAGGCATACGGATGGCACAGCACATTATGAACACGTAAATGGTAAAACAGCTAGTGATGATACATGGGTGTTGATTTCTGGTGAATATACGCTTAAACATCCTGTGGAACGTATCTCCGTTTATTTTGAAGCATTTGATGAACCGGAATTAGAATTTTATTTAGATGATATTGTCATTCAAGAAGTACCAGCTCCTGAGCCAATCGTGATTGAAGATGATATTCCATCTTTAAAAGATGTATTTGCAGACCATTTCAAATTAGGTGCAGCAATACTTTCAAATGAAGTAGAGGATCCAAATGGCCCGGATGCACAACTACTGAAAAAACATTATAATAGCTTAACTCCAGGTAATGAGTTGAAATGGGATGCGACAGAACCTCAAGAAGGTGTGTTTAACTTCACAGGATCCGATAAAATTGTTGAATTTGCTGAAGAAAATGGAATTGCAGTCCGTGGTCATACATTAATTTGGCATTCTCAAACACCAAACTGGGTCTTTTATGATGACGAAGGAAATCTTGCAAGTAAAGAGTTACTTTATGAACGTATGAAAAGACATATTGAAACAGTGATGGGGAGATACAAAGGTAAAATTTATGCATGGGATGTCGTCAATGAAGTAATTGAGATTGGAGATCGTCAGCCAAATGGTTTGCGTAATAGTCTTTGGTATCAAATTGCTGGTGAGGAGTTTATAGAGAAAGCATTTGAATATGCACATGCTGCTGACCCCGATGCGATTCTATATATTAATGACTATAATACACATATTCCAGATAGACGTGATGCCATGTATGATTTAGTGAAGCGTTTAAAGGATAAAGGGATTCCAGTACACGGTGTCGGACATCAAAATCATATTAGTATCACATATCCAAGTTTGAACGAAATGGATATGATGATAGAGAAATTTAGAGATTTAGGTGTTAGACAAGAAATAACAGAGCTGGATATGAGTATTTATTCGAGTGATTCGCAGTCATATGAGACATTCCCATATGAACTTCAAGTAGAACAGGCACTACGATATAAGGACCTTTTTGACATATTTAAGAAGCACTCTGATCAGTTGGATGCAGTTATTTTCTGGGGGAAAGATGATTTAAATACATGGTTACGAACATTCCCAGTAACTAGAAATAACTGGCCATTACTATTTGATGAGCGCATGCAAGCGAAATTAGCTTACTGGGCATTAGTAGATCCTACAAAACTGCCTGCACCAATTCAAGAACTAGATGCTAACTTCGGAACTCCAAACATAGATGGAAAAAAAGATTTAGTTTGGGAGACAGTACCTGCTAAATCCTTTAATATAGCTGACGATATCCCAGTGTCCTTTAAAACGTTATGGGATGACGAGAATCTGTATGTTTGGACAGAGGTTAAAGACAAGACGGTGAACAAAAATGATCTAGTAGAAATCTTTATACACGATGAAAATGGAATTCTGCATAACAAGATTAATAGAAAAGGAAAGAATCAGCATCACTACAAGGTAAAAGAAGGTAAAGACGGATATGTAGCGGAAATTAAAATCTCAAAAGAAGAATTAGCTATTGGGCAAGAAATCCGTTTTGATATCCGTGTTACAGATGTGGATGGAGATCAAATTGCTTCTTGGAATGATCCAACAAATGATCAGGAAAATAAACTAGAAAACTACGGAAAGTTGAATTTGAAAGCTGCAATCAATACTGCGAATGCGGTATTTGGAACTCCTGTGCTAGATGGGAAAAAAGACAAGGTATGGGATAAAGCCTATAACATTCAAACTGGAAAAGAAATTGAAGGTACAAATGGGGCATGGGCGAACGTCAGGACTTTATGGGATAAGGAATACCTATATATTTATGCGGAAGTCCATGACAAAACTTTAACGACAGCTAGTCCAAACCCTTGGGAACAAGATTCTATCGAAATATTTGTAGACCAAAACAATGGTAAAACTGCTGAATATGAAAGTGATGACGGTCAGTATCGCGTTAACTTTAATAATGAACAAAGTTATGGTGGTGCTGCATCATCTGAAAACTTTACAACCGTTACGAGATTAACAGATGATGGCTATGTAGTAGAAGCGGCAATAAAACTTAATTTTGCCGCAAAAAAAGGAATGGTTATAGGGTTTGATGTACAAGTGAATGACGATCAAAATGATGATGGTTCAAGAGACAGTGTTTCTATATGGGAAGATGCAACTGGTCAATCATATCAAAACACTTCTCGCATAGGTGTGTTGGAATTCACGAATAAACCTAATAATAAACGCTAAAATAGTGAGAAAATAGTAGCTAATTTAAATAGGAGAATTGTCACGAATGACGAGTGCCAATTCTCCTATTTTTTTTTCGTTAGTAAAGATGTGGTAATAGAGTAAACAAATGCACGTTATCTAAATGTTGAATTTATTCTAAAAACATATAGTAACCGCTTCCAACTAGTGTATAATATAATTAATATTATTCTATTTACTAGATTACAAAGAAGGAGAAGGTATAATGTACAGACTATTGATTGTAGATGATGAAGAAATTATTACAGAGTCTTTGTATGAGGTATTTTCACAATTGAAGTCTGAGGAACTAGACATATACAAGGCCTTTTCTGCAAAAGAAGTATTAAGTTGGTTATCCAGAACAAGAATCGACATTGTTTTAACAGATATAAGAATGCCCGGAATGAGTGGATTGGAATTATCGAAGGAAATCCTAAACTATTGGCCAAGATGTAAAATTATTTTTCTAACAGGCTATAGTGAATTTGAGTATGCTTATGAAGCTTTTCAAATGAAAAATGTAAAATATCTTTTAAAAACAGAGGGCTATGCAAAAGTTACGGAAACGGTATTAAGCGTGGTAGAAGAGATAAAAACAGATAATCGGATAAACAACATCATTGAAAAATCGCAAAAGCAACTTGAATTGTATGAACAAATGGAACAAGGGGAGTATTTACGTTATTTCGTTCAAGATAGTCAGATTTTCCATGATCGAGAAACGGAATTAAGTGAAAACTTCCAACGGTTAAATATTAACTTAAATGCCAATGCACCTGTCTTCCTCGTTCTTGGGCGAGTTGTGCATCCAAGTGGAATTACATATACTGAGCAAGCAAAACTGCTTACATCCGTACGGGTGATATGGGATCAGTTTATGAGTAATCAGCTTCACCATCTAGCAATTGTAGATCGTAAGGGAGATTGGTTGTGGTTCCTTCAACCATCTGATGATAACGATGAAAAATTTAATGAACACTTAATTCGCTATCTGGAAGGAACATTAGAGCAAATTCAAGAAGCATGCCAACAATCACTTGGTATCGAACTATCATTTACGATTAGTGGGTCTAAAAGTAATTGGTCTAAAGTTAGCTTGCAGTATGAAAGATTACGTGAATTGCAGCAAATGAAAATTGGCGATGGACTTTCTTCCATACAAATCGATTTATACTCACAAACGACTGATGTGGAAAATAAAGAGTCTACACGGTTAGCGTCGAAAGTGGAGATACTCAATGGACATCTGGAAATCGGAAGAAAAGATGAGTTTATTAATAGTTTTACAGAGATGAAAGAATATGCCTTACATCATGTATGTAGTTTTCAAAAAGTAAATGAAATCTATTATTCTTTATCATTAATGTTATTAACCTACATAAATCGTAAGGGATTACATGGTCAGTTAAATAATTTAGAAAAACTAATGCGACTAGAAGCGCATAAAACAATTGCAGACGGTTTTCATTATTTATTGGAAATTGGAAAGCGCGTCCTAGATATTAAATCCATGGATGAACGTGATAGAGCATCTACAGTCGCTGAAAAAATATGCGAATTTATTCAAGATCATTTACATGAGGATTTATCTCTAGTAAGACTTGCGGAAGTTCACCATTTTAACCCTTCCTATTTATCGAGGTTTTTTAAACAAGAAAAAGGGATGAACATATCGGAGTATATTGATAACTGTCGTATTACAAAGGCAAAAGAATTACTGAGTAACGGGGACTTAAAGGTACGTGAAGTAGCTTTAAAAGTTGGTTACGAAGCAGCTCACTCCTTCACAAGGTTCTTTAAAAAATCAACAGGGATGACTCCACAAGAATATAAAGATAGTCTTATCTATAATTGAATTGTTTAGCTTAGCATGGGCATGCGGGAGTATGCTCATGCTTTTTTGTTGTGTTGGATTCTCACAGCCACTTTTATAGGGAATTGGCTGTTAATGGTTGAGATAGAGCTTGTCATGACGAGTTAGAAGTGAAACTCTTTATGAACCGGTCTTGATAGAGCCTGTCACGACGCATTTGAGGTGCACCTCTTAAAGAATCGGTCATGATAGAGTTCGTCACGACGAATTGGAAGTGAAATTCACCTTAAATTGGTTGAGACAGAGCTTCTCACGTCGAATTTGAGATGAAGCTTATCATGAAACTGTCTTGATAGTGCCTGTCACGACGAAAATGAAGTAGCTCGTGCCTTAAAGAGGTTGAGACAGAGCTTCTCAAGTCGATTTTGAGATGAAACACATCAATAAACGGTCTTGATAGAGCCTGTCACGACGCATTTGAGGTGCACCTCTTAAAGAATCGGTCATGATAGAGTTCGTCACGACGAATTGGAAGTGAAATTCACCTTAAACTGGTTGAGATAGAGCTTCTCACGACGAATTAGAGGCAAAAGTCATCATGAATTGGTCATGATAGAGCTCGTCACGACGAATATGGAGTAGCCCGTGCCTTAAACAAGTTGAGACAGAGCTTCTCACGGCGAATTAGAGGTAAAAGACAACATGAATTGGTCATGATAGAGTTCGTCACGACGAATTGGAAGTGAAATTCACCTTAAACTGGTTGAGACAGAGCTTCTCACGGCGAATTAGGTGTGAAACTCATCATGAATCGGTCATGATAGAGCTTCTCTCGACATATTTGAGCTTGAACTCTCCATAAATCGGTTGAGACAAAGTCCGTCGTCACGTTTTCTAGGAAGAACTCACCTACAATCTGCAGAGATAAAACCGAGTCATATCGTTGTTCTTTCCACGTAAAACTCGTTCCTAAAAAAAGCTATATTTCGAAGGGGGAAATACTAGTCATTGAACGGTTTTTATCAAATCAAAGTGATGGTATCCTAAGTAAAATTACTTTATCGGAGGTTTGAAAATTTGCTTGAATACGTTAAGAAATATAAATGGTTAGTGATAGCATTACCCCTTATTGTTGCCCTCACGATAGTCATGGT
This sequence comes from Paenibacillus bovis, assembly GCA_007679095.1. Lineage (GTDB taxonomy): Bacteria > Bacillota > Bacilli > Bacillales > Bacillaceae_C > Lederbergia > Lederbergia graminis. The sequence continues at coordinate 94,376 of VEFU01000009.1, forward strand.
GATAGTAAATAAAAAAGATGATCCTATTCCGGTCACAAAGGAGCCACAAGCGGTCGATAAAAATGACGCAAACAACGACCATGTTTCAAACGACAATGATTCAAACGAAGAAAATGAGGAGCCACTAGATGAGCAGCCTGAAGATCCAGGACCGATTGTGATTGAAGAAAATATCCCCTCTTTGCAAGATGTATTCAAGGACAATTTCATTTTAGGGACTTCCCTCGGTGTAAATGAAATATATAACACGGAAGGTCCAGATGCACAGTTAATAAAAAAACATTTTAATAGTATAACTCCCGCGAACGAATTGAAATGGGATGCAACAGAGCCTCAAGAAGGAAAATTCAATTTTACAAGATCCGATAGAATAGTAGAGTTCGCAGAAGAAAATGACATAGCATTACGCGGACATACATTAATTTGGTACTCACAAACTCCTAATTGGGTTTTTTACGATGAAGATGGAAATCTAGCAAGTAAGGAATTGCTGTACGCACGTATGAAACATCATATAGAGACAGTTGTTGGTCGATACAAAGGGAAGATTTATGCTTGGGATGTTGTCAATGAAGTACTAGAACCTGCTGATGGATTACCAAATGGTTTACGGAATAGCTTATGGTATCAAATCGCCGGTGAAGAATATATCGAGAAGGCGTTTGAATTTGCCCATGAAGCAGATCCTGAAGCAATTCTTTATATCAATGATTACAATACACATATTCCGGAGAAGCGCGATTATTTATATGATCTAGTAAAACGACTCAAAGATAAAGGGGTGCCTATACATGGGGTTGGGCATCAAACTCATATTGGCGTCTTTTATCCTCCTGTAAGAGAGCTTGATCAAATGATTGAGAAATTTAAAGATTTAGATGTAGAACAGGAAGTTACAGAAATGGATATGAGTATTTATCTAAATGATAATCAGAAATACGATACTTTTCCGGAGTATCTACAAATCGCCCAAGCCAATCGATATAGAGACATCTTTGATATATTTAAAAAGCACTCAGATGAGCTGTCAGCTGTTATTTTCTGGGGAAAGGATGACTTAAATACATGGTTACGTACATTTCCTGTCACACGAAATAATTGGCCACTATTATTCGATGAACGGTTACAGGCGAAGTATGCATACTGGGCAATCGTGGATCCTAGCAAAGTACCTACAGAAGCAAGTGATAATTAGCCTATATGAAAACTTAAAGGAATCAAATGATAGAGTTGTACAAATATTGTCAATAAATGAAAATATTTGTTGTCGTAGTTAAATAGAATTGCTATGATGAAGAGGATAAAGTAGGTGATATCATTGAAAATCCATAATTGGAAGCGATTACTTGTGTGTCTGCTTTCTCTACTTATGATTATCAATATTACAAGCTGTTCCAAAAATGAGTCCAATGTAAAATCTGCATTACAAAGTGAAACTACTAGTATGGAAGATCATGTATATACAGAAGTAGGTTTACGTAAATATAACCCGCCTATTGAAGTTCATTTTGTGAGAGAACTGACGGATAGTTTACAAGGTCTTTTAGACAATCTTCCTGATGAAACGCTTAATAATAATAGATGGAGTAACTTATTTGAAGAAGTGTTAGGTGTTCATATGAACAATGAATGGGTGGAAAGTGGAGAGATTTTTGCCTTGAAGCTAAACCATACGATATCCTCTGGAGAAATACCAGATATTATTAAAGTAAATGCTGATCAGTTAAGAATTTTATATAATGATGGTTTAATTGAAGATTTAACTCAAGTTTATGAAGAATACGCAACACCATTAACGAAAGCGATATTTAGTCAGGAAGGTAATGCTGCATTTGATCTCGCGACGATGGCAGGGAATTTAATGGCTATTCCTGTCACAGGATCCTCGATTGAAGAAGCTACTTATATATGGATTCGAACAGATTGGCTGGATAGTCTTGGATTAGAAGCACCTAGAACCATCGATGATTTGTTGAAAATATCTAAGGCGTTTACAACGAAGGACCCTGACCAAAATGGAGAAGATGATACGTATGGGCTCATGCTTTCGAATTATTTATGGGATCCAATCGCAGATATGGAAGGATTTATGGCAGGGTTTGATGCATTTCCACGTCTATGGGTGGAGGATGAGTCAGGTAAACTAGTATTTGGTGGTATTCAACCAGAAGTGAAAGCTGCATTACAAGAATTGCAGAAAATGTATAAAAACGGCGAAATTGAAAATGAGTTTTATTATAAAAATGGTACAGATGTGAAGGAAATGGTGGTACAAGGCAAATTAGGAATGTTTTATGGAGAACAAGGCAGCTCTTCATTTTTAGAGGAAAGCCGTAAGTTTGATAAACAGGCTGAATGGCAGGCATTTCCTATTGTTTCTGGTGCCAAGGAATCTGCGAAAGTGCCACTGAAATATAGTACGTCAGAATTTTTTGCCGTTAAAAAAGGGTTTGAACATCCAGAAGTGATTGTGAAACTAATCAATTTATACTTAGAAAAAGTGTGGGGAGAGACAGCTGAATTTGATACATATCATAGCAGTCCTTTACCTGTATGGCAGTTATCCCCTGTATCGCCGTATCCAGCTAGGAAAAATCTAGAGGCGTTCCGACAAATTGATTATGCACGCAAAAATGGAGATATGAGTCAGTTAACTATTCAAGCTAAGCACATTCAAACGTTTGTTGAGAAATACCTAAAAGATAGCGTGGAAAGTTTTTGGGGATGGGAAAGAACATATGGAGAGAACGGCGCTTTTGCAATTCTAGACCAATATGAACAAAATGGCCAGTTTTTATATGATAAATTTACAGGGCCACCTACAGCTACAATGTTAGAACGTGAATCTTTCCTTGTAGACCTTCAACACGAAACATATTTTGATATTATTTTAGGAAATCCAATAGATGAATTTGATAATTTTATAGAAAAGTGGAACAAGCTCGGTGGGGAGCAAATTACCAAAGAAGTAAATGCATGGTATACACATAATAAGTAAATACACAGAGGCTCGGGGGGGAAGCCGTGCTTAAGTTACCGAATATACAATGGAGGAAGTCTATCTTCTTTCGATTAGTCATCACATATTTGCTTGTTAATATTCCAATCGTTTTGCAAGGCTTTTACTTGTACAATTGGAGTTATAATAATGCTAGTGAGAATATTTCAAGAGCTACATACACAGAATTATCCTATTATCTCGATGACTTTAATAGTGGTGTTGACTGGATGGAGCGCCAGAAATATCAGCTCTTAAAGGATAATGAACTTACAAAGCTAGCAGTCTCATGGAATATTATCACGAGTGTGGAACGAAGAAAGAGTATGAGCTATGTGCTACATCGAATTTATTCCATTAAAAACAGTAGTAAATATATAAAAGATATAAAAGTATATGTTCCTCCGATCTCGAAAACATTCTCTACTACTAATTCTGTATATGATTTAGATGAGGCAGAGTTTAGAAGCGCTTATTTGAATTTGAATATAAGTAATCAGCAGATTATTAGTATGAAAGACAAATTATATTTAATGGATGTTCGCTATAGTGGTGGAAAAAAAGGGGGAGTATTGTTTGTCGTACAATTTGAACTCGATACCGAATATATTAAGGAAACATTGCGACAGTTAAGTTTATATCCTGGTAGTGGATCTATCTTGTATTCAAAAAAGGGAGTATTTGCTTTAAGTAGTAACGATGGTATATATAACAGTGTTCAATACGATTTGCCAGATATACTGGAAAAAAATTCAGCAATGTCATTGATGAAAATAAATGGTGAAAATTTCCGTATTTATCAAGATTACTCCCATAATTTAAATGTTAATATAATGACTTTAGTTCCTGAAAAAACATTAGAAAAGCCATTAAGCTTTTTCTCTGTATGGGCTTGGTCGTTTGTATTATCTTCACTTATTGCAATTCTGCTAGTATATTTTAGTACCTATAGAATCATTCATAAACCATTAGTACAACTTATACAAGGTTTTAAGCGGATGGGCGCCGGTGAGTTAAACAGTCCGATAAAACATGATAAAAAGGATGAGTTCGGTTATCTCTATTCGTCCTACAATAATATGATCAAGAGACTTCGAACATTGATAGATCAGGATTATAAGCAGAAAATGATGATGCAAAAATCAGAACTAAAACAATTACAATCACAAATTAATCCCCATTTTTTATACAATAGCTTTTTTATTCTTAATTCCTTAGCAAAAATTGGGGATGTGGAGCGGATTGAACAATTTACAATTATGCTTGGGGAATACTTCCGTTTCATTACTCGTAATGGGAATGATTTAGTTTCCTTATCTGAAGAAGTGAAGCACTCACGTGTGTATACTAGTATACAAGAATTGAGGTTTTCTAGAAGGATAAAAGTAGAATTTGAGGAGTTACCGAAGGAAATGGAGAATATTAAGGTACCGCGACTCATTATTCAACCAATTATCGAAAATGCATATGAGCATAGTCTAGAAAATAAAGTAGAGGATGGCCTATTACGGGTAACCTTTGAGCATCATGAACAAGCAATTTGTATCATCATTGAAGATAATAATGATGATTTGAAGGATGAGCAGTTGAAAGAAATACAACGACGGATAAACAATCCAGCTGAAACAGCGGAAGTGACAGGGATGATAAATATTCACCGTAGATTACAACTCACTTTTGGTGAACAGAGTGGTCTTATTCTAGAGAGAAGTGAACTTCAAGGACTTAAAGTAATTATATATATAGAACTTAGGGACGAGTAGAAGCAGCTTTATATGGAGCTGCTTCGTCTTTTTTTAGAAAAGAACTATATATCCACAGGTATAACGTAAGCCCGAACTAAGAAAATATTATAGTAAAGGCAATGGCAATTAAAAATAGGAACGACAAATAACCGTGAATCTG